>CANQRY010000014.1 GCA_947626335.1 uncultured Clostridia bacterium | reverse complement strand
ATAAAAGTGTTGAAGCAATTGACATTGAAGGATTAGAAAAAAGATAAAAAAATTGCCTACATTTACTTGACACATACCAAGCCATTTGATAAATAGTGCAAAATTTGACATTTTATCTAAAAAATGGTACAATATAGTTGTTGCTTTTAAAGGAGGGAACAAATTTAATATGAAAAGTGATGATAAAGCATCAATATCGCTGAAAAAAATAATTTGTATTAGCATTTTATTTATTTTCATTATGACTATAGTAGTTAGTGCTACTAGCGTAAGAATAAATAATGTTAAAATTATACTTTCTAGTGGATATGAAATGAACGTATTAACTAGCAAGCATAAAGTTTCAGAAATACTTGATGAAAATCATATTATAATATTATCAGATGAAAAAGTTACGCCAGCCGTAGAAGAAAACTTATCAGATAATAACACAATTAAAATTACAAAACAAACAGAAGAAATAGAACTTCCAGAAGTAGTAGAAACTTCTTCAGAAGTTACAATAGAAGAAATATTAGAAAGTTATAATACTATTATAGAAAAAATAGTAGTAGAAAAAGTAAAAATACCTTATGAAACAATTACTAAAAAGGTAGCAACAGGAAAAAGCACTCAAGACAAAATAGTACAATATGGTGTAGATGGCTTAAAAGAGGTTACTTATAAAGTAAAATATCAAAATGGAATAGAAATTGAGAAAAAAGAAATTGCTTCAAAAGTAATCACAAAGCCAGTAAATAAAATAGTAGAAGTAAGAAATAAGCAACAAGTAACTTCAAGAGGTGGCACAAAAGTTAGATATGCAGGAAAATGGAGTTACTCAGAATCAGAATTAGACTTATTATGTGCAATTACAGCACAAGAAAGTTGTTCAAGTTACGAAGGTGCGTTAGCAGTTATTACATGTGCATGTAACAGGGCAGAAAGTAGTAAATGGAGATATAATGGTTCAGACCCATTAAGCCAATATAAGGCAAGAGGTCAGTTCTGTTATTCAATAGATAATTATTGGAAAAGAAGATTAAACGGAAATTACCCAGACTATGTAAAAAGAGCCGTTGTAGATGCATTAAACGGAAAAAGAAATCACAATTACTTATCATTTAGATCAGCAGGTTATGCAAGTGGTGTAAACATAGGCGGAAACGTATATTTTAGTGCAATGTAATTTAAAAGTAGCCAGAATTAAAAAATCTGGCTACTTTTTTAAGTAATAAAATCTTTCAAATAAAAAAGCAACTTCGAAAAGTTGCTTTTTTGTCGGATTAAATTTCATCTACGAATACTGCAAAATTACCAATAGTATACAACACATGATCTTTGTTATTATTATCTGTAAGCAAGATATCTGGATTTTCCCCAAACTCATCTGTCACTTCAGCTGTTTTAATAACAAATTCCTTTAAAATGTTTCCATCAGAGCTACATACAGTAACTTTGTACTCGTGGGTTTCTTCATCTTGGTTATCTTTATCATCAGAGCTGCTTTTCCGCACATGATAATTTTCAATCTCATCTCTAGTTCCATAACCAAAAAAACCATGAATAATAGAAATTATGATACTAGCAACTAAGTAACAAAGAATTACGGCAAAAATCAATCCTGCAACAATTCCAACAATTTTTACAATGTTTTCCATAATTATTTCTCCTTCCTTAAATCTAAGGTGATGCATAAACTTAAGTTGTTTAGCATATGTCCGACATCACATGCTTTTGCTAAAGGATTATAAAAATGTGCATGGGTAAATTATACCATATTTAACATAAAATGTAAAGTCTTAGCCAAAGCCATGTTAGTTTAAATATGTAAAGCTCGCAAGCTAAATATGTATAAAGTAAATGCAGAAAATTTTTTATATTGAAAGAGCTAAGCACATTTATGAAAGAATATAATTGAAAAATATACAAATATGTGATATATTAACTAATATAGATAAAAAATAAAACTAGGAGAAAACAATGAAACTAATTTCATGGAATGTAAATGGTTTAAGAGCAGTTATATCAAAAGGATTTAAAGATTTTTTTAATGAAATAGATGCAGATATTTTTTGTGTTCAAGAAACAAAAATGCAAGAAGACCAAATAGATATAGAAATTGCAAGTATTTTTAAAAATTATAATAGCTATTGGAATAGTGCAGTAAAAAAAGGTTACTCTGGAACAGCCGTATTTACTAAAGAAAAGCCAATAAATGTAAGTTATGGCTTAGGAATAGAGGAGCATGATAAAGAAGGACGAGTTATTACGCTAGAATTTAAAGACTTTTATTTGGTAAATTCATATACACCAAACTCAAAAAGAGAGTTAGAAAGATTAAATTACAGAATGGTTTGGGAAGATGAAATTAGAAATTACTTAATAAAATTAGATAAAACAAAACCAGTAATTTATTGTGGAGACTTTAATGTAGCACATGAAGAAATAGACTTAAAAAATCCCAAAACAAATCGTCATAATGCAGGCTTTACAGATGAAGAAAGAGCTAAAATGACTAAACTTTTAGATTCAGGTTTTATAGATACATTTAGATATTTATATCCACAGAAAGAAGACTCATATACATGGTGGTCATACATGTTTCATGCAAGAGAAAAAAATGTAGGTTGGAGAATAGACTATTTTATAACATCTGAATCAATAAAAAATAAAATAAAAGAAGCACAAATTTATGCAGAAGTTTTAGGAAGTGACCATTGTCCAATAGGACTAACAATAAAGTAAAAAATGAAAAGAGGTAAAATAGAATGGAAGAAAAGAAAAAGGGACTAAGCAAATGGATTTATTGGTTTATATTAGGAGTAGCAATTATAGGAGTATATAAGCTATTAGATAACTTTGGAACAATTGCTGAATGGCTAAAAGGGCTATTTAATATTTTAATGCCATTTATTATAGGCTTGCTAATTGCATATTTATTTTACATTCCTTGTAGAGGGCTAGAAAGAAAATTTAAAAAAATAAAAAAGCCTAAATTTATAGCTAAAAAAGCAAGAACTCTATCAATTATAACTGTATACATTATTGCACTATTAATTATAGTAATTGCATTAACATTTGTAATTCCTACAGTTGTAAAAAGTATTACAGACTTAGTAAGTAATTTTGGAAATTATTACAACAACACAGTTGATGCACTAGAAAATATGCCAGAAGATTCAATTTTAAAAAATGAAATTGTTTTAAATATAGCACAAGCCATTAAAAATATTGACTTAAATAAATTTTTAAATATAGAAAGTATACTTGAATATGCTAAAGGTGCAATCAGTGCTGTAAATGGAATATTTAATACTTTTGTAGCGCTTATAGTTTCAATTTATTTATTAGCAGAAAGAACTCAAATTTTAAACTTCTTAAAAAAAGCATCAAATGCAATGTTTGAAAAAGATACATATACTATAATAAGCAGATATTTTAATAAATCAAACGAAGTATTTTTTAAATTCGTTTCAGGACAAGTAATAGACGCAATAGTAGTAGGAGTTATAACATCTATTGCAATGAGTCTAATTGGCGTAAAATATGCAGTATTATTAGGATTTATAATAGGACTATTTAACTTAATTCCATACTTTGGAGCAATAGTAGCAGTGCTTATTGCAATAATAGTTACAATATTTACAGGAGGCTTAGGACAGGCAGTTTTAATGGCAGTAATAGTTATTATTTTGCAACAAATTGATGCAAATATTATAAATCCAAAAATCATAGGAAACTCTTTATCGATTAGCCCATTATTAGTTATTTTCTCTGTAACAATAGGAGGAGCATATTTTGGAGTGCTTGGAATGTTTTTAGGAGTGCCGGTATTTACAGTAATTAAATTACTAATTGAAGAATATATAGAATTTAGAAACAACAAAAAACTAAAAAATATGAGCTAAAAAGCTCATATTTTTTTAAGTAAATTTACTTATGTAAAAGTTGAATTTTGTTTTCTTAATAAAATGTTAATAAATTAGTATCTTTTTTCTTAATAAATTTGTGTTATTATATATAAAGAAAAAGGGAAAAAAATTTAAAAGGGGTAACAAAATGTATAATATTTTAGTAGTTGATGATGATAAAGAAATTGTAAACGCAATAGAAATTTATTTAAGCAAAGAAGGCTATAACATTATAAAAGCATATGATGGAAAACAAGCACTTAAAGAGGTAGAAAATAACCCAGAAATTCATTTAATTTTGTTAGATATAATGATGCCAAATTTAGATGGAATATCTACAGCTAATATAATTCGAAAAGATAAGTCAATACCTATAATTATGCTATCTGCAAAATCAGAAGATTACGATAAAATTACAGGTTTAAACAATGGAGCAGATGATTATATTACAAAACCATTTAACCCATTAGAGTTAATTGCAAGAGTAAATTCACAAATTCGTAGGTATACACACTTAGGTTCTATTGCAGATAAATTACAAGATGATGAAAACATATATGTATCAGGAGATTTAAAAATAGATGATAATACAAAACAAGTAACAGTAGAAGGAAAAGAAGTAAAACTAACTCCAACAGAATATAACATTTTAAAATTTTTAACCCAAAATAAAGGGAAAGTATACTCAATAGAGCAAATATATAAAAATGTTTGGGAAGAAGAATGCTATGGTGCAGAAAATATAATAGCAGTACATATTAGACACATAAGAGAAAAAATAGAAATAAACCCAAGAGAGCCTAAATACCTAAAAGTAATTTGGGGAATAGGCTATAAAATAGAAAATATAATAGAAAAATAAAGGAGGAGGTATAAAATGAAACAAAGTCTAGTATGTATTCCAAGAATTGCTAAGAACATTTCATATATTTTAGTACCAATATTAATAGCTTTATTATTAGCATCCGTTGTTTCAATTATAGTTATAGAATCAGAAGATGTTTTAATAAATAGTAACAATAATTACTATGATACAGAAAAGTTTGTAAATAAATATTTAGGAAGCACTTATAATGTAAGCAATTTTGTATTTTACGATTACTTTTCAGGTGGTTATACAGATAAAGCAAAAGCTGATATAAACGGAAAAGCCGGAAATATATATTATAATCAATATTTGCAAGGAAACTTTAAATATTTAATTGTAAATAATAAAACTAGAATAGCAACAACTAATATAACTCTTACAACTAAAACTGATACAATTGAAGAAATTATTGAAAATTTAAAATCAGACGAAGTATATTGGAATTATAAAAATGGAAAAGTACAAACAAATATTGATAGCTTAAAGCTAGAAAATATTAAATATAATTCTTTTACTTCTAGTATTGCTGACGAAGATATTGATATTTATACTATTTTAGTAGATAATTTGCCATATAAAGATAGCTATTTTATGGAAAAAATATGCTACAATTTCCTTATAAAATTACATAATTCTTTATTAATAATAATGCCAATAGCTGTAACATTACTAGCAATGTGCATAATATTAATTATAAAAGGCATAGGAAAAAGCAAAAAAACAAACGATATATATTTAACTTGGTTTGATAAGCTAAAATTAGGAATAGCACTTATAATAGGAATTTCAATATTTATAATAGGATTTGGAGTAGCCATTATATCATACAGAATAAGCTTTTTTACAATTTCACTTATGGGAATTTTAGTAGGTTTAATTACAATGTATTTGAGTTTCATTTTATTATTCGAAACAATTGTAAAAAGAATAAAATCACATACATTGGTAAAATCAACTATTATTTATGCAATAGGTAAAGGAACGAAAAGCATAATAGATCATAGAAATATGACAACGAAACTAATAATATATTATGGTACATTTTGCATTTTAGGATTTTTCTTTACAGCAAGAATAGCACAAGCAAAATCAAAAAATGTTTTTATATATTTAATGCTTTTACTTTTACTTGGATTTTTAAGCCTTTGGTATTTATTTTGCAGGCTAAGAGAATTTGAAAAAATAAGAACTGCTATTAAAAGTATATATGAAGGAAATACAAACATAGTTCTAAATCCAGAAGAACAAAAAGGAGTATTAAAAGAGCTTAGCATTTATATACAAGATATAGCAGGAGGACTATCTAATGCAGTAAATGAAAGCCTAAAGAGCGAAAGACTAAAAACAGAGCTTATTACAAATGTATCACATGATATAAAAACACCACTTACCTCTATTATAAACTATGTAGATTTATTAAAAAAAGAAGAAATGCCAAATGAAAAATGTAGAGAATATTTAACAATATTAGATAATAAATCACAAAGATTAAAAAAATTAACTGAGGACCTAGTAGAAGCCTCAAAAGCATCTTCTGGTAGCATAAAATTGCAAATTGAAAAAATAGATGTTGTAGAACTCGTAAAACAAGTATCTGGGGAGTTTGAAGATAGATTCAAAAAAAGAGGACTAGAAGAAATAAGAACACTTCCTGAAGAACCTATATTTATAAATGCAGATAGTAGATACATTTATAGAGTACTTGAAAATATTTATTCAAATGCTGCTAAATATGCCTTGGAAAACACAAGAATATATTTAGATGTTGTAGCACAGAAAAAAAGCGTAGTTATTCAAATGAAAAACATATCACAAGAAAAACTAAATATTTCAGCAGATGAATTAATGCAAAGATTTGTTAGAGGAGAGGCATCTAGAAATACAGAAGGAAGCGGACTAGGACTTTCAATAGCATCAAGCTTAACAGAACTTCAAGGTGGAAAGTTCCATATATATCTAGATGGAGACCTATTTAAAATAACCCTAGGATTTGAAAGAATTTAAAACATTTTTTATTAAAATTTCTATAATATTGTAGTGTAAGTATTAAAAAAACTAGTTGTTACTATTAACAGCCTTAAAATTAGCCGCCACGTCACTTGTGTTTAATATATATTTTTTCTTTGGCTAAAGCACGAAAAAATATATATTAAACCGCTGTGGCTACTCTAAAATCTTGAATAGTAACGACTAGTTTTCAATTTTTACCCAGCAGAAAATAAATATTTAATTCCACCAAAAGAAACAGCAGTCACAGCAAGAACAATAATTCCTGCAGTTAAAACACCTATAACAATAGGTGGTATTGCCTTTTTAGGTGGTAAATTTAAAAAGTTAGCAATAAGTGAACCAACCCAAGCTCCTGTTCCAGGAAGAGGTATTGCTACAAATAAAAATAATCCTAGAGCAGTAAAATTTTGAAGACGTGGATTATTTTCAATATTTTTTGTTGCCTTTTCACTTGCCCAATCTATTATAACTTTAAAAGGTTTCCATCTACCAAAAAAGTCAAATAATGGACGAATATACTTAACAATAAAATAAATAGGAATTATATTTCCAATAAAACTGCAAATAAATGATTCAAAATATGAAAGCCCAAGTCCAACTCCTATTGGAATTGCACCTCTTAGCTCAATAATTGGTACCATACCTACAAAAAAAGTAATTAAATATTTTAATATAACTGGCATAATTTCTATTCCTTTCACAACTTAAAAAAATTTTTAGCAAACTTATTTTACTATAACAAAAAAAATATTGCAATTATATTACAAAAATTTAAAAAAACTTACGGAAATTGCAAATTTAACGTTGACATGTTAGTACAAAACATGTTATACTATACTAGATGTGTTTTAATCGCAAATTATATTAAAATAAATAGGGTGGTTAAAATAAAAAAGTTATTATTTAACAAATTTCGTATAAAAAAGGCAAAATAACAGTTGGCAATAAAATAAAATTGCCAGCCGTATTTTTGTTACTTTTTTTCCTTATTGTTAATTTAAATAAGAAGAGGAATTGCCTATTATTGTATGTAGTTTAAAGTGTTTTGAGAGCAGAAAACAAGTTTAAACTTCATGTTAATAATAGAAACAAGAAGGACTTCTTATTTTAAATCATATATATTTTATTCTGCTTAATATTTTTTTAGGGGTGATTTTTTTGTTAAAAGAAATTAAGCACGAGAAATGTTCTCGTAAAACTTTTGCAAAAATCGGCGATTCAATCGAAATGCCAAACTTAATTCAAGTTCAAAAAGACTCATATAATTGGTTTCTTGAAGAAGGTTTGGGAGAAGTATTAAGAGATATTTCACCAATCATTGATTATTCAGGAAATTTAGTACTTGAATTCTTAGACTACTACATGGAAGAAAAAACAAAATACACACTAGAAGAAGCAAAAGAGCGTGACGCAACTTACTCTACAAGATTACATGTAAAGGTAAGACTTATCAACCGTGAAACAGGCGAAATTAAAGAGCAAGAAATTTATCTTGGAGATTTCCCACTTATGACAGATAGTGGTACATTCGTAATAAACGGTGCAGAAAGAGTTGTTGTAAGCCAATTAGTACGTTCACCAGGCTGTTACTATGCACAAGACTTCGATCCAAAAACAGGTAGAAAAATTTATACCTCTACTGTTATGCCAATTCGTGGAGCTTGGATAGAATACGAAACAGATGGAAATGACGTATTTTACGCTAGAGTAGATAGAACTAGAAAAATACCTGTAACTACTCTTTTAAGAGCAATCGGCCTAGTTACAGACGAGCAAATTTTAGAATTATTTGGAGACGAAAATAAACTAAAAGAAACTCTTGCAAAAGATCCAATAAAAACCCAAGAAGAAGCATTAGTTGAAATCTACAAAAAATTAAGACCAGGAGAACTTCCAACAGCAGATGCTGCAAGAAACTTATTTAATGGACTATTTTTCGATCCACGTAGATATGACTTAGCAAAAGTAGGAAGATATAAATTCAACCAAAAACTAAGTTTAGCAACTAGAATTACAGGAAAAGTTGCTTTTAAAGATATTGTAAATCCAGAAACAGGAGAAGTTTTTGTTGAAAAAGACAACATTATTCCTGAAGACGTAGCAATAGAAATTCAAAATTCAGGTATTAACATAGTAGATGTTAAAGTAGAAGATAAACCTGTTAGAATTATTGGTAATGGTACAGTTAATATTCATAGTGTTTTACCAAAAGTAAATTTAAGCGACTTACATATTAAAGAAATGGTAAATTATGAAGTATTAAAATCTATTATAGATACAACTGACAAAAAAGATTTACATGACGTTATTAAAGAAAGAATAGATGAATTAAACCCAAAACACATTACAAACGAAGACATTTTAGCATCTATTAGTTATTTATTAAACCTAGAACATGGCTTAGGAAATGTCGATGACATAGACCATTTAGGAAATAGACGTATTCGTTGCGTAGGAGAGTTATTACAAAATCAATTTAGAATTGGTTTAACAAGACTAGAAAGAGTTGTTCGTGAAAGAATGACAATTCAAGACCTAGACATTATAACACCACAAACTTTAATTAACACAAAACCAATAACTTCTTCTATTAGAGAATTCTTTGGAAGCTCACAATTATCACAATTCATGGATCAAACAAACCCACTTTCAGAGCTTACTCATAAAAGAAGAATTTCAGCATTAGGACCTGGAGGTCTATCACGTGAAAGAGCAGGCTTCGAAGTTCGTGATATTCACTATACACACTATGGAAGATTATGCCCAATAGAATCACCAGAAGGACCAAACGTAGGCTTAATATCAGCACTTTCATCATTTGCTATTATAAACGAATATGGATTTATAGAAACACCATATAGAAAAGTAGATCATAAAACTGGAAAAGTTACAGATGAAGTAGTATACATGTCAGCAGATGAAGAAGATAAATACATTATTGCACAAGCATCTGAGCCAGTAGATGAAAATGGAAAATTCATAAACGATAGAATTCGTGTACGTTTTAAAGAAGAAATTACAATGGTAGATAAAAACCAAGTAGATTTTGTAGACGTATCACCAAAACAATTAGTATCTGTTGCAGCTGCTATGATTCCATTCTTAGAGCATGATGATGCAAAACGTTCTTTAATGGGTGCAAACATGCAACGTCAAGCAGTACCACTACTTATGCCAGAAGCACCAATAGTTGGAACAGGTATTGAGTACAGAGCAGCAAAAGACTCTGGAATTACAGTAATGGCAGAAAATGATGGTATAGTTGAAAAAGTTACTGGTGATGAAATTCAAATTAGAAATAAAAAAGACGAAATAGATACATACCACCTAAGAAAATTCAAAAGAACAAATGGTGGAACATGTATTAACCAAAGACCAGTTGTAAGTGTTGGCGAAAGAGTAAAAGCAGGAGAGTTAATTGCAGATGGACCAGCTACTAAAAATGGAGAAATGGCACTTGGTAGAAACGTACTTATAGCATTCACAACTTGGGAAGGTTATAACTATGAAGACGCTGTTTTAATTAGCGAAAGACTAGTTAAGGAAGATGTATACACATCTATTCACATTGAAGAATATGATTGCGAATGTCGTGATACAAAATTAGGACCAGAAGAAATTACACGTGATATTCCAAATGTTGGTGATGATAGTTTAAAAGACCTTGACGAAAACGGAATTATTAGAATAGGTGCAGAAGTTAGACCTGGAGATATTTTAGTTGGTAAAGTTACTCCAAAAGGAGAAACAGAACTTACTGCTGAAGAAAGATTACTTCGTGCAATATTTGGAGAAAAAGCAAGAGAAGTTAGAGACACTTCACTTCGTGTACCACATGGTGAAGCAGGAACTATAGTAGATGTTAAAATATTTACTAGAGACAATTCAGACGAACTAGCACCTGGGGTAAATCAAGTAATTCGTTGTTATATTGCAACAAAAAGAAAAATATCTGTTGGTGATAAAATGTCAGGTCGTCATGGTAACAAAGGTGTTATTTCACGTATATTACCAGAAGAAGATATGCCATTTATGCCAGATGGTACTCCAGTAGATATAGTATTAAACCCACTTGGTGTTCCTTCTCGTATGAACTTAGGACAGGTACTAGAAGTACACTTAGGAATGGCAGCAAGAGCACTTGGCATTAAAGTTGCAACACCTGTATTTGATGGTGCAACAGATGAAGAAATAAAAGAATTATTAAAAAAAGCAGGACTTCGCGAAGATGGTAAAACAGTTGTATATGATGGTAGAACAGGAGAGCCTTTTGACCATCCAATTACTGTAGGGGTTATGTACATGCTTAAATTACACCACTTAGTAGATGACAAGATCCATGCACGTTCAACAGGTCCATACTCATTAGTTACACAGCAACCTCTAGGAGGTAAAGCACAATTTGGTGGACAACGTTTTGGTGAGATGGAAGTTTGGGCATTAGAGGCTTATGGTGCAGCATATACACTTCAAGAAATGTTAACAGTTAAATCTGATGATATCGTAGGAAGAGTAAAAACTTACGAGGCAATTGTTAAAGGCGAAAATGTACCAGAACCAGGAGTTCCAGAAGGATTTAAAGTTTTAATAAAAGAACTTCAATCTTTAGGACTAGACGTAAGATTATTATCAGAAGATAACCAAGAGTTAGAACTAAAAGAAAATATAGAAGACGGAATAGACTTTAATAGTATTGAAGACAGCAGAAAACTAGAAGAGCAAGTCATAAATGAAGAAGAACTTGCACAAGAGTACATTGAAGAAGGCGAAAGCGATATAGATTTACTAGATACTGACGAAGATGATGACAGCCTATTTGAAGATTTAGATGATGACGAAATACTATTAGATGATACAGATTTAGGCGAAGATAATTTATTAAACGACCAAGACTTAATGGATGAATAAACGAGCGCTGCCTGTGGCAGAAGAAGCGAGTTTATGAATAAGCATAAACTATTGTTTCAGACTTTGCGAAAGCAAAGGATGAAATAATTAGTTTGATGCACGTAGAGTAATAACTAAAATTAAATAGCCTTCACAATAATTTAAAATAATTACCATAAGGAATTGTACAGCGGTGTATATTATTTTAAAAGAAATTGTGAAAACCAAAGATAGATAAGGAAAACTATCAAAAATAAATATAGGGGGCTAAAAAGTGGACGAATTAGAAATTTTTAATAAAATAAAAATTGGTTTAGCATCAGATGAAAAAATTAGAGAATGGTCAAAAGGTGAAGTAAAAAAGCCAGAGACTATTAACTACAGAACATTAAAGCCAGAAAAAGATGGTCTATTCTGTGAAAGAATATTTGGACCAACAAAAGACTGGGAATGCCACTGTGGAAAATATAAAAGAGTAAGATATAAAGGAATTGTCTGCGATAGATGCGGTGTAGAAGTTACCAAATCTAAAGTAAGACGTGAAAGAATGGGACATATTGAGCTTGCAGCTCCAGTTGCACATATTTGGTATTTTAAGGGAATACCAAGCAGAATTGGACTAATGCTTGATATTTCACCAAGAAGCCTAGAAAAAGTTATATATTTTGCATCATATATTGTAACAGATAAAGGTACAAGTGGACTTTTAAAATGCCAAGTACTATCTGAAAAAGAATATCATGAAGCAGAAGAAAAATATGGCAAAGGCTCTTTCAAAGCAAAAATGGGAGCAGAGGCAATACAAGAACTATTACAAGAAATTGACGTTGAAAAATTAGCAGAAAAACTTAAAAAAGAACTAGAAAAAGCAAGTGAGCAAAAAAAGGCAAAATTAGTAAAAAGGCTAGATACAGTAGAATCATTTAGATTATCTGAAAATAAGCCAGAATGGATGATTTTAAATGTAATACCAGTTATTCCACCAGATTTAAGACCAATGGTACAATTAGATGGTGGTAGATTTGCTACATCAGACCTAAATGATTTGTATCGTAGAGTAATTAACAGAAATAATCGTTTAAAAAGATTATTAGAACTAGGTGCACCAGAAATTATTGTACGTAACGAAAAAAGAATGTTACAAGAAGCAGTAGATGCCCTAATTGATAATGGAAGACGTGGCAGACCAGTTACAGGTGCAGGAAATAGAGCTTTAAAATCATTATCAGACTTATTAAAAGGAAAACAAGGTAGATTCCGTCAAAACTTACTAGGTAAACGTGTTGACTACTCTGGACGTTCTGTTATCGTAGTAGGACCAGAACTTAAACTATATCAATGCGGTGTTCCAAAAGAAATGGCAGTAGAATTATTTAAACCATTTGTTATGAAAGAACTAGTAGGACGTGGAATAGCACATAATATTAAAAATGCTAAAAGAATGGTAGAAAGATTAAGACCAGAAGTATGGGACATTCTAGAAGATGTTATTAAAGACCATCCAGTACTTCTAAACCGTGCTCCAACACTACATAGACTTGGCATTCAAGCATTTGAACCAGTTTTAGTAGAAGGTAGAGCAATTAAACTTCACCCATTAGTATGTACAGCATTCAACGCAGATTTTGATGGTGACCAAATGGCTATACACTTACCATTATCACCAGAAGCACAAGCAGAAGCAAGATATTTAATGCTTTCTGTAAATAACCTTTTAAAACCACAAGATGGTAAACCAGTAACAGTACCTACACAAGACATGATTTTAGGTAGTTACTATTTAACAATGGAAGTACCAGGAGAAATAGGAGAAGGAACATACTATTCTTCACCTGAAGAAGCAGTAATTGCATACGAAAATCATGACTTAGGCTTACATGCAAAAATATCTGTTAGAATTCAAAAAGAAGTAGATGAAGTGCTAGAAACACGTAAAATAGAAACAACAGTTGGTAGATTAATTTACAACGAGGGAATTCCACAAAACCTAGGATTTGTTGATAGAACTAAACCAGAAAACTTATTTGAGCCAGAAATTAACTTTGCAGTTTCTAAAAAGAATTTAGGAAAAATAATTGCAAAATCAATAAATGCCAATGGTTTAAGTGCAACAGCAGAATTACTAGACTATATTAAAGCAATGGGCTTTAAACATTCTACAACAGCAGGTATTACAGTTTCTGTAGATGATGTTAAAGTTCCAGAAGCTAAAAAAGACATTCTAGCTGCAGCAAACGAAGAAGTAAACAATGTATTAAAACAATATAAACGTGGTTTAATTACTAATGATGAACGTTATAACTCAGTTATTAAAATTTGGGAAAAGGCAACAGATGATGTTACAGAAGCAATGAAAAATAACTTTGAAGATTTAAACCCAGTATATATGATGAGTCAATCAGGTGCCAGAGGTAACTTAAACCAATTAAGACAAATTGCAGGTATGCGTGGTCTTATGGCAAGTACAACTGGTAAAACAGTAGAAATTCCAATTACATCTTCATTCCGTGAAGGACTAGATGCTCTTGAATACTTTATTTCTGCACATGGTGCTAGAAAAGGTTTAGCAGATACAGCTTTAAGAACAGCAGACTCTGGTTACTTAACAAGAAGATTAGTTGATGTTTCACAAGATATTATAGTTCGTGAAGACGATTGTGGAACACATGAAGGAATTGTTGTTGAAGATATTAAAGATGGAAACCAAGTAATTGAAAAACTAGAAGAAAGATTAATTGGTAGATATCCATTGGAAGATATTGTAGATCCAACAACTAAAGAAGTTATAGCAGATACAAATACAATGATTACAGAAAAAATAGCAGAAAAAATAATAGCAACTGGAATGGAAAAAGTACCAGTACGTTCTGTTCTAGGATGCCGTACAAAACATGGTGTATGTCGTAAATGTTATGGTATGGGCTTAGCAACTCGTGATAAAGTAAGCATAGGAGAATCTGTTGGTATTATAGCAGCACAATCAATTGGTGAGCCAGGTACACAGCTTACAATGAGAACTATCCACTCTGGTGGTGTTGCAGGTGTAGCAGATATCACTCAAGGTCTTCCAAGAGTTGAAGAGCTATTTGAAGCTAGAAAACCAAAGGGATTAGCAGTAATTACTGAAATAGATGGTAAAGTTAAAATATCAGAAGACAAGAAAAAGAAAGAAGTTACAGTTACTTCTAAAGATAATTCTAAAACATATACTATACCATTTAGATCAAAATTACGTGTTAAAGATGGCGACTTTGTAGAAGCGGGAGATCCTTTAATAGAAGGTGCTATTAACCCTAATGAAATACTTGCAATTAAAGGCCCAGAAGGAGTATACAATTATCTAATTCAAGAAGTTCAAAAAGTTTATCGTAATCAAGGTGTTGATATTAACGATAAACATATTGAAGTAATTGGTAGACAAATGCTTAAAAAAGTAAGAGTAGAAGACAATGGCGAAACAGATATGTTTGCAGGTTCCTTAGTAGATATTCATGAATTTGAAGATAAAAATGAAGAAGCAGTAGCTCAAGGCAAAAAGCCAGCAACAGGAAAACGTATTTTACTTGGAATTACAAAAGCATCACTTGCTACAGAAAGCTTCTTATCAGCAGCATCTTTCCAAGAAACAACTAGAGTATTAACAGAAGCAGCAGTTAAAGGAAAGGTTGATGAACTAATAGGCTTAAAAGAAAACGTAATTATTGGTAAACTTATTCCAGCAGGAACAGGTCTTCCAATGTACAAAGACACACATATAAATACTGAAGAAACAGAGCAAAATAAAGAGGGAGTTAAAGAATAAAAATAAGTTATGGTGTTTTTACTTTAAGCAAAATAAGTAAAATATCATATAAAAATCATGAGTTTCTGTGTTATAAAATAAAAGCTGTACAAGGTAAAATCCTTGTGCAGCTTTTTACATGCATTAAATTAAAATTTATTTATGTCTTTAAATTTTGGAAGATTTGCACACTATATTTTTGTCAAAAAATGTAAAATAATGTCATACGATTTTTGTTGAAATATAATAGAAATTCTAATATAATTTATACAATGTATTTTAGTTCAAAGGTAATTATTAAGTCAAATCAAAATCTATTATAAATTTATTTCAAATGAATTTTATTTGTTAAATTTTATCTATTTAAAGTTTTATCTTAATTTTTCCAAGAAAAATTTAAATAAAAAATAAATATATATTTTAAGCTTTTTACTTTTGTTCTAATAATATAAATAAATATATGAAGGAGAATGCCTATGAAATTAAAAAATGGTGCAGTAGATCAAATAGCAGGAGAAATATTAAAGCCAAAAAATGACGTAGTATTTCAAGCACTTTTTACAAGAGGAAAAGAGAGTATAACAAAATCATTAATTGAAAATATACTAAAGATAAAAATAAGTAAATTAGAATTAGACAAAAGTAAAGACTTGTTAAATAATAATATACAAGATAAAAACGGAAGATTAGATTTAAGAGCAATAATAGATGGAAATATAGAATGTGATATAGAAATGCAATTAACACCACATGAAATGATGCTAGAAAGATTTTTGTGTTACTGGGCAAAAATGTATACAGCAAATTTTCAAATAGGAGAGGACTATAGAAAGTTAAGAAAGACAATAAGTATAATAATAGTAGATGATGCAATAAAAGAATTTAAAGAAATAGAAAAATCACAAACGAAATGGCAAATACGAGAAGAAAAATATGTAGATAAAATCTTGACGCAATATTTTGAAATTGTTATAATAGAGTTGCCAAAAGCAATAGAAGAGTATAAAAATAATAAAGAAAATGGGATGTTGCAATGGATGATGTTTTTGGATAATCCAGAGAATATGGAGGTAACAAAAATAATGGAAGAAAATGAAGATATAAAAGATGCAAAAGAAGAACTAGACAAAATAAGTCAAGATGAAATACTAAGAAGGATGGCAATAAAAGCACAATTTGAAAGAGCAGACCAAAAAGAATTATTATATGAGGCAAGAAGGGATGGTTTAGCAGAAGGAGAGAAAAAAGCAAAACTAGAAACTGCTAAAAAAATGCTAGAAGAAGGAATAGAATTGGAATTAGTAATTAAAATAACTGGCTTAGAAAAGGAAGAAATATTAAATAATAAATAGATAAATTTATACAAAAAAAGCTTTTGTCTTAAGAAAAATTAGGATTAAAAAACACCTAAAAAATCTTAAGGCAAAAGTCTTTTACTTTTTAATATAAAATTAAAAATAAATTTTCATGTTAGCATATATAATATTTGACAATAGTGCAAAAAAAGGGTAAAATTAGTACATGATATAAAAGGAGAAACTATGTCAAATAATAATAAAAAAGTATGGGAACGAATTACATCTAAAACAAAAATATATCTAGTAATTATTGGTTTATTACTAGTTACTATTTGTGTGCTAAATATACATTATATTATACCAGCAATAATACTATATGCTTTAATATTAATCTACGCATATTTCAGTAATAAAAAAAGAAGAACTGAGTTATCAGAACATATACAAGAACTAACATTTAGTGTAGATAAAGCAGCACAAAACACTTTAATAAATTCACCATTTCCACTTGTAATAGCAGAAACCAACGGAAATATAGTATGGAAAAGCACAAAATTTGTTAAAGAATTTGCAAATATAGATATTAACAATATATTAAATGATTTACTAAAAGAAATAAAACTAGAAATAGAAAATAATGAAGAAAAAGAAGAAAAAAGCATACAAAAAGAAGCTGAAATAGGAAACAAAATATACGAAATACTAGGAAAATACACTAAAACTAAAAATGAATATATGCTAACATTATACTTTTTAGATGAAACAAAAAATATTGAATTAGAACAAAAATATAACGAATCTCAAATTTGTGTTGGTTTAATTATGATAGATAACTACGACGAATTAAATCAAAGAATGGAAGATGAAGAAAAGCCAGGAGTACTTGCACAAATAGAAAAAACACTTTATGATTGGGCATCTACTTTTGAAGGCTTAATTATAAAAACAGAAAGAGACACATTTATATGTATTTTAGAAAAAAAGTATCTACCAGTATTAGAGGAGAGTAAGTTCAGTATTCTAGATGAAATAAAAGAATTAGAGCTTTCTGATAAAATACCAGTTACTCTAAGCATTTCAATATCACTTGAAGGAGAATCTAATTACGAAAAATACAAATCTGCACAAGCAGGTGTTGATATAGCACTTGGTAGAGGTGGAGACCAGGCAGTTGTTAGAGAAGAAGACGGAAAATATAGCTTCTTTGGTGGAAAATCACAAGAAGTAGAAAAAAGAACTAAAGTTAAAGCAAGAATAGTATCACAAGCACTTCAAGAGCTAATGCAAGAAGCAAAAAATGTTATGATAATGGGTCATTCAAATGGAGATATAGATTCCATGGGTGCAAGTATGGGGTTATATAGATTAGCAAAAAGCTTAAATGCAGAAAGCTATATTATAAACAACTCAGAAGGAATTAGCCTTGAAAGCTTTATGGAATCAGCAAGAGAAGAAAAAGAATATGATGAAGCAATTATTACAAAAGCAGAGGCAACCTCTAAAATAACACCAGAAACGCTTTTAATTATTGTAGATACACACAAAAAAAATTATGTGGAAGTTCCAGAATTGCTAGAAGAAACCAACAAAATAGTTATAATAGACCATCATAGAAAAAGCCCAGACTACATTGAAGACACGATTTTAGACTTCCACGAAGTATATGCATCTTCTGCATCAGAATTAGTAACCGAAATTTTAGAATATGCACCAGCGGGAGTAGAATTAACTACATTAGAGGCAGAAGCCTTATATGCAGGAATTATGATGGATACTAAAAACTTTACATTTAAAACAGGTGTTAGAACATTTGAAGCAGCAGCATATTTAAGAAAAAACGGAATTGATATTATAAAAGTAAAAAAATGGTTCCAAAGTGACTTAAAAACATATAATAAAATATCAAAAATTGTTCAAAACGCAGAAATTACAAATGAAACAATTGCAATATCTATTTACGAAGAAAATGATAAAGATGCAAATATTATTTGTGCAAAAGCAGCTGATGAACTTCTTACAATAAGCGATATCACAGCATCATTTGTACTTGGAAAATTAGGAGATAAAATATGCATTAGTGGCCGTTCAATAGGTGATATAAATGTACAAGTAATCTTAGAAAAATTAGGTGGTGGAGGGCATATTACACTTGCAGGAGCCCAAGTAGAAGGAATGACAATGGAAGATACAAAACAAGAATTACTTAACCGCATAAATGAATACTTTTCAGAAATAGCAAGCTAAAGGAGAAAAGCCAGAAGATTTGTGCTTAAGGAAAGGAATGTTATAAAATATGAAAGTAATACTATTAAATGATATTAAAGGTGTAGGAAAAAAAGACCAAATAATAAATGCTAGTGATGGTTATGCAAGGAACTTTCTATTTCCAAAAAAACTAGCAGTAGAAGCAAATGCTGAAAATATGGCAAAACTTAAAGCAAAAGAAGACTCTAATCAGTACAAAAAATCTATGGAAAAAGAAGAAGCCACAAAATTAGCAGAAAAGTTAAAAGGAATATTACTTAAAATTTCCATAAAAGCAGGTGAAAATGGCAGAATTTTTGGTTCAATTACATCAAAAGAAATAGCAGATAATTTAAAAGTGCAATATAAAATTGATATAGACAAAAAGAAAATAGATTTGAAAGAACCTATAAAAACTTTAGGCAGTTTTTCAGTTTCTATTAAATTATATGAAGGTGTAATTGGCACATTAAATGTTCAAGTTATTTCACAATAAATTAATTAAATGAAAAAATTTAAATAAAGGGGGCAAAATAATGGAACTAGGAAAAATCCCACCACACGATATAGAAGCAGAACAAGCAGTAATACGGAAGCATGCTTACAGATAAAGATGCAATAATGTCAGCAGTAGAAGTACTAAAAGAAGATGACTTTTATCGTGAAGATAATAAGGTAATATATAGCGCCATTTTAAATTTATATAATCGTGCAGAACCTGTAGACATTATTACTTTAAGAGCAGAACTACAATCAATGAAACAGTTAGATGAAGTTGGTGGACTAGAATATATTGCAACACTTCCTGACAAAGTTCCAACTACAGCCAACATTGAACAATATATTAAAATAGTAGAAGAAAAATCTGCCCTAAGAGCACTTTTAAAAACTGCAAATGAGTTAATTACACTAGGATATGATGAATCAGAAGAAGTAGAAGATATATTAGACACAGCAGAAAGAAAAATTTTTGATGTTATACAAAATAGAAACCAAAAAGGTTATACGCCAATTAAAGATATTTTAGTAGAATCATTTACACAACTTGAACAATTATATAACCAAAAACAAAGAATTACAGGTGTACCAACAGGATTTGCAGATTTAGATTACCTAACAGCAGGACTTCATAAATCAGATTTAGTAATAGTAGCAGCAAGACCTGCAATGGGAAAATCTGCTTTTGCATTAAATATTGCTACAAATGCAGCCATAAGAGCAAATGTACCAGTTGCAATATTTAGCTTAGAAATGTCAAAAGAACAAATGACAAATCGTATTTTATGTAGTGAAGCAATGGTAGACAGCAATAAAGTAAGAACAGGAAAAATAGATGATGATGACTGGCAAAAGCTAGCAGAAGCATCAGGAGAACTATCACAATCACAAATTTTTATTGATGATACACCAGGTATTTCAGTTATGGAAATACGTGCAAAATGCAGAAAAATGAAACTAGAAAAAAATATTGGACTAGTTGTAATAGACTATATTCAATTAGTACAAGGAAGCAATAAAAGAACTAATGGAAGCCGTGAACAAGAAATTTCAGAAATAAGCCGTTCACTAAAAATACTAGCAAAAGAAATAGATGTGCCAGTAATAGCACTTTCACAACTTTCGAGATCTGTTGAGCAAAGACCAGACCATAGACCAATGCTTTCAGACTTACGTGAATCTGGAGCTATTGAACAAGATGCAGATATTGTTATGTTTCTATATCGTGATGAATATTATAACCAAGATACAGAAAAGAAAAATATTGCTGAAGTTATTTTGGCAAAGCACAGAGCTGGTTCAACAGGCACAGCAGAATTATTATGGCTTGCAAATTATACAAAATTTGCAAACTTAGAAAGACATAGGGAATAGTTAAAGGAGCAATATTTTGTTACAAGAAAAGGTATTAGAAACAATTAAGCAAAATAATTTAATAAGTAAAAACGATAAAATCGTAATAGGCGTATCTGGCGGACCTGATTCAATGTGTCTGCTAGATATTTTGTACTGCCTAAAAGAAGAGCTAAAAATAGAAATATTTGTTAGCCATATAAATCATGGCTTAAGAAAAGAAGCAGATGAAGAAACAAAATATGTAGAAGAATATTGCAAACAAAGGAAAATCGAATGCTTTATAAAAAAAGTTGATATTAAAAATTTATCAAAAGAGCAAAAGCTAGGAACAGAAGAAATGGGAAGAAAGGTTAGATATGACTTTTTTGAAGAAACTGCAAAAAAAGTAAATGCTACTAAAGTTGCAACAGCACATACAGCAAATGATAATTCAGAAACAGTTTTAATGAATATATTAAGAGGAACTGCAATTTCAGGCTTAAAAGGAATAGAAATATCTAGAAAAGACGAAAATATAACATATATTAGACCTCTTAGAA
The DNA here is from genome assembly GCA_947626335.1 of uncultured Clostridia bacterium. GTDB lineage: Bacteria > Bacillota > Clostridia > TANB77 > CAG-508 > CAG-273. The sequence continues at coordinate 14,451 of CANQRY010000014.1, read as the reverse complement.
ATTGTACAAGGCAAGAAATAGAAGAATACTGCCAAGCTAAAAAATTAAACCCTAAAATAGATAAAAGCAATTTAGAAAATATTTATACAAGAAATAAAATAAGGAATGAGTTAATTCCGTATATACAAAAGGAATTTAATCCAAATATTATTAATAGTTTAAACAGACTATCTGATTTAGCAAAACAAAACGAGCAATATTTTGAAGAAATTGTAAAACAAAAGTATGAAACACTAAAAATAGGGGAAAATGAAAAAGAGATAATTTTAAATCTAAAAGAATTTAATAGCTTGCCAAATGTAATAAAAACAAGGCTCATTTTATATACTATTAATAAGGTAAATGGCGGAGTACAAGGAATACAAAAAATTCATTTAGAAGATATTATTAAACTATGTAATAATAATATAGGCAATAAATTTTTAACACCACAAAAAAATATTAAAATTTTTGTAAAAAAAGGAAAAATTTTTTTTATAGGTAAAGTTTAAGCTTCCGTAACAAAAGGCTTGATATTACTATGTTTGCCATGTAAAAGTTTTGTAAAAACACTTGAAATTAAATATTTAGTATGTTATATTCTAAACGGTATAAAAAAATATAAAAGTAAGTTAAGGAGGAACCACTTTGAAAAATAGTATAAAAACACTTGCAATGTGGCTAATTATTGGAATTATTTTAATTGTACTTATTACTTCTATTATAGAAAACACAGATAACAAACTTGCATACTCTGAATTAGTAGAGAAAATAGAAAATGGCCAAGTACAAGAAATTACATTATCTTCTGATGGAGCAAAAGCAGAAGTAAAGCTAAAGAGCGAAAACTTTCAAAAAGAAGTAAATATTCCAAGTGTAGATAATTTAATGGAAACTTTAAATGAAAGCATGAAAGCAGGAACTATTAAAGTTACCGAAAGGTCAGAATCTATTTGGATGGTTATTTTTAGCTTGTTAACACCATTTGGAATATTAATTATCTTTTTAATATTCTGGTTTATATTAATGGGAGGTTCACAAGGAGCAGGTGGAGCAGGCTCAGGTAAAACAATGTCATTTGGAAAAAGCCGTGCAAGAATGATAAATCCTACAGATAAATCAAGAGTTACATTTGATGATGTAGCAGGTGTAGACGAAGAAAAAGAAGAATTAGAAGAAATAGTAGAATTCTTAAAAAATCCAAGGAAATTTACAGAAATGGGTGCTAGAATTCCAAAAGGAGTGCTACTTGTAGGACATCCTGGAACAGGTAAAACACTTTTAGCAAAAGCAGTTGCAGGCGAAGCAGGTGTTCCATTCTTCTTTATTAGTGGTTCTGATTTCGTAGAAATGTTTGTTGGTGTTGGTGCATCTAGAGTTAGAGACTTATTTGAAGAAGCAAAAAGAAAAGCACCATGTATAGTATTTATAGATGAAATTGATGCAGTTGGACGTCAAAGAGGAGCAGGACTTGGTGGAGGGCATGATGAAAGAGAACAAACATTAAACCAATTATTAGTTGAAATGGATGGATTCTCAGCAAATGAAGGCGTTATAGTATTAGCTGCAACTAACAGACCAGATATATTAGATAAAGCATTATTAAGACCAGGAAGATTTGATAGACAAATAGTAGTATCAAATCCAGATGTAAAAGCAAGAGAGCAAATTTTAGAGGTACACAGCAGAAAGAAAAAATTAGGTGATGATGTAGACTTAAAAACTATTGCTAAAAACACATCAGGCTTTTCAGGAGCAGACCTAGAGAATATTTTAAATGAAGCAGCACTTTTAGCAGCAAGAAGAAACTTAAATCAAATTGGTATGGCAGAAGTTGAAGATGCTATGGTTAAAGTAACTATGGGACCTGAAAAAAGGACTAGAGTTAGAAGTGAAAAAGAGCAAAAACTAGTTGCCTTCCACGAAGCAGGCCATGCAGTAGTTAGCAGATTTTTACCTACACAAGATCCAGTACATCAAATATCTATTGTTCCTAGAGGAATGGCAGGAGGATATACTATGTATCGCCCTACAGAAGATAAATCATTCATGTCTAGAACAGAAATGGTAGAAAATATAATTTCACTTTTAGGTGGTAGAGTAGCAGAAAAATTAGTATTAGACGATATTTCAACAGGTGCAAGCAATGATATAGAAAGAGCCACACAAATTGCAAGAAGTATGGTTACTAAATATGGTATGAGTGAAAGAATAGGAACAATTACTTTAGGTTCTAACCAAGAAGAAGTATTTTTAGGAAGAGATTTTGCTCAAGCTAAAGAATATTCAGAAGAAACTGCAGCTTTAGTTGATGAAGAAGTAAAAAGTATTATTGATTTTGCTTATAGAAAAGCAGCTGAAATATTACAAGCAAACATGGATAAATTAACACAAGTTGCAAATGTTCTATTAGAAAAAGAAAAAATTGACGGTGAAGAATTTGACGAAATATTTGAAGGAAAATAGTAAAAAAATAATAAAACACTGCCAAGTGCTAAAACTTAGTACTTGGCAGTGTTTTTTACTTTTCTTACCTTCCTAAAGTAATTTTTATAACAGTTCCTTCTTCAACCGAAGTTTTTTCAATAGGGTCTTGACTAATAACTGTTCCAGAGCCTGTAACGCTATAATTTAAATTCAAATTCTTAAGAATAGATTTTACTTGAGATAAGTTCTTTCCAATTAAATTTGGTACTTGCTTTGAAACACGTGTATTTTCATCTTCTGTATAAAGTTTTATTATAGAATTTTTAATTAATTGAGTACCTTTTACAGGATATTGCTCTGTTACTACACTAGATGAATCTGCTGAAGTACTACAGGTAAATCCTGCTTTTTCTAGTATTTTTTTAGCTTCTGCTACAGTTTTATTTGTTACATCAGGTAAAGTAATTGTATTTGTAACTGAGCTACTTGTAGAGTCAGAAGGTATTTGCAAATATGGTAATACTTCAGATAAAATTTGGCTAGCTACAGGAGCTGCAACATTGCTACCATGGAATCCTTTTACTCCTTGAGGGTCGTAAAGGGTTATTAATAACACTATTTCAGGATTTTCTGTAGGAGATATAGCTAAAAATGAAGCTGTATGGCCTTCATCAGGATTTGATGGATCTGGCTCAGAAGTACCAGTTTTTCCAGCTACTGAGTATCCTTTTACTTTTGCATATTTTCCAGTACCATCTGTTACTACTGTTTCTAACATATCCATCATAGTACTTGCAGTTTCTTTTGAAATAACTTGTCTTACATTAGAAGTTTCAATTGTAGTTACAGCATTAGTATCTGGGTTTTTAATTTCTTTTACAATTCTAGGCTTTACCAAAATGCCATCATTTGCAACAACTGAAGCTGCTGTAATCATTTGTAGTGGCGTTATTTTAAATCTTTGCCCAAACGACATTGTAGCAGTTTCTATTGCTCCAACATTATTTAAGTCCCAAAAAATTGACTGACTAGCTTCTCCAGAAGTAGCAATACCAGTTTGATTAAATAGCCCAAAAGCATCAAAGTAACGATAAAATGTAGAAGCTCCTATTTTTTGCCCAACTTGTATAAAAGCAGGGTTGCAAGAATTGCAAATAGCTTGTCTTAAACTTTGTTTGCCATGATTTCCAGTACAACTTATTGAAACACCAGAAACATTATATACTCTGTTACAATTATATACATTTTTAGTATCTGGTTTTGCCAGGTCTTCTTCTAAGGCAATGGATGCAGTAATAATTTTAAAAACTGAACCAGGCTCATAAGTATCTGAAATTGCACGATTTCTGTATAAAGTATATAAAGTGTTTGTTTGCTCTTCAGAACTCATTTTTTTCCAGTCTTTTTCTTCTATATAACTAGGCATTTCAAATGGAGTATTTAAGTTATAATCTGGATATGTTGCCATTGCTAAAATATCTCCAGTTTTAGGATTCATAGCAATAACATTTCCGCCCCTACCACAATCATTTTCAATGCAAGCCTGTTTTAAGTATTTTTCTACAATTGTTTGAATGTTAGCATCAATTGTTAAAGTAATATCACTACCATTTTCAGCAGCCACATAAGTTTGATTATTATATGGAATAGACTGGCTTACTGCGTCTTGAGCTAAAACTACTTTACCGTGGAACACCAGCTAAAATATCATCCCAAGCAGCTTCTATTCCTTCTCTACCATCATTATCACTTCCACAAAAACCTATTAAGGAAGAAGCTAAGTTTTCATAAGGATAGTATCTTTTTGTATCTTCATCTATATTTATTCCATTATAAATTTTTTCCTCATTCATCCATTCTTTTAATTTATCAACTTTGTCTTTTTCTACTTTTTTTGCAATATATGCATATGTAGAATCGCTAGAAACTTTTTCTAAAGTTTCGTCATAATCTAGTTCAAATATATCAGAAAAGGCTTTAGATACTTTTTCCTTCAATGCTTTTGTTTCTTCTTCATCTATCTTGCTTCCATTTTTTACTACAAAATCTGATGGATTTATACTAATTGTATCTACTTGTGCACTTGTTGCTAAGACCTTTCCAGTAGAATCATAAATACTTCCACGTTTTGGTTTTATTAAATCACTTCTAATTAATTGATTATACATTTGCTCTCTTAAATCTGCACCTTGCACAAACTGTATAAAGCCTAGCCTGATAATTAGCAAAAGTAGAGCAATAAAAAAGCAAATCATAATAATACGAATTTTTTTAGAAACAGAAACTCCTTTTTTTGTTTTACTTTTTACGTTTCTCATATTAAAACTCTAAGCCACCTCCTTATAAAAAATTTATACCCTTAGTTTCTTTATAATTTTAATTTCTTGATATAATTTATCAACCATATCTTCTTTTATAGCAAGTGTATTTCTATATTCGTTTAAAATTTGTTTATAATTTTCCATTGTTTCTTGATCTTTAAGTAGATATTTTACACCTTCATAATAGTAATTCTTATTTTTTTCCTTAGTAGCACTATTTCCTTTTTGCTCATATTTTTCGGCCTGTTCTAAACGTTTAATTTCATTTTTTAAATATTCTACGTAATTCATAATTCCAGTTATTTCGTACAAAATATCGTCAATAACAACTTTAAATAATCTTTGCAAAATAAAACCATTAACTTTACCATCTTTTTCTTTTGTAGCTAAATTATCTAAAGCTAAAAATTTAGGATCTGGCTTTGTATCTTTAATTAACTCTTTTAATGTTTCCGATATATTTATATGAGTCTGATATTGTCTTTTGGTAACAATTGCATCATATTCATCTGCTACACGTATAATTTGAGCTTCATAAGGAATATCTTTTTTAGTAATTCCATTTGGATAGCCAGTGCCATTTAATGCTTCATGATGATCTAATACAGCTTTAGCATAAGGTCTTAAGTTAATATCTTTCATACAAATTTCATAGCCCTTAGTGGTATGTGTTTTTACAATTTCAAATTCTTCATCAGTAAGACTAGTAGGTTTAGTTAAAATTTCACGTGGAATATACATTTTGCCGATATCGTGTAAATAACCACATACTGTGCAATAAATAGTAAAAGATTGTGTACACTTTAAATATTCACATATTCTAAAACATAAATTGGCAACGTTTTCGCAATGTTGTCTAGTTAAATGATCTAATTGTCCAAGAATATTTAATTGATCACGAGTAACTTGATCCAAATTATATAATTTAGAACTAATAGGACTATAAAAATCTAATTTTTGTTCAAACATATCTAATATGTATAATACTTAAATATTATACGTTCCTCCTCATTTGAATTTTATTTAAAATAATCATACTACAAAAAGAAAAACTTATCAATGAAAAAATTGTAAAAATAAAAAATATGTAGTACAATAAGAAAAAATAAAAAGGAGAGAGCGTAAATGGAAAATTTATTAATTAAAGCACGGAAAAGTATTACTTTTTAAAAATGATGACGTAATTTTAGAAAATAAAGATATTCTAATAGAAAATGGAAAAATTACAAAAATAGAAAATAATATAGATAATAAAAATGAATATAGAGTAATAAATGCAAATGGAAATATTGTTATGCCTGGTCTTATTAACACACATACACATATAGCAATGAGCATTTTTAGAGTAAGTACAGAAGGGTGCAAACTATATGAATGGCTACACGAAAAAATATGGCCAATAGAAGAAAAGTTAACAAAAGAAAATATTTATTATGCAAGCTTGCTTTCATTTGCTGAGGCTATATCTACAGGAACAACTTGTGTAAATGATCAATATTTCATGCCAGAAGAAACCAGAAAAGCTGCAAACGAACTAGGATTAAGGGCAGTACTTACAAGGCCACTTATGGATTTAGAGGGAAACATTGATGAAAGAATAGATGAATTTAGGAAATTTTACGAAACAAGAGATAAACAAAATGATTTAATTACATATACAGTTTCACCACATGGACTATATACATGTTCAGAAAATTGTTTAAAAAAATCAGCAGAGCTTGCAAAAGAATATAATCTTCCAATACATGTACACTTTTTAGAAAGCATAGATGAAATAGAGGATATTAAAAAAATACATGGAACAGATGGAGTTAATGTATTAAAAAAATATTTTGATGGAATTCATTTAATATTAGCACATGCAGTAAAGCTAACTGATAATGATATAAATAAATTAAAAAACATGGACTGCGGAATAGCGCACAACCCAATTTCTAACTTAATGTTAGGCTGTAAAATTGCAGATACTACAAAATATTTAAAAGAGGGTTTAAATGTTGCCCTTCGGAACAGATGGGCAAGGGTCTGGAAATAATTTAGATATGTTTGAAACCATGAAAATAGCATGTCTAATTCAAGGTGGAATTCATGAAAATGAATCAAGGTTAAGTGCAAAAGATGTTATAAAAATGGCAACAATAAATGGCGCAAAACTTTTAGGGTTAAGTGATAAAATAGGAAGCATAGAAGCTGGAAAAGATGCAGATATAATTATAGTAGATACAAAAGAAAATTTAGATAATATTACAATGTTTCCAAACTTAAATGAAATTGCAAACTTAGTATATAATACGAGCGGAAAAAATGTTCAAACAACTATTGTTAAGGGAAATATATTAATGGAAAACCGTCAAATTAAAGGAGTAAATTTAACAGAAATTCTTAAAAAATTACCCAAAAACAGTTAATTGACATTTTGAAAATGCAAGGTTATAATTTTAATGTCAAAAACAGTAGAAATATAGGTGAAAATAATGTATTTAAAAAGAATAGAAATGCAAGGATTTAAATCCTTTGCTGATAAAACAGTTTTAGAATTTAAACAAGGAATTACATCTGTAATAGGACCAAATGGCTCTGGAAAGAGCAATATTTCTGATGCCATTCGCTGGGTACTTGGAGAGCAAAGTATGAAATCCCTAAGAGGTGCAAAATCAGATGATGTAATATTTTCAGGAACTCAAGCTAGAAAATCACTAGGCTTTGCAGAAGTATCAATTGTAATTGATAATACTGATTCTAAACTTCCTATTGAATATACAGAGGTAACTGTTACAAGAAAGCTATATCGTAGCGGGGAAACCGCATATTTAATAAACAAAACTCCATGCAGACTAAAAGATATTCTAGAGTTATTTATGGATACAGGTATTGGAAAAGACGGTTATAGCATTATTGGGCAAGGAAAAATTGACGAAATTTTAAGTAATAAATCAGAAGATAGAAGGCACATTTTTGAAGAAGCGGCAGGTATTGTAAAATATAGAACTAGAAAACAAGAATCTGAAAAAAAGCTAGAACAAACCAAGCTAAATTTACTTCGTATAAATGATATTTTATCTGAAATTGAGAATAATATTGAGCCATTAAAAATGCAAGCAGATAAAGCAAAAGAATTTTTAAATTTAAGGGAAGAACTAAAAAATATTGAGGTTAGCCTTTTTGTATATAATATAAAAACATATAAAGAAAAATTGGAACAGTTATTAAAAGACGAGGAAATAATAGTATCACAAAAAAATGATGAAGATGAAAAAATGCAAAGCATGCAAACTGCAAAAGAGGCTTTAAGGCAGGAAATAGATGATATAACTTCTAAAATAGAAAATGCACAAAATTTAGGTTTTGAAAGTACAAATAAAATTGAAAAAATAAATTCAGAAATCGGAGTAAGTAAAGAAAGAATACAAAATAATGTATCTAATAAACAAAGACTAGAAAAAGAAATAGAAGAAGTAAATAGCAGAATTACAGCTTTAGAAGAAGAACAAACTCAAAAATTAGAGAAAAAAACTAACTTAAGTACAAATAAACAAAAATTTGAAAATGAACTAGCTCAAAAACAGCAAGAACTAGATGAACTTACTAAAAAACTATCAGATAAAGAATTAAAAATAGAAGAAAAAAAGCAAAAAGTAGAAGAAAACACAGACAAAAAATATGAATTATTAGGAAATTTAAATACATTAGATGCAAACTACGAAAACTTAGAAAAAAGAAAAAAACAACTTCAAAACGAAATAGCATCTACAATTTCAGAACTAGATTCAGAAAGAAATAACAAGCAAGAACTTTCAAAAGGTTTTTATGAATTAGAAAATAAAAGAAATACTGCTTCAAATAACTTACAAAAAAGTTTAAAGGAAAAAGAAGAAAGTATAAGCAAACTAAAAAAATACGAAGATGAAATAAATAATTTACTATATAATCAGCGTATGAAATCTGCAAGGCATCAATTTTTAGTTGAAACAGAAAAAGAAAAAGAAGGTTATCAAAAAGCTGTAAAGTCGCTTTTATTAGCATGTGAACAAAATAGTAACCTAAAGCAAGGAACTTATGGGGTCTTAGCAAATTTAATTTCAGTACCACAAGAATATGAACTTGCAATAGAAATGTGCTTAGGCCAATTACTTCAAAATATTGTTACAAAAACAGAGCAAGATGCTAAAAAACTAATTGGATATTTAAGACAAAACAATTTAGGTAGAGCATCATTCTTGCCAGTTTCATCAGTAAAAGGAAAAAAACTAGAGGCTTTAAGTAAAATAGATGGAGTTATTGGTATTGCATCAGATCTAGTAAAATGCGATAAAAATTATGAGCAAATTATACTTAATTTATTAGGTAGAACAGTTGTTGTAAAAGATATGGATACAGCAATTATGCTAGCTAAAAAAGATAAATATTCATTTAGAATTGTTACTTTAGAAGGAGATATAATATCATCTAGTGGTTCTATTTCAGGTGGTAGCGTGCCAAATAAAACTGTAAACATTTTAGGAAGAAGTAGAGAAATTTCAAAATTAGAAAAAGAACTTAAAAATTTAGAGAAAACTATAAAAGAAAAAACAGAAGAAAAAGATTCTTACGCATCATCAATAAGTACAAGCATAGAAGAAACCGCAAAACTTGAAAAAACTTTGCAAGAAATAGAAGTTAGCTATGCTACAGAAAAACAAAAAATGTTAGCAATTGAAAATGTGGTTACAAAACTAGAAACAAGGCTTAGTACATTAAAAGAAAATGTAAATTTAATAGAAACACAAAAACAAGAAAATAGAAACGAAAAATCGCAAACAAACGAAAAAATAGAAGCATTAACTAAAGAAATAGAAGAACTAAACAGCGAAATACAAGCATTTTCAGCAGGTAACAAAGATCAACAAATTTACATAGATAACTTAAATATGGATATTACAAACTTAAAAATATCTGTTGGTTCATTTGATGAAAGCGAAAGCTCAATTGATGAAATGGTAGAAAGAATAAAGCAGGACATTGAAAATGCTAAATCTAGTATAGAAAGTAAAAATGCTAACATTTCACAAATTGAAGAAGAAAATAAAAATTTAGAAACAGCTATAACAGAATTCGAAGCACAAATTGTTAAAATAAAAGAAGAAGTAACAAATAGTTCTAGTATAATAGAAGACTTAAAAAATCAAAGAGTAAGTAAAAATGAAAAATTAACAAATACTGAAAAAGATATTTCTAGTCAGTTTGGTGTGCTAGAAGACTTAAAAGAGCAAATAGTAAAATTAGATGTTAAAAAATCTAAATTAGAACAAGATATATCACAAATTACAGAAAATTTATGGAATGAATATGAATTAACACCAAATTCAGTAGAAAATTATCAAAAGCCAGATAATATAGCTACAGCTCAAAAGCAAGTAAATACATTAAGAAATCAAATAAAAGATTTAGGAAGTATAAATATAGATGCTATTGAAGAATACAAAAAAACAAAAGAAAGATATGACTTCTTATCAGAGCAAAGGCTAGACCTAGAAAACACAAGCGCAAAATTAAGAAAAATAATATCAGATATTACAGAAACAATGAAAGTACAATTCAAAGAAAGATTTGTTAAAATAAACAAAAACTTTAATGAAGTATTTAAAGAATTATTTAATGGCGGAAAAGCAGAATTAATTTTAGAAGATGAAAATAATTTATTAGAATGTGGAATAGACATTCATGTTCAACCACCAGGCAAAAAACTTCAAAATATGATGCTGCTTTCAGGTGGAGAAAAAGCATTTACAGCTATTGCACTTTTATTTGCAATACTTCAAATAAATCCTGCACCATTCTGCATATTAGATGAAATTGAAGCAGCTTTAGATGATGTTAATGTATATCGTTTTGCAGAATACTTAAAAAAATTCTGCAAAGATACACAATTTTTAGTAATAACACATAGAAAAGGAACAATGGAGGTAGCAGATACTGTTTACGGAATTACAATGGAAGAAAACGGAATAAGTAAATTATTATCAATTAAACTAAAAGCATAAAAAATCGTTTGTAAAGGCAAACGATTTTTTTTATCTATTTCTAATAAATTTAATAATTTCTTCATCTGTAATATTTAAAGCATTTACAATTTTTTTAAAGGTAGAAATTCTAGTATTTTCTTCATGATATTCAAGCCTTTGTAATTGTCGAAGACTGATTCCAATTTCTTCTGCAAGTTCTTCTTGAGATAATTTACTTGCTAAACGATATCGCCTAATCATTTTCTACCTCCTATCTATATTTTCCAACATTATATTACAGTATAAACAAAAAAAGAACGACATTTTTGACGTTATATATTGACTTTTATAAATTGTATTGTTAAAATAATTTTATACTTATGACAAAAATGTCGTAACAATAAATGAATAATACTTAAGAAATGCGAAATAATAACAAAAGAAGGAGGAAACAAGAATGAAAAAAGAACCTAAAAAAAGCAATTTATTAAATTGTAAAGCAAAAGTCAGCAGTAAAAAAATGAAAGAACAAAAAGGAATAACCCTAATAGCCTTAGTAGTAACAATAGTAGTGCTATTAATATTGGCAGGAGTAACAATAACGTTTGTACTAGGTGAAGGCGGAATATTAGATATGGCAAAAGAAGCAGCAGATAGAACAAATAAAGCAATAGCAAATGAACAAGAGGATGTTGCAAACTTAGTAGGAGAAATATCAGATATATTAGAAGGAAAAGACCCAGAAGAATTAGCAGATGCAGTAAAGAGTCAAAAAGTATTTTCATATACAACAGGATATGATAAAGAAGGAAAGAAAATAGATGTAATTAATGAAGAAAATGTACCTGCAATAACCATACCAGCAGGATTTAAAATAGTAGAAGGAAGCTTAAGTGAAATAGAAGAAGGAGTTGTAATATCAGACAAAGCTGGGAATGAATTTGTATGGGTACCATGTGAAGAAGGTGAATATAAAAAACATGAATATACAGCACTAAGTGACACTGAAACCGATAAAGGAACTAATTTAGAAGATAAAGGTACAGAAGGAAAAAGAGACGCAGGATGGAACACATGGTATTATAGAAGTTATAACAGTTGGACAGATGCAGGACCAAATGAAGAAAGCGTAAAAAAATATGGAGGCTTTTATATAGCAAGATATGAAGCCGGGGTTCCAAGCACTGCCACCTTTTATGTAGCAGCTTCTCAAACTGGTGATAAGACTTTTTCGAAAGATAAAAATGTAAATAACTTAAAGCCAGTAAGTAAAAAAGGAGTGCAAGCATGGAACTACATTAGCCAAATAAATGCAAAAACTGTATCTACAGCTATGTATGCTGGAAATGGGTCAGTAACAAGCCAATTAGTAGATGGAATAGCATGGGATACTGTGGTTGAGTGGATAGCAAAAGATCCTGAACTTTCTGATGTAGTAAAAAAAGATAGTACTAGCCATGGAAATTATGCAAACAATAAAGCTGATGGAAATGGGTCAGTAGGATTAAAAATAGAGAGAGAGGTATTATATGCGGATCATACAGATTGGCGTAATGGCAATTCTGGTGCAGGTTGGAATGTTGTAAAAGAATATAAGTATGGCATACCTAAATCAGGTGAAGAAAACCCATATGATGGCAGTTTAGATGGTTACGAAACACCAAAAAAACCTAACGATCAATATACTGTTAGAAAATTATTAGAATTATCAACAGGAGCAAGTGAAGATACTAAGTTAAAAAATATATATGACTTAGGAGGAAATATGTACGAATGGACTACAGAGGAAGGAACTCCAAACTGGGATAGTAAAAATGAAGGCGCAACCTACGCTGTTCTTCGTGGGGGCGGCTTTAACGACAACGGCGCTAGCGGTCCTGTCTCTGTCCGCAATGGCAACGTTGCGGCTTCCGCGGTTAATCCTTACATCGGCTTCCGCGTCGTGCTTTATGTAAAGTAATAACATAAAAATACATACCTAAACTTAAGGTATGTATTTTTTTAGGCTATTAACTCTAAATTATCTTCTTATCATATTCTTCTAATGCTTCTTTTGCATATTCAGTATCTGTTAAGCAAGGCAAATATTCTTTACCGAATTTTTGCCTTGTTTCATTGCCCTTTCCAGTAATTAAAATAACACTATTAGGGTTTTCTAAAATTGCATTTTTAATAGCCTCGCCTCTATCTTCAACAATTTTGTAATTTCCATTTTCTTTAGAAATATAACTTGCAATTTCTTTGCAAATGTCAACTGCATTTTCTGGACCGGGGTCTTCTGCTGTTAAATAACTAATATTAGAATTTATTCCAGCAAGTGTTCCTAAGTCTCTTCTACGAAGTTGTGCTTTTCCACCAGGACAGCCAAAAACAGTAACAATTTTTTTATCTGGGTATTCTTGTTTAGTAGATTCATATAATTTTTGAAAACTTAGTTTATTATGTGCATAATCTACAATAACAATAATACTTCCATCTTTACTTATATGTGATTCCATTCTTCCACTTGCTCTTGCAACTTTTAAACCTTCGTAAATATTACAATAAGGAATATTAAGGCAAGTAGCAATGCTAATTGCAGCTAAAGCATTTTCTACATTAAATAAACCAGGCATGGTAAGTAGCATGTCCTTATCAAACTCAGGAGTTCTTACTCTAAAAGAAATTGCATTATGTCCCTGCTTTTGTATGTTATATCCGTAAACATCAGCATTTTTATTTTTTGTACTAAATGTAATTACTTTTTTTGCTTTTTTACTATGCTCTAAAATAGTATCAATACAGTCTGAATCTAAATTCACACAAGCGGTTTCGACTTGATTAAAAATTTTAAGTTTACATTCAAAATAATTTTCAAAATTAGGGTGTTCAATAGCACTTATATGATCTTCCGAAATATTTAAAAATACTCCAACTTTATAATAAATATCATGAACTCTGTTTAGCATAAGAGCTTGGCTACTAACCTCCATAACAAAATTTTTCATATTGCAATCTACACTATTACGAATATATGCTTGAAGGTCAATTGATTCAGGACTAGTAATAAGCGATTCTTTGCAAGTTTTGCCATCATAAGCATCAATAGAAGAAAGAATTGCAGTATCTGCCATAGACCTTTCTTTCATATAATTATCTAAAATACTTTTAATATAGTAAGCTGTTGTAGATTTTCCTTTTGTACCAGTTATACCTATCATATTTATTTTTTTGGCAGGATAATCATAATACATGCAAGAAACGCAAGCTAAAGCTTTTCTAATGTCATTTACAACTATATGAGGAAAATCCAGTTTAGTTACATTTTCTTTTTCTGCAACATAAAAAATAGCCCCATTTTTAATAGCTTCTTCTAAATATTCTGGCTTGTAATTTAGCCCTTTGCATATATAAATTGTATTACTTTTTACTTCCTTAGAATTATGGCAAACCTTTTCAATGGCTGTATTTCCCAAAATAGAAAAATCGACATTTTTAGGAATATTTTCTATTAGATTCTCTTTTTGCAAAGCAGAAATATAGTCTTTTAATAAATATAGTCTCATAGTTTATCTCCTAATAATAATTTTGAATATATATTATACTAAAAATTTAAAAAAAGCAAGACGGAAAGAATATTACGGAAAGAATTATTACAAATATATTACAGTTTGATTACATTTAAGCAAACTATATTTACAAATTAATTTATACATGTTTTAATATATTTAGATATTCGGATGTAGTTAATATCTAAATATGTT
>CANQRY010000013.1 GCA_947626335.1 uncultured Clostridia bacterium | reverse complement strand
GGGATGTATATATCTTTTTAGAAGAAGACATTACTGAAAAACAAAAGTTAGAAATTGAAAAAGTAATTAAAGAACAAGAAAATATAAAAGAATACAAATATTTATCAAAAGAAGAAGTATTAAATCAATTTATAGAATTAACCACAAATAGAGCTGGGCTAATAGAATCTTACAAAAATAATAATCCATTTAAAGAATGTTACTTAATAAAAACAAAAATATATTTAGTAAAAGATATAGAAAAAATTTTAGCCCCATTACCAGGAGTAACTAATGTAGGTAATAATACAAGTAATCCATATGAAGCTTTTTTTGCTACTATGTTATTAGAAAGTAAAAATAACCATTAACAAGTATATGTAACCAAAGTTCATAATTAGTAAAGGCAAAACATAAAAAGTAAAATAGGAATTTTTTAAAAAATAAAAAATATAATTATAAAAATAAGGAATATTTAAATTATTCCTTATTTTTTAATTTATAAATAAATGAAAATTATTCATTTATAAAAATAAGGAGAATTAAAATTGAATGAAATTATTAAAACAACTTTAATAGGCTTATTCTTTGGCACATTTGGAACAACAATAGGTGGAATAATAGGAATAAAATTTAAAAATCCATCTAAAAAATTTTTAAGTTTTATATTAGCATTTGCATCAGGACTTATGATTGCAATAGTTTGTTTTGATTTGTTGCCAGAAGCATTTAGTTTAAGTACAGTTCCTACAGTAATTTTAGGAGCAATTTTAGGAATTTTAACAATGATAATTTGTGACATTATAATAGACAAAAAAATAAGCAAAAGTAAAACTTATGTAAACAATTCTCTGTTAAAAACCGGAATTATAGTAAGCCTTGGATTAGCCCTTCATAATCTGCCAGAAGGCTTAGCAATAGGCTCCGGATTTGGAGCATCTATAACATTAGGGCTTTCACTAGCAATAGCAATTTGCCTTCATGATGTGCCAGAACGGAATTAGTATGGCTGTTCCAATGAAAAATGGAGGCATAAGTCCAGCAAGAGTAATATTCTATGTTATTTTATCTGGAATTACAACAGGAATAGGGGCATTTTTAGGAGCCTTAATTGGCGGGATTTCAAAAGAAGTTATTGCTATGTGTTTAAGCTTTGCTGGAGGTGCTATGATATACATTGTATCTGGAGAACTCACACCAGAAGCAAACAAGTTATATCAAGGAAGAATAACAGCAATAGGTAACATAATTGGACTATTACTTGGAATTCTAGCAATGAATTTATAACAAGTTTTAATAATAATTTACAATATTTAATTGTATAAAACACACTATTATGATAAAATAGTTGTGTTTTTAATTACAGTACAATAATGGAGCAAATAATGAATTATAGATACATAACTTTAAGCCCGGGGGCAAAACAAGAAGTAAAAAAAAGAATGAAACAATTTCAAGATGACCATCCTGAAATTGATTTGCGTGCCTGTTATTCAGCTATTTTAAAAATAGATAGAAATATTGCAGATAAAATATTTGATATTTCAAAAGAGGGGTTAACTACAGTTGAAGACCTCATTTATGACATGCTCGATATTCCAGAAGGAATGCCAATAGAAATATATGATGCATTTTCAAGTTATATAGATACTAAAAAATCACATTTTAGGGTTATTTTTAGATTAAAAGATTTAACCCAAATGCCTTTTTATGAAGGCCAAGAAATAAATTTTATATTAGATGAAAAAGAAGCAAGAAGATCTGATATACCTGAAATTATTTCCTTACATAAAATAGACACAGTAAATGGACTAGAAGCAGAAGAATTTTTAAAAAGAAGAAAAGCATATATAGCAGCCATAAGAGAAGTAAAAATGACAACTAACGCCAAAGGCTTAAGAGTTAATGAGCTATTTAAAGTTGCTTGTAATCCAAATTACGAAATAAATAAAAATACTTTAGTTAAAATTGCAAAAGATAGCTTAAATAGACCATTAGCACCTATGGAATTGCTAGTTCCACCAAATAGCATTAAGTTAGTTCAAGAAACGTACTATCGTTATTTAAAAGGTTCATATTTTGAAGATTTTACTTTGCCAGAAATTGAAAGTATAACCAGATATAACTTATTAGAAACTGAAAAAGGACTTAGCATTAGATTTTCAAGTATTCCAGATAGAAAATTAGATGAAGTTCTTGAAGTTTTACGAAACAAAACAAATATAACTTTAGCAATAGAGGGAGAAGATAGACAAAGAATATTAGCCAAAAACTTATCTTTTAAAGGAATAAGTGTACATTATACATGCGATTTAGTAACAGAGGCTTTAGAAGATTTTATAGATAGATTTGATAAACAAACTGAAATAACAGTTGGAGCAAAAGATGTAAACGAAACCACAGTTAGTTTAACTAAATATAGAGTCTTGTTAAGAGAATTAAAAAAAGTGGTAGAAGGAATTCCACTTAATATGCCAGAAAGATACAGATTTAAGGAAGTTTATATAAGACTTGGAAAAATGTTAAAATATGATAGAAAAATAACTAAAAAAAATAAAAACTTAGAAAGCTATCAAAACGAAAATAAAAGAAAAAGTAGAAATCTAGTAAATGCATTAGTAAAGAAAGAGTGTGTATGTGCTGGCATAGCAGAAACGTTAAGACAAGCCTTAGGGCTAGTTGGTATTACAAGTAAAAATTGCATAAGTCAAAAACATGGAGGAATTGCACATGAATTTAACATAGTAAAAATAGATGGAAATTGGTATAATGCAGACTTAACATGGGATTTAGATAGCATAAAAAGAGGAGAATATCCAATCTATTGTTTAAAAAGTGATAAAGAATTTGAAAATATACATACAAAAGACCCTTTAGAGTTTCATAAAAAAAGCGAGATAGAAATTAAATGTCCAAATAGCTTAGAACTATTTTTAGGGCTAAAAATAAAAAAATTTCTAAAAGGTAAATTAGAAAAAAATTTATTTTTATCACAAAAAGAAAGTGCACAGGAAATAGTAGCTAGTAGCCAAAACGAAAAGCAAAAAAGACAAGCTTTTTTACAGACAATTAAACAAAGACACACTCTAGACACTGCACAAGTAAGTACAAAAGAAAATCCTAATATTATGAGAAAAGGAAAAGAAAAAGAAGAAAAAGGAGAACGATAATGAAAATAATGTTTATATGTACTGGCAATATTTGCAGAAGTGCAATGGCAGAAGCAATGCTTAAAAAAATGCTACAAGATAGGCATAAAGAAAACGTAGAAGTTTATTCATGTGGAATATCTGCAGATGATGGCGATATTCCAACAGAAAATGCAGTAGAGGTAATGAAAGAATACGAAATAGATTTAAAAAAACATAGAGCAACAAATATATATAACTCAAATATAAAAAACATGGACCTTATATTATGTGCAACAATGTCACATAAATTAGCAGTACAAAGAATTTATCCAGAACTTGCAAATAAAATATTTACATTAAAAGAATATGTAGGAATAAAAGACGAAATATATGGAGTAGATATAAAAGATCCATGGGGCTATAACTTAAAAACCTACGAAAACTGTGCAAAAGAAATATCAGAATGTTTAGAAAAACTTATTTCAAAAATATAGTTATGTTAACGATGCAAATTTACATAAAAGGAGGAAACCTACTTTAAAGTAGATAATAAACAAAATGCAAAATTTAATAGAAGGATTAAACGATAAACAAAAAGAAGCTGTTTTAGCAACAGACGGACCTTGCCTAGTAATAGCAGGTGCTGGAAGCGGAAAAACTAAAGTATTAACACACAAAATAGCATATTTAATATCAGAAAAAAATGTAAAACCATGGAATATTTTAGCCATTACTTTTACAAACAAAGCTGCAAATGAAATGAAGCAAAGGGTAGAGGCAATTATAGGTAGTGCTGCACAAGATATGTGGATGGGCACATTTCATTCAATTTGTGTTAGAATTTTAAAAAAATACATAGATAGATTAGGCTTTGACACTTCATTTTTAATATTTGATACATCTGATCAACGAACAGTTGTAAAAGAAGCTTTAAAAACCTTAAATATAGATGATAAAATGTTTACAGACAGAAGTGTGCTATCAGAAATAAGTAATGCAAAAAATGAAATGCTTACACCAAAAGAATATCTAGCAAAATATAAAGGAGAATATAGAAAAGAAAAAATAGGAGAGATATATGAGCTATATCAAAAAAGACTTAAAGAAAACAATGCAATTGATTTTGATGATATTATAAATTATGCAATAGATATTTTAAGCAGTAATCCAGATGCATTAGAATACTATACAGAAAAATTTAAATATGTGTTAGTAGATGAATATCAAGATACAAACAAAGCACAATTTACATTAGTTTCAATTTTAGCATCACGATATGGAAATATCACTGTAGTAGGAGATAACGACCAAGGAATTTATAGCTTTAGAGGAGCAGATATTACAAATATATTAAATTTTGAAAAAGACTTTCCTGGAACAAAAATAATAAAATTAGAACAAAACTATCGCTGTACAGGAAATATTTTAAAAGCAGCTAATAGTGTTATAAAACACAATGAAAATAAATATGAAAAAAAATTATGGACAGAAAACGAAGAAGGAAAACTTCCTTGTTTATATCAAGCAGAAGATGAATATGATGAAGCAAGATACATAGTAGAACAAATTAACAATTTAAAGAGAGAAGAATACCTAAAGCCAAAAGATTTTGTTATTTTATATCGTATGAATGCACAATCAAGAGCAATAGAAGATATTTTAAGAAGAGAAGATATACCATATAAAGTAGTTGGTGGCGTAAAATTCTATGAAAGAAAAGAAATAAAAGATGCAATTGCATATTTAAGACTAGTGCAAAATCCATCTGATAATATATCTTTAAAAAGAATAATAAATGAGCCAAAACGCGGAATAGGAAAAACAAGTCTAGATAACATTTCACAAATATCAGAAGAAACAGGAATATCAATGTATGAAATTATAAAGCATGCAGAAGAATATGGACTAAATAGAATAAAAGCAAATAGTGAAGAATTTATAAAACTAATAGAAGAAATGCGTGAGGCAAAACAAAACCTTAATATTTCAGACTTATTAAAAGAAGTTTTAAGAAAATCAGGTTATACAAAAGCATTAGAAAATGAAAACACTGTAGAGGCAGAAACAAGACTTCAAAACTTAGAGGAATTTTTAACGGTAGCAATTGAATTTGAAGAAGAATCTGCAGATAATAGTTTACAAGAATTTTTAGAGAGCATTACACTATCTAGTGATATTGATGAAATGCAAGATGAAGAAAACTCAGTAACACTAATGACCCTGCATAGTGCAAAAGGCCTAGAATTCCCGACAGTATTTTTAGTAGGGATGGAAGAAGGAATATTCCCAGGATACAAATCAATAGGAGAACCAAAAGAACTAGAAGAAGAAAGACGATTATTTTATGTAGGAATAACAAGAGCAAAAGAGTTTCTATTTTTAACATGTGCAAAACATAGAACAATTTTTGGTTCTACAAGCTATAATGCAATATCTAGGTTTGTAAAAGAAATACCAGAAGAGCTTCTTGAAGCAGAATTGCAAGAAGAAACAGAGGATGATACATTTGGTGAAGCAGAATTTAACTGGGAATATGGCAGAGGCTACCAAAGAACCTATGCAAGCAAAGTAAAAACATACACATTTGATAATGAAGAAAAAGTAAATGTAACACCAAAAGCTAGTTATCAATTTAGAACAGCAGAAAGCTTTTTGCAATCATTAAATCAGAAAAAAGAGCAAAATGAAATAGACATAACAAAATATAAAGAAGGACAAAGAATTTATCACAAAAAATTTGGAGAAGGAATAATACAAAAAATAGAAGAAGAAGGAGACGATTATAAACTAGATATACAATTTGATAAGTCAGGACACAAAAGACTAATGGCAAAATTTGCAGGCCTTGAAGTAATTGAGTAAGAGAAGAATTTTATTAATATAATGTAAATATAATATCAAAAGCAAAAGTATAGTGATTCTTGCGCCTTGCTACAAAGCGCTACCAAATTCATTATACTTTTTCTTTAAAAATGAATAAAAACTTCCTAACTGTTCATAATAAAAATGATAATATAAAATGAAAGGAAGGATAAAAATGGCAAATTTAAATCAATTAGAGCTTCAGCACTTAAGACATTTAATAGGAGCACATGAAACAGCATATCAAAAACTAAATACATTTTCATCACAAGCAGTAGATCCACAAATAAAGCAAATTTTTTCAAAATCTGCGCAAGATGCACTAAACACAAAACAAAAATTATTATCTTTTTTAAATAATTAAAACTAGGAGGAATGAAATCTTATGGATGAAAAAACAATGGTAAATGACATATTAAGCGGGGTAAAATCTGACTTAACAGCATATCAAACAGCTATTTCAGAGGCAGAAAACATGAGTCTAAGACAAACATTACAACAAATTAGAAATAACGATGAAAGTTTTCAATATGAATTATTTAAAGTAGCACAAGCAAAAGGATATTATCAGCCTGCAGCCCAGGCAACCGTAACAGAAATACAAACAGTAAAAGATGAATTGCAACAATAAAAAGAGGGGGTCCTATTTTAGGACGCCCTCTTTTTACAAAAAAACATTAAATTTTTACAATTCCAAAGCGCTTAGAGCTATGTGGTAAATAGGAAAAAATCTTACGGAAATACAAAATAAAACGAAAAAACACTTGTAAAATTTTTAAAGTTATTATAAAATAATATAGTAAAAATTTATAAAAAACATAAAAATGTTAGGAGTGTTTAAAATTAATAGTATAAAAAAATTTGCAATGTTATTTAGAACATCCATAAAAATAACAACAATAACAATAATAACTGTTTTTTTAATTGTAGGTCTAGTAGCATTCTTTTATAAACCAACATATGCTGTTACATTAAACGGAGAGCTAGTAGGTTATACAGAAAACAAAAGCAGTCTTCAAAATAAAATAAATGAATACATGAATGGAGAAAAAGAAGAAGGAGTTGCATTTAGGCAAATAGATGCTATGCCAGAATATACACTTTGCCTTCTAAAAAAAGACATTGTAACAAATGATGATGAAATATATGCAAAGGTTACACAAGATGGCACACAATACTACAAATATTATGCAATTACCGAAAGTGGTAAAGAAAAAGTTTATGTATCTACATTTGAAGAAGCAGAAAAAGTATTATCAAAATTAAAAACCAAAAACAGTGCTAACCAAAAAAAATTAGGAATACTTGAAAAATATGATACTTCTACAAAAGAATTTACATCTGTAGAAAAATGCGTATCAAAATTATATGAAGCACCAAAAGTAACTTATGTAGCAAATGTATCATCAGGAACTGTTTCAGGAAGTTCTAGTAAAAAAGTTAATATAGGTATATCATTTATAAAACCAATTTCAGGAGTAATAACATCAAGATTTGGTAGCAGAGAAAGTATTCGTAGCTCTGCACATAGAGGACTAGATATAGCAGCACCTACTGGAACACCAATAAAAGCTGCTGCATCAGGAACTGTAGTAAGTGCAGGTTATAGTGGTTCTTATGGAAAAATGATGCTAATTTCACATGGAAATGGAGTTCAAACACTTTATGGACATTGCAGTCAATTAAATGTATCAGCAGGGCAAACAGTAACGCAAGGTCAAATAATAGGAAAAGTAGGAACTACGGGCCATGTTACAGGTCCACACTTACATTTAGAAGTAAGAATAAATGGAGTATTATATAACCCACAAAATTACGTATATTAAAAATAAAAGCTGTTCTATTTCGAACAGCTTAATTTTTTCTTTTTGTAGGAGAGTGCATTCTTTTAAATGCATCTTTCCTTATATTTTAGCAAAATGCTTAATTCCAGTTTTTAAAGCATTGTGCTTCATAATTAAAGTTCCGCATTCACTAAGTTTACTTGTAAAAGGTCTAGAATTTAAAACACTTTTTGCAAACTCAGTAATAATAGCATAAAAATTATACTTAAGAGCAATTTCAGTATTTATATTATTTAATTGCAAATAATATTTATTTTTATAAGAATAAAGTAAAATATTATCAGCAATTTTAGATATACAGTTACAAAGTTTGCTCTTTTTTAAAAATTGTAAAAGTCCACAAAAGTCTTCAAAAGAGTTAAAACAATAAATAGCGTATGTATTATATGAAGAATTTAAAGTTTTTTTCTTAACAGTAAATTTCTTTTTTATGTTTTTTTGAGTTTCTTGCTCAGGGCTAACCTTGGTAATAGTAAAAACAAAATTTGTGTCTGCCATAGCCAAAGCCTCAATTTTCAAATTAAAATCTTCTGGGTCAAACCCAGTTTCTTTTTTAGCCTGTTCCAACATATCAAGCAAAATATCTTGTGATTCAATTGAATTAGCCATAAAAGAATGAAAATCAATATGTTTTTCAGTTAAATCTTGCATAGTTAAAATTATTCTTATTTTATTCTCACTAAGTTTTTCAAATTTCATTAAGTAGCCTCCAAAACAAATTTAATTGTTACTTATATTATACTATGAATAGTAAAAAAATGAAACCAACAAATTATGGAAAATCATTTTCTTTTTAAGACTATAACACAAAAAAAATAAAAAGGAAATACTTTTTATATAAAATATAATAACTATCTTGAAAAAAATACTTTTTGCATATATAATACTAACTATGAAAAAATAGATAAATTTACTAAGGAGGAAAAAACATGGCATTTAGAGATAAAAGTGTATGGATACTAATCTTATTTATTTTAAGTGGTATAGTAGTAGGAGGCTTACTTGGTGAGCTAGCATCACATGTTGAATTTTTAAACTGGCTTGCATATGGACAAGAATTCGGACTAAGTACACCAGTAGAACTTAATTTAAATGTTATAAAATTAACTTTTGGACTTGTATTTAAAATTAATATAGCAAGCATTATAGGAATTGTACTTGCAATATTTATTTATAAAAAAATCTAAATTGTTTTCATATAAGAAAATGAAATATGCAAAACATAATTTAAACCTTAATTAATAATAAAAAGAAAAAAGGGGAAAATACTTTAAATAAAAATATTTAATTCAAAAATAATTTAGGGGGCAAATTTTATATAAAGGAAGGAAAACACATGGCAGTAATTAAAATAAAAGAGCTCCCAATCTCAGAAAGACCTTATGAAAAAGCGGAAATGTACGGAGAAGGTGCACTTTCCAATGCAGAGTTACTAGCGATTATTATAAAAAGTGGCACAAAAGAAGAAAGTTCTATTACGCTAGCACAAAAAATACTTTCACTAGGAAATGAAACAGATTTAAGATTTTTGCAAGATTTATCAATAGAAGAATTAACTAAACTTAAAGGAATTGGCAAAGTAAAAGCAACTCAAATAAAAGCTGCCTTTGAGCTTGCAAAAAGAATATCAAAACCATTAAACTTGCAAAAAATTAAAATTAAAAATCCCCTAGATATAGTAAGTCTAGTAATGGACGAACTAAAACTCGAAAAAAGAGAAATAGTGAAAGTAGTAATATTAAATTTCCAAAATGTAATAATAAAAATACAAACAGTTGCAGTAGGAGGCAAAAATTCAGCACATATAGAACCTAAAGATATTCTCATAGAAGCAATAAAAAGGGATGCTTCTAAAATTATTTTGCTACATAATCACCCGAGTGGAGATGCTACACCTAGCATAAAAGATATAGAATTTACAAAAAAATTAGAGGAAGCATCTAATATAATAGGAGTGCAGATGTTAGATCATATAGTAATTGGGTATAATGAATATGCTAGTATAAAATCTTACCTATTAAAAGAAAGGATGAACAAAAAATGAAATTATTTGAATTAAATTCAAAAGACATTGGAGTCGATTTAGGAACAGCAAATGTTATAATTACTTTAAAAGGAAAAGGAATAGTACTAAACGAACCATCTGTTATAGCAATAGAAAAAGAAACAGGTAATATTTTAGCTACAGGAAATGAAGCAAAAGAAATGCTAGGAAAAACACCTGATAATATTTTAGCAATAAGACCAATGCAAGACGGTGTTATTGCAGACTTTACAGGAACACAGCTAATGCTTAAAACTATGTTACAAAAAGTATGCCAAAGATATAACGCAGGAAAACCAAGAGTAGTAGTAGGTGTGCCATCAGGAATTACAGAAGTTGAAGAAAGAGCTGTTGAAGAATCAGTTTTACAGGCAGGAGCAAAAGAAGTATATATAATAGAAGAACCAATGGCAGCAGCAATAGGTGCAAATATAGAAGTATCAGAGCCAGCAGGAAGTATAATTGTAGATATAGGCGGAGGAACTACAGAAGTAGCAATTATATCACTTGGAGGAATTGTTGTAAGCAATTCCTTAAGAATAGCAGGAGACAAGCTAGACCAAGATATTATAAACTATGTAAAAAAAGAATTAAATTTAGCAATACGGAGAAACAACAGCAGAACAAATAAAAATAAAAATAGGTTGCGCAAAACCATTATTAACCGAAGAAGAGCTAGAAATAAGAGGAAGAAATTTAAGCACAGGGCTTCCAGAAGTATTAACAATAAATTCTACACAAGTACAAGAAGCAATGCATGACTCAATAGAAAAAATTATAGATTTAGTTAAACAAACACTAGAAAAAACACCACCAGAGCTTGCCTCTGATATTATGGAAAGAGGAATTGTAATAACAGGCGGAGGAGCCTTAATTAGAAATTTTGACCAACTACTTTCAGAAAGAACACAAATGCCAGTGTATATTTCTGAAAATCCTTTAGAATGTGTAGCAAAAGGTGCAGAAAAAACACTAGAAGATCTAGAAAAGTTAAGAACCGTTTTAAGTAGTTCTAGAAAAAGATAAGGGAGTTAAATTTTAAATGTATAAAAACAGAAAAACAGGTATTATAGGAATAACAATTACAATAATTATTTTAATAATTGTAGTAATTTTATCAAATACCAACCTTCAAGAAATTTCATATATAGAAAACATTTTTAGCAGTATTGTTATGCCTATTCAAAATGGACTTACATTTTTAAAAAATAAAATAGCAGGTAATGAAAGCTTTTTTGCAGATTTAGAGACCTTAAAAGAAGAAAATGAAAATTTAAAAGCCCAAAATAGCAAATTAGAACAGTCATTAAGAGAACTAGAAATAATAAAATCAGAAAATGAAACATTAAAAGAATATGTAAATTTAAAAGATAAATATAAAAATTATCAAACAATACCAGCCTATATTATAAATAGAGATATTAGCAACTTTAGTAAAACCATAGTAATAAATGTAGGCGAAAAAGATGGAATAAAGCCAAATATGACAGTAATTGCAGATAAAGGTTTGGTGGGTTATGTAATTTCTACAACACAAAATACTTCAAAAGTACAAACAATAATAGATCCATCAACATCTGTAAGTAGTTTAATAACAAGTTCTAGAGAAGAAGTTATTGTAAGCGGAACATTAGAAAATTCCAAAACTTTAAAAGTAGAATATATTGATGCAGATGCAGTCCTTCTTGAAAATGATAATCTAGAAACCTCAGGACTAGGCGGCATTTACCCAAAAGGAATATATATTGGAACAATAAATAAAATCGTTAATACACAAAATAGCATAGATAGATATGCTTATGCTGAAACCGCTGTCGATTTTTCAAAATTAGAAACAGTACTTGTTATTACAAATGAACAAGGAGAATAAAGTAAGGAGAGTGAACCTTTTGAAAAAAATTTTAACAGCAATATTAATTATAATAACATTTTTTATTATATATTTTTTGCAGTCTAATTTTTTCACATGGTTTACTATATCTGGTGTAATGCCAAATTTGTTCATAATATTTGTACTATGGATAGGACTATTTATTGGTAAAAAAACAGGACTTATATGTGGTTTAATATTTGGAATTTATATAGATATTCTAATTGGAAAACAAATAGTAATTTCAGGAATAATGCTAGGTTTAATAGGACTAATTGCAGAATACATAGACAAAAACTTTTCAAAAGATAGTCGTCTTACAATAATGCTTATAATATCAGCAAGTACAATAATTTACGAAACAGGAATGTATGCATTCCAAATTATAAAATGGGGAGTTAACATAGAAATATTAGCATTTTTAAAAATACTACTACTTGAAACATTATTTAATGTTATTATATCAATAATATTATATCCATTAATAACTAAATTAGGTAATTTTGCAGAAAGCAAATTTAAAACCAAAACCATCATGACGAAATATTTTTAAAAATTAGTTAACCGTTATAAAATTATGTAACCAAAAAGAGGTGAATTTAAAAGTTTGAAGCAAAAAAAACAAAGAAATGAAAAAATAAGATATAATATCATAAATGTACTAATATACATTATTGGTATTATACTACTAATTCAACTTTTTAATTTACAAATTGTACATGGTGAAGAATATAGAGAAACTTCAAATACAAGGCTTACAAGGGAATCTACCTTAAAAGCAGCAAGAGGGAACTTAACAGATAGGTCAGGAAATAAGCTAGTAACTACAGAAATTGGTTTTGGAGTAGAACTATATAAAACAAAATCAGATAACAATACTTTTAATCAAACAATATTAAAACTAATAGAATTATTAGAAAAAAACAAAGATACTTATATAGATAATCTTCCTATAAAAGTAAATCCATATGAGTACACTTTAGAAGGAGATAGTTTAAAAAACTGGAAAGAGCAGTATGGCATAGAACAAAATATGTCTGCAGAAAAGGCCTTTAATGCTTTAAAAGAAAATTATGGCATAGAAGAGCAAAATGTAGAAAAAGCAAGAAAAATAATGGCAGTTAGATATGAAATTACCAGAAACGGAATTAGCAATATAAAATCAGTAATCATATCAAAAAACATTAGTAAAGCTAGTGTAAATCAAATAGAAGAACAAAGTAGGGTTTTCCCGGGTGTTGCAATAACACAATCTCCAATTATAAAATATCCTTATGGTTCTCTTGCATCACATATACTAGGGTATGTTGGAGCAATATCAGAGGAAGAATATAAACAAAAAAGTAATATTTACAGCATAAATGATATAATAGGTAAAACAGGCTTGCAATATACATTAGAAGAATATTTAAAAGGACAAGACGGAATAAAACAAATAGATATGTCAGTTGATGGAAGAGTTACAGAAGAATATGTTACAAAAGAAGCGGTAAAAGGAGCAGACGTAGCACTTACTATTGACTCTAACTTGCAAAAATTTGTAGAAGAAGCCCTAGCAAAAAATATTAAAAAAATAGCAGATGGTGGTTATGGAAAAAAATATAATGCAAATGCAGGAACTGCAATTGTAATGAATGTAAAAACAGGTGAAGTTCTAGCAATGGCAAGCTACCCCGACTATAAACCAGAACTATTTGTTACAGGAATAAGTAATAAACAGCTAGAAGAATATAATAAAAACCAAAGCTTTACAAACAGAGGAGTTTCGGGAATTTATGCACCAGGGTCAACATTTAAAATGGTAGTTGCAACAGCAGCTTTAGAAACAGGTACAATTACAGCTAATACTAGAATAAATGACACAGGAGTTTATCCTAGAGGTTATCATCCAACTTGTTGGTATTATGGACAATATCATTATGGCCATGGTTATTTAAACCTAACACAAGCAATACAAAAATCATGTAATTATTACTTTTATGAACTAGGTTATCGAATGGGAATAGACCCAGTAATTAGTTATGCAAAAGCTTATGGACTAGGTTCAAAAACAGGAATAGAATTGCCACTAGAAGCTAGTGGAACTGTAGATTTAGTATCATATTGTAAAAGCTTAACTGGAACTGACTGGCAATTTGGAGATACTTTGTCAGCAGTAATAGGACAAAGCTATAATGACTACACACCAATTCAAATGGCAAGATATGTTAGCATGATAGCAAATGGAGGAAAAGCCATAGATGTAACTTTAATAAAATCAATAACAAATGTAGACGGAAAACAAATAAACAAAGAAGAAATAGAAGAAAACGTAAACAAAAAACTAGGAATAGAAAATAGCAAACTAGAAGATTTAAATTTAAAAGAAGGAACACTAAAAACAATTCTAAAAGGAATGAAAGGTGTAACTAGTGAATATGGCGGAACAGCATATTACATTTTTTCTGATTTAGGAATGGACATTGGAGGAAAAACAGGATCTGCTGAAACAGGAAAAAAAGGCAGTGTTAACGGATGGTTTGTTGGATTTGCGCCATATGATGAACCAGAAATTGCAGTAGTAGTTTTAATTGAAAATGCAGGTTCAGGAAGCAATACTGCACCAGTCGCAAAAGAAATTATAAAAGAATACTTTGGAACAGATAAATATAAAGTAACAGAAGATACTACAGCCATACCAAGTACAGAAGTTATAAGATAGGAGGTAAAAAACATGAAAAATATTATTACTATTCAAACAAAAAAAGACAAAGTAATTATTAAAATCGAAGAAAATGCAGAGCAAAAACAAATAATGCAAGAACTTAAGAAAAAATTAACTGAGCTAAAAAAATTATATAAAGATGACAAAACACCTATACAATTTACAGGAAAAATATTTAAAAACAAAGAAATGGAAGAATTACAATCATTAGTTCAAAAAGTGCTTCCAGTAGAAATAAATTTTGATAGTCCTAAAATATTAGGTTTGCATGGAATAAAAAGAAGTTTTAGCAAAGAAATTGCAACCTCTGAAACAAAATTTCATAGAGGGTCTTTACGTTCAGGAAACAAAATAGAATATGAAGGAAGTCTAGTAATTTTAGGAGATGTTAATGCAGGTGCTGAAGTACTAGCCGGAGAAAACATAGTTGTACTTGGAATATTAAGAGGTATGGCACATGCAGGCGCAAAAGGCAATAAAGAAGCAATAATTGCAGCAGCATCTATCGAATCTGCACAATTACGTATTGCAAACATAATAAAAGAAATAGAAAAGGAAGAATTACAAGAAATAAAAACTTGTGCGTATGTAAATGAACAAGGAGAAATTAACTTAGAGTAATAAATTAGCTTAATAGTAATAAAATTAATGCTGTAAACAAATACTCATCATGAACCTCCTCTTTATACAAAAAGAAAAGAAGACAAATAATTAAAATATCGTCAAAATATAGCTTTAAACCAAAAATTTCAAAAAAAGGATAACTAAGTTCCATTATCTTCTTTTCCTCCTTTAGAAGGGTTCATCATTTCAAATACCTTGCCCATACTAAAAAGTCTAATATACTGGTCAACCTTTTCTTTTCTACTAGGTTTTAAATATGGCTTTAGAGATCTTAGTAAATTAGCTCTAGGGTCATTTTGACTTTTATTCATACTATCTATTATAGATTTCATTTTAAGCATAGTATTCATATCAAAATTAAAAGAATTGCTATCGCTATTTAAATTATCATTTACATTTTGTGAAGAAGACATATTATTCATATTAGAAGTATTAGAAAAATTATTTAAAATATTTTTAAAATCTTCAGGAATTTCATTATTCTTTATCATATCATTCATTTTATTAAAAATTTCTGACATATCTTCATTCATATTAGTTAAACCCTAAACTAAAAAATTAGTTAAATTTCCTTTCACATAAATTTATTTGTTCTTTTGTAGCTCCTTCATAATTTTTTCCTTATCTTCCTTGCTAAGCATTTTGTTTAAGGCAGATACTCCTTGCTCTAGCTTAGATTTATCCATGTTAGAAAGCATAGCCATAAGCTTTGCCATATCCATGTTATTATTATCCATTTTTCCCTCCTAAATTTATTTATTATAATTATATATATTCTTATTATTGTTAAATGTTGCTAAAAAACAATCAAAAACCAACTTATGTATACCTAAAAATAATAAAAAAACAAATTGTTATTTTTCTGTCATATAGTAACAAATTTGTAATAAAAACTTAATATTACTTTCCAAAAAATAACTTCCGTAAAGCAAAATACACTTTTAAGTTATTTTAGGAAAAACTTACCATTGAAAAAAAACAAATAAATGCTAAAATTGATATTATAGAATAAATATATCTAAAAAACGGCATAAAAACTAAATAAATAATTCACAAATATTGGGAAAAATCACTAAAACCATTGAAAAAGCTACGAAAATGTCGTATAATAGGTTTATGGAGTAAAATTTTTAGGAGGTTACTATGAAAACAAAACAAAAAATAATGGCAATATTACTTACAATTCTTTTGTTAGGAACAAACCTAATTAACCTAGGAACTGCAGTAATTGCAGCAAATGTACCAGAGCAAAACAACAAAACTAATAATAGCAATGTAACATTTGATAGCTACCTTGAAGGAGGGGTACATAGCCAAAATTACAAGGTTGGGGAAGAAACAAAACTATATTTAAAAATAGGAGTACATAATGCAGGCTATTTAAAAAATTCAGTAATAAACATTGCAGAAAATGCTAATTACGAAATTGACACAAGTAACCTACAAAATAATGAACTTATACAATCTTCTACAAATAATCAAATCAAATTAAAACAAATTGATAGTGAAAATAATGTAGAAATTGTACTACCAATAAAAATAAAATCTGCAAATCAAGTAGATAAAGACTTTATTGAAAAAGAATCAGAAGTTTCATTTATTGCAATATATGTAGACGGAAACGGAAATGAAAAAACAGTTAATAAAGTAATTACAAATAAACTTACTTGGGAAGCAGAACTTGAATTAGATTTAAATACAGAAGTAACTAAATATATTCCATTTAATCAAAATGAAAATTATGGTGTTTTAATCCAAACTAAAATAATTAGTAGATTAAAAGACCATGTTTTGCCAGTTTCTAGTACAGAACTTTTAGTTAATGTTCCAGAACTAGAAGGCGAAAAACCACAAAGCGTAAATGTAATAGCAAATACTACTACAAATACAAACCAAGATGAAAATGGTAAAAACTTTAATTCTTCTAATTACGAATATAACCAAGAACAAGGAACACTTATAATAAAAACTCTTAACGAAGAAGATCAAAATGGAAAAATTGCCAACAACTCAGAAGGACAAGACGAATACATAGTAAACTTCATTTATACAGGACAAGAAATTTATGAAAAAGCCATAGAAAACGGAATTGAATCAGAAGCAAATGTAAATGCTAAATTAACATTAGCATCTACAGAATCACAAGTAATAGAAGCATCTTCTAAAATTACATATAACGAAAAAGAAACAAAAGGTGTATTAACAGACATAAACGTAAAAGTAGCACCTTCTATTAGCAAAGGAAATTTATATACAAATTTCGATAGAAAAGACGAAGAAAAAGAGGAAATTTCATATGATGTAACATACAAAGCAGGAGTAAACTCAGAAAGTTTAGTAGACCAAATAAAATTTATGGTAGAACCAGAAAATTACGTAGATAAATACGAAAACACATTCCCAGTAGAAAATGGTAGTTATATAAAAGAAGTAAAAATAGAGAAAAGTATTTTTGAAAAAATACTAGGAGCAGAAGGAAGTATTGAAATTTCTAAAGCAGATGGAACAGTTATTGGAACAATAAATACAAATCCAGAAGTGGTAGACGAATACTTAAACTTAAACTTAGCAGAACTAAATTTAAATAAAATACAAGTAAAAACAAGTAAACCTGTAGCTACAGGAAACATAGAAATCATATTACAAAAAGCATTAGCTAAAAATCAAAACTATTCAAAAATACAAATTCAAGAATTCACAAAATTACAATTACAAACTACAAATCAAACTACATCAGAAGAAATAAAACAAACTTCTGAAATTGCTTTAACAGAACCAGTAAGCAAAGCAGAGCTTAGCGTGCCAGAAGAAAATAAAAATTTATCAACAATAGTAGAAAAAAGCAACATAGAATTAAGAGTTATATTAAATACAGCAAATGATCAAAACGCATTATACAAAAATCCAGTATTAGAAATAGAATTACCAAAACAAATAGAAAAAGTAAATTTAGACAGTGTAAATCTTTTATTAGATAAAGAGTTAAAAATAAAAGATAAAAAAGTAATTTCAAAAGAAGGAAAGCAAGTTATTAGAATTACTTTAGAAGGAACTCAAACAACATATAATACAAGTGCAGTAAGCAATGGCGCAAACATTGTTATAAAAGCAAATGTTATAGTAAATAAATTTGCAGCAAGCAGTACAGAAGAAGTTGTTCTTTATTATACAAACCAAAATACAAATCTTTACGAAACATCTAATGAAGAACAAACAAAAGGTATTGCAAAGGCAGAGCTTAACATAGTAGCACCTACAGGAGTAGCAGTTGTTAATAAAATTACAGGCTATGATAATAAAAACTCAGAAATATTAACAATGAATCAAGATTCAAAAGAAGCAACAATAGACATGCACTCAAGCAAAAAAGAAATTACAATAGAAGGATTAATTTCTAACAACTATAAAAATAGTGTTAATAACATGTCAGTATTAGGAAGAGTTCCATTTGAAGGAAATAAAGAGGTAGATGGAAAAGACCTAGGAAGTACATTTACAGCTCCAATGACAAGCAAAATTAACCTTACAGGAATAGAAAACAAAAATGTAAAAATTTATTATAGTACAAACGGAGAAGCAACAACCAGCCTAGAATCAGAAGAAAATAATTGGACTGAAAACCCAAGTAATTTAAGTGAAGTAAAAAGCTACCTTATAAATATAGAAGGCGAAGTAGAAAAATCTTCACAAATTGCTTTTAATTATAATGCAGAAGTACCAGAAAACTTAAGTCCTGCAAGTAGTACTTATGAAACATACAAAGTATTTTACGAAAACAAGGCTCAAGGTACACCTATAAATGAAACAAAAGTATCTGGAGCAGTTGGAGTAGCAACAGAAAGTGTACCAGAGCTAGAAGTAACATTATCAGCAGATAAAGAAGATAATTCAAAAGTTACAGAGAGACAAATAGTAACTTTCAAAGCTGAAATAAAAAATATTGGAGAGCAAGAAGCAAAAAATGTAGTACTTAATGTACCAGTACCACAAGGTACAACATATATGTCAGGAACAGGTGAAGAAACTACAGCTACAATTTCAGTAGAAAATATTGCAGTAGCCGAAACAAAAACAGTTACATACCAACTTAAAGTAAACGATTTAGCAGAAGAGCAAGAATCAGGAACAATAAAAACAAAAGTTAATGTTACAGCAGACGATTTAGAAACTTCAGTAGAATCAAATGAATATACTTTACAAGTAATTAGTGGAAAAATAGATGTAGATTTGAAAGTGGATAGAGAGTCAGGAGCAATTCTTACAGAGGGAGATCATGTAGGCATAACTTTATATGTAACAGCATTACAAAATTCAAAAAATGTGGAAATATCAATGGATATACCATCATCTTTTAATATAGCAAGTACAAATTATTATGATGCAAATATGGAATTAAAAAATGATGCTGTTAAAGTTCAAAATGGCAAACTTCTAATTAATATTGAAAGTCTAGAAACAAATGCTTTTATAATTTTGGATATTGAGCTTGAAGTAAAGTCATTTGAAGGTGAGCTTAAACTAGTTGCATCTGTAACTGCAGATGGATTAGAACAGCAATTATCAAAAGAATATATATATAATGCAAAACTTCCAAGTTTTGAAATATCACAAACACAAACTACAGAAAAATATGTAAAAGAAACCGAAAATTCTATTTATGAGTTTACTATTAAAAATACAAGTAGTATAAATGCTACTGAAGTTACATTTGAAGATATTTTGCCACAGGGCTTAAACTTAGAAAAATTTGAATACACATATGATGGAGAAACAATAGAATTAGACCCAAATCCAGATAATACTGCAAGCATAGCATGGCCAGTATTTAAAGCAGGTTTAACTGCTAAAGTTAAGGTTACGGCAGTAGCAAGTTTGCTTCCTAATCAGCAAGAAGATATAACATTAGAAAATAAAGCTACATTATCAGGAACAGGGTTTGATACCATAACATCTAATAGTGTACAAACAATTATAGAATATAACCAAGACTTACACAAAGCAGAAGGAGAAACTTCAAATGGTACTTATAAAATTACAGGTACAGCATGGTTAGATGAAAATAAAAATGGTACCAAAGATGAAGGTGAGCAAATTTTATCAGGAATAAAAGTTCTTCTTATTGAAGCAAATAGCTCAAATACAATAAAAGAAATAAAATCTCAAAATGAAAAAAGTACCATTACTTCAGAAAATGGAAGCTATGAATTTGATAATCTTCCAAATGGTAACTATATAGTAGTATTCTGCTATGATGCATCAAAATATAATATTACAGATTATCAAAAATCAGGAGTTGGTGTAAGTACTAACTCAGATGCTATATCAATGTTGGTTACTTTAGATGGAAGTTTAACTTATGTTGGTATATCAGATACTATAAAAATAACTAACAGTAATGTAAGAGACATAGACATAGGATTATATGTAGCAGAAAAGTTTGACTTAAAATTAGACAAATATATTAGCAAAATAACACTTGTAAAAGAAGAAGGAACAAAAGTATATAACTTAGATAATTCAAAAATAGAGAAAATAGAAGTATACAATAGACATATTGGTAAAAGTAGTCTAATTATAGAGTACAAAATAGTAGTTACAAATGAAGGTAAGGTTCCAGGCTATGTTAGAAAAATTGTAGATTATATGCCAGAAGGAACAAGATTTAACTCAGAACTAAATACAGATTGGTATATATCAGATAGTAATGGTACTGCATATAACAATTCATTAGAAAATACTATTTTAAACCCAGGAGAAAGTAAAGAAGTAAAACTTGTATTATCTGCACAAATTACAAGTAAATTAATAGGAAATCTAATTAACAATAATGCAGAAATTTATGAAAGCTACAATGACCAAGGAATACCAGATATGGACTCAAGCACAGCTAACATGGTACAAACAGAAGATGATATGTCAGAGGCTAATATAGTAGTTTCAATGGCAACTGGTACGGTAGTGCTATACATTAGTTTAGCTTTAGCAGTTCTACTTATTTTATTAGTAGGCGCAACGTTAATAAAACAAAAGATTATAGATAAAAAAACTATAGGAATATAAATAAGAAGGGAGGTAAAATTTATTATGAGTAAAAAAACAAAAATATTACTTTTTTCTCTTGCAATGTTTCTAGTATTTATTACATTAGTAATAACATTTAGTAGTATATTTAAAGTTTCACTAAACGAAATCAAAGAAAAATCTATAGGAGCAAAAGCACTTAGTATAAGTAATGCAGTTCATATAGGAACTATTCAAATTCCTACTCAAATGTCACATTCTGTTTTAACGTCGGGAAATGGATATGAGGTTCAAAAAGAAGGCGTTAACTCGCTTGATGTTCCAAATGGATTTTATTGTTGGTATCATGGAAGATACTTTGCAGGTGTAGGTTCTCAAACCGTAGTATTTAATGGGACGTATAGTGAAATGCTAGCGTGGAGAGATCAACTCGAAAAATGGGGTGGTAGAAATGATATTCATTACTATGGCAAGGATGATACTCATTATTGGGGAGATAAATACATCGGCCTTGATTATTGGTATGACCATTCTAGCAGACAGAATGCAAGACTAGGATTGGTGGTAGGAAATGTGGAGGAACCATATTGCCCTATAGCCAATTTGAAAGACCCTTACTTCACATCAACATTCTATCAGTGTGAGGGTAACCATCCAAATTTGCCTCCTCTAAGTGCGTTTATTGTTACTAGCGGAGAAGGATACGATGTAAATCAACTTGCACTTTGGATGAATAAAGGAACTTATATAAATGTAGGAGAAGTAGAACCAAGTAGTGGGGTATCGGGTGAGCTTTCTAACCAAGCTAGAGACTATGTAAAATATGAGGAAAAATTAAATAATAATAAAGATAATTTATTAACAGATGACACAAAAAGCGAGCCAAAAATTGATATAAATCAAACAGGCAACTATTTGTTAATTGGACCATATAAAATACATTATGTAGATGGAAAATATAGCAATGGTGTGTTTGCTGGGCTTTCTGGCATAATAGTAGAAGGATATAATGATAAAAACAAAACTAAAAAAATTAAAGATTGCGAAATTTTAGGTTATATACAAGATGGTAAAACTTATGATGAAATAAAATATTATGAACCAACAAAATCTAACTACTATGTAGACGAGCCTAAAAAATGCGTATATCCAGAAAGTGATAAAGAATTTTATTTAAAAATAAAAAATCCAAATTCAGGAAATGTAAGTGCAGAAGGTAGAGTTAATTATTTTAAAATAAAAGTAGAATATAAATTCATGAGAGCTACAGCACAGGCTTGCGTACTATGGGGTGGACATCAATATATGGGGAGATATCGTTGTGTCAAACATTATGATCAGTGGGTATCGAAAAACGAATTTGTACATAATGTAGGTTATTGGGAGTGCGTTAAGAATTTTGAATTTGAAATAACAAAAGTTAATCAAGGAAAATTCCAATACATGATGCTAATTTTATGGGCTAAAAGAGATTTATACAAACTAGAAATAGAACTTAAATCACCAGAATCAAATCCTGATGAATTTAATATTGAATTAGGAGGAAATGTTTGGGAAGACGTTTCACAAGGCAAGGAAGGTTTATCAGATGGAAAATTAGGTAGTGGAGATATCCTATTGCCAAATGTAAAAGTAACTTTATATGAATATACAAGGGATGAAAATGGAACTTTAAGTAGTTCTGCAAAAGTAGCAGACCTTTTATCTTCATCAGATAAATCACAATTATCAGAAGAGGAAATTAATAGTAGAATAAATCCTCAGTTAACAGATGCAAATGGACACTATGAATTCCATGGATTAAATCCATTTAGTAAATACTATGTAACATTTGAATATAATGGTCAAATTTACTTACCAACAGATTATTCAAGAGACTTAGGTAGCTATAATACAGTTGATTGGGAAGTAACATCTAAAGCTACAGAAACTACTGGAGATAGAACAGCATTTGATAATAAATTTGCAGAAATAGGATCAAGTCCAAAAAACTATAAATCAAGCAATTCTCTACAAAGTGGAGCATTAACTAGTGATGGCTATAACCAAGCTTTCTCAATTTCTGAATTATCAGGTTTAGATGGAAAAGGACAAAGGCTAATAGATGGACGTGAACAAATTGATGGAGATGGAAATATAATAATAGGAGACACAATACAAGAAGGCTTAATTAGCACAAAAATTAAAGAATATATTAATACTAATAAAAAATATCCAGATGACTCTGCATTAAAGCAAATATATAGTAGCATAGCTGGTGGAGATAAAGAAATGTGGCAAAAACTACAATATATAGAAGATTGCAAAATTAAAGCATATACAACAGCTCCAGGAAAAGCATCAATTGGAAGTATAAATGACTTAGATGTATATCCAATATATGATAATTTTGTAGTAAATAGTGATCAAGTACAATATGTTGTAGGTGACCCTACATATGAATACAAAGTAATTTATCCAGGTCAATATTATATAAACTTAGGTTTATGGAGAAGACAACAAAATGATTTAGCATTAAGAAAAGACGTATATCGTGCAGCAATTAGAATAAATGGTAAAACCGAAGTTTATAAATATAATGAACGTGCTACAGGAGATAATGAATTATTAGATGGTGATAACCTACAATGGAATATTCAATTAAGAGTAAGTGATTATAACAATTATTATGGACCTTTATATAATAGAGAAATAACACCATTTGACTATAATTATGTACCAGCAGAAACAAATATATATGGTAGTCAGTTAGAAGTATATGTAACATATCAAATTGTTGTAAGAAATACTTCAATGAGTATTGTAGATAAAGTAACAGAAGTTGTAGACTATTATGATAAAGAATATACATTAATGCCAGAGCTATCTTGGGTAATGTATAAACCAGAAGGTGGATCTGCATATGAAGGTGTATCAGTTCCAAAAGGTGGACCAGATAAAGAGTCTGGATACTATAACATGATGGATGAAAAAGATATAAGTAAACTAGGAGTAGGAAGCTACGCAAGAGCTTTAGGTGAATCTGATAATAGCAAATATGGCGCTGAATCTGAATTAAGCCTAGGCTCAACATATAACGCAGTATATATCACAGGACTAAAAGATAAAGCATTAAAGAGTGGTGAAAATGCATACATTTACTTAACATTTAAAGTAAACTCAGATAACAATGGACCAGCTATATTAGATAATAGTGCACAAGATGCAAAATACAACTTTGCTGAAATAAATGGTTACCAAAGCTTTTATGCAGATGGCACTATGCTACCAAATGGAGTATCTGCTAATAGCTCAACAGTTGCAGGACTTGTTGATATAGACTCTGTACCAGGTAACTTAGAAGCAAAAGATATTCAAGGAGATCATTACGAAGAGAACTTTGAAGATGATACAGATAGAGCAAGAGGACTAAGAGTTATATTACAAGGTGAAGACAGAATTATAAGCGGTAATGTATGGGAAGATAAGCGTACTGGTAAAGTTGGAAACGCAATAATTGGTGATGGTGTAAAACAAAATGATGAAATTGGTATTCAAGGAATAACTGTAGAATTAGTTGAAAAACTTGAAAATGGTTATGAGTATGTATGGAAAACTACAACCACAGATGCAAATGGTAACTATACATTTACCGGTTTCATACCAGGAAACTATTATGTAAGATTTAGATACGGAGATGAAAATACTGTTAGAGCAAACCCAGTTTCATATAACGGACAAGACTTTAAAGCTACACTATACGGTAAGGAACTAAATGGTGAAGACTTTATATCAATGGATGAAGAGTTATATGATTACGAAAAACAAGATGCTTCTACAAAAAGATATTCTGATGCAAAAGACATTTGGGATGATTTAACAATAAACAATATTCGTAGAGGAAATAGCGAATTCGTAAAAGAAACATATAATGGTAGAGCTAGTGTTAATGCATATAGCTCAGGACCTTTAAGTAATCACGAGGCTGAAGTATTATCTTCACCTTATGCAAGCAATATAAATGAAACATATATTAAAGAATTAATAGAAAAAACTAGCATGATGGCACAAACCCAAATGATTGTAGCAGAAGTAGAATATAACAGAACATACACAGATAAGGAAAGCAGTGATTACAAAATACAAAATCTTGACTTTGGTTTAACAGAAAGACCAAAAGCACAACTTGAAATAGGCAAAAAAATAACTAACATAAGAGTAACTTTAGCAAATGGTACAGTATTATTTGATGCAAAGAAATCTACAGATAATCTAGCATGGGTTGCCTCTAAAGCTTATAACTTAGGCAAAGATATGCAAAATGGTAAATACGAAGAATACTATGGAGATAGTAGCAAAAACCGTTATTCATATAGAACGGAAAAAATAGACAGTATGCTTAGCAGTATGTACAGTAACGGCTACAATGGTCTAGCACAAATCACTATGGATGAAGAAATAATGCACGGTGCTACAATACAAGTTGAATATAATTTAACAATTAAGAATATTGGCGAAACAGATTACACAGGAAAAGACTTCTACTATAAAGGTATACAATCTGGAGAAATAGTTACAACAGCAGCAACTACAGTAATGGATTATGTAGCAAACAATATTCAATATAGAGATTCTGATAATAGTGGTTGGACAGCAACTTCTGGAAGTAGCCTATCAAGTGAGGGACTAGTTAATGATATAGTAGCACAAGAAGCTAGTAAATATAATACTGTTATAAAAACATCAGATTTAGGTACTGCCTTAAAACCAGGAGATCCAGCGGTAACAAAAGAATTAAAGCTAACACAAACAATTACTGCTGAAAATACAAATGATGATAGAACATATGACAATATAGCTGAAATTGCTCAAACAACTAACACTGTTGGTAGAAGAATGGCATTTTCTACTGTAGGAAACCAAAACCCATTAGAAGCACCAACAGAAATAGATACTGCAAAATCAGAAAGAATAGTTATATTACCACCATTTGGTAATGGAAACTTCTATATCATAATTTCAGTAGCAATTGCAGCAGTAGCACTATTAGCAGTCGGCATCATTGTAATTAAAAAATTTGTACTAAAAAACAAATAATACAATATAAATAACAAAAAATGTCCTAGATAAATTCTAGGGCATTTTTACTTATTTTAATAAACATATTTACGATTCAAAGAATAAATAAATTTCTTTATTAAGCATTTTAAATTCTTATTTCAAAAACTTGTAATTTTCCACATTTTGAGATAAAATATATAACAATAATACTTGTAAAAAGTAAAATAAACACAAAAGATGGCAAAATGTGAAGAAAACTTTTTTAATTTATGTATATAAAGCGACAAACATTTTAAACTACTTGTACTAAAATAAATATAAATTAAAAAAGTAGAGGTGGTCAAAAAGTGTTTCAAAATATACAAAAAGATATAAAACAAAATGAATATGAAAAAGAGCAAACAAAACTTAAAAAGCCTATTAAAGAAATTTTAAAAGACTTATTTAGTATTAATAATATTGCTCTTTTTGTTATAGCATTTATGGTATCTATGGTTGGGTTCCAGCAAAATAGCATAATTCTTAGCATAAGCCCATTCGGAATTAGTTTTTTAGCAGCATGCCTAAGCAATAATAAATCAATAGGAGTCATATATTTGCTTACTTTAATTGGTACATTTATATCATTTGGTGCAAATAGCCTGCTTATATATTTTTTAACAACACTTGTATTTTTTGTATTTGTACTAATAAAAAGACCTAAAAAAATACAAAATGTAAATGAGCAAAGCAAAGTTGGAGTACATTTATTTTTAGCAGTATTAGTAACACAAATAGTTCCAATGTTCTTTAGAACATTTTATATTTACGACCTATTAACAAGTATAATGCTATCAATATTATCATACGTATTTTATAAAATATTTGCAAATTCAATTTTAATGTTACAAAATATTGGCACCAAAAAGGCCTTTTCAATAGAGGAGGTTATTGGTACAAGCCTTCTAATTGCAATTTCAGTGTGTGCATTTCGAAACTTTAGTATATTTGGCTATAGCGTAAAAAATATTCTAAGTATATTAGTGGTTTTAATATTAGGCTGGAAAAATGGAATGTTAGTAGGAGCAGCAGGTGGCATTACAATAGGAGTAGTTTTAGGAGTAATAGAAAACAGTAATCCTGTAATGCTTGCAGCATATGCAGTTTCAGGAATGCTAGCTCGGTCTATTTTATAGACTAGGAAAAATAGGAGTGCTAATTGGCTTTGTTTTGGGCAATTTTATACTAACTTATGTTACAAATGGAAATACCAATCAAATAATACTATTACAAGAAATTTTAATTGCATTTTTAGGCTTGCTTGCAGTGCCAAAAAAATTCGAAATTAAAATAGAAGATTTATATGGAAAAAATAAATTACTACCAGAGGTAACAAGCAAAAGCTTAAATGAAAATCAAGATACAATACTAAAATTAAATAGTATGTCACAAGCAATTAGTGATTTAGCTAAAAGCTATCAGGAAGCAGCAAGTACAATACTAGATGAAAATGATTTAAAAGAGCAAGAACTATCAAATGAGCAAATATTTATAGAAGAGCTTAATTTAAACTTAGAAAACTTAAATAATAATCTACTATATGAAGATATATCAGAAAATAGAAATAATATATTAGATGATATATTTAAAATACTACTTAAGCAAGAATTAATAACAGAAAAAGAGTTAGTTTCAGTATTTGAAAATCATAATCAATACATAGTAGGATTTGAAGAAAAAGATCCTAACGCATTAGAAGATATTTCACAAATGATAAAAGCAATAAACTATTCATACCGCATTAGCAAAATGAATTTTATATGGAAAAAGAAAATGGAAGAAAGCAAAAAAAATGTATCATCACAGCTAAACGGCGTATCAAAAGCAATATATTCTATGGCAGAAGAAATAAAAGAAGAAGAAAAAGAGCAATTTGAAGACGAAAAAAAAGAAATAATGAGCTTGCTTAAACAAAAAGAAATTACAATAAGCAAACTAAAAATTAAGCAAAATACTTCTGGCAGATATTTTGTAGAAGTATATACAAATCTTTGTGATGACCTAGAAGGAAAAAAGTGCGATATTAAAAAAATAGCAAAAATTCTAGAAAAAGTATTAAAAGATAAATTTATAATTCAATCACAAGAATGTGGTTTAAGAGAAGAAAAAGATTCTTGTAAATTTACATATTACTCAGAAGATAAATTTAAACTTCAAGTAGGAGTAGCAAGTACTACTAAAATAGACTCACCAGTATCTGGAGATAGCCATATAGAAACAAAACTTGAAGATGGTAAATATCTACTTGCAATTAGCGACGGAATGGGGTCAGGACCAGAAGCAATGAAAAGTAGTAAAGTCGCAATAAAAATGTTAGAAAGGCTCTTAAAGGCAGGATTTGATAAAGAAGTATCACTAAATCTTATAAATTCAAGTCTAATAGCTAACACAAAAGAAGATATGTATGCAACACTAGACATACAAATACTAGATTTATATGCAGGTAATATGGAATTTATAAAAAATGGAGCATGCCCAACATTTATAAAAAGAAAAAAAGAAGTTCAGCTTTTAAAGTCTGTAAGCTTACCTACAGGAATACTAGAAAATGCAGATTTAGTAGTATATGACTATGACTTGCAAGATGGCGATATTTTAGTTATGTGCACAGATGGAATTATAGAAGCAAACTCAGAGTACATAAACAAAGAACTTTGGGTAAAATATTTATTAGAAGATATTAATACAGATGACGCAAAACAAATAGCAGATATTATTTTAAATGAAGCAATAGACTATAGTTTTGGAATGCAAAAAGATGACATGACAGTAATTGCTGCTAAAATAAATAAAAAGTTAGAAAAGTAAATTTTAACTTTTGATTTAAGATTTTTAGAAAATAAAATATAAATATGTTAAAATTCTTGTCATAATATGTATAAATATGATATAGTATAGTTATTAAAATAACTAGTACTATATCATTTTTTAATGAAATTTTATATAATTTCTTTAGTGGAGGTAAAAAACGCATGAGTAGTAGAGGAAGAAGATATGATTCAGAGCCAAAATTAAACATAAAAAAAGTAATTGCAGTAATTATAGTTTTTGCAGTAATTATTATGGCTATAGTAGAAGCAAAAAAAATATTTAGTGGAAGTGCAAAAGTAGAAGAAAAAACTGTTACAACTAAATATTTTGCAGTATATACAGATGAAAAATGGGGAGTAATAAATTCAAAAGGAGAAATAGTTATTAATCCAGAATATGATGAAGCAATTATTATTCCAGATAACACCAAAGAAGTATTTTTATGCACTTATGACGTAGACTATAATAAAAATACATATAAAACAAAAGCAATAAATAGTAAAGGTGAAGAAATAGTTACAGGTTATGACGAGGTTTTAGCATTAGAAAATCATGATAGTAGCAATAATGTTTGGTACGAAGATGATATATT
This sequence comes from uncultured Clostridia bacterium, assembly GCA_947626335.1. Classification (GTDB taxonomy): domain Bacteria; phylum Bacillota; class Clostridia; order TANB77; family CAG-508; genus CAG-273. Next base: position 6,906 of record CANQRY010000013.1, on the reverse strand, counting down.
ATTGGTAAAAAAAGATAACAAATACGGTTTAGTAGACTTTAAAGGAACAAGCCTTTTAAATTGTGAATATGATTCTATTGAGGCTCTAAAAGGAGTACAAAGAAGCTTTTTAATAGAAAAAGAAGGAAAATTTGGATTAGCAGATAACATAGGATCAATTATTATAGAACCCAAATATGCAAAAATTTCTCCAATTTCAGATAAATATGAAAACGGTTACATAGTTACAGATACTAATAAAAAAATGGGAGTTATTGGGCGCGATAGAATACCAGTACTTGAAACAAAATACGATAGTATAAAATCTATTTATGGAAATGGTTATTATGTAGTAAAAGAAAAAGATTCATGGGAAATAGTAGATAAAGACTCTAAAGTATATTTAAAAGGAAAATTTGATAATGCTATTTCAATAAATGGTGAAAATGTAGTTGTTAGTAAAGGCGGTAAATACGGAATACTTGCAATAAGCGGAGAAACTAAAATAGCACCAAAATATCAAGATATGAGTTATGCATTTGATAGTAATTATATATTTAAAGAAAAAAATAAATATGGTGTTATAAATTTAGCAGGGGAAACAATGATTAAGCCAGAATATGAATCACTTATTTATAGAGCAGATGCAGGATTTTTCGAAGCAAATAAATCTAATAGTGTAAATTCAGACTTTATAGGAAATGATTTTACAGTAAAAGTATCTGGAATTTTATCAGATATTAATGTAGCTAGTGGCTACATGAAAATTAGAACAAACGAAGAATATAAATACTATAACTTTAAATTTGAAGAAAAAACAAATAGAGAATTATTAACAACTAATACTCTTTTCTTAGATAAAAAAGATGGAAAATATGGCTATGTAAACAAAGAAGGAGTAGTTGTAGTAGATTATATTTACGAAGATGCTACAGAGCAAAACGAATTTGGTTATGCAAGTGTTAAAAAAGGCGGCTTATGGGGATCTATAAACTCAAAAGGAAAAGAAGTAATTACACCTGCATATAACCTAGATAACAGCATAATGGTAGAGTTTATAAATAAATGGCACATAGGACAAGACCTAAATTTAAATTACTATACAGATAAATAATGGCCAAAAGCCTAATTAAAATAAGGAGATATAATGGAACTAAAGACTAAGTATCAATATACGTACTTTATATATCCATATTTAGTAGAGAAAGAAAAATATTCAAATTATTTATATGGATTATTAAAGAAAAAACAATGTAAATTAAAAATATTTGATAGAAAAAAAGATGTAGAAATTGACTCATACTTTATGCCCGAAATAAAAGATAGCATTTTTTGGACATTAGATTTAGGGCCAACACAAATAAAAAACTATGAAAAACTTGATACAAAAATGAAAGCAAATGTATTATCTAATAAGCCCTCAGTATTTTTTGAATATAACTTGCAGCAAGATATACCAGCAAAAATAGGAGAGCAAGGCGGAATATTTTTTGACATAACCAAATGCGAAATAATTTGCTTTTCTACAGGAGTTTGCTTTTTATTAATAAAAACAACATTAAGCCAAAATGATAGCTTTGCAAATGTTTTAAACTTTAATTATAAATTTAGAGATATACAATCAAAAATAGGTCATACCAAAGAATATGAAAACATTAAAATTCAAACAGAAAAATTAAATAACATGCAAAACTTTAGTACATTTTTAAAAAATATTACAGGGCAAAACTTACTTGCAAAACAAATAAACCTAGACACAGATAGGTTAATTACTTATGGCTATGCTTGTTTAGAACAAAACAGCTGGAACGAAAATACAGATTTAAAATTATTAGAAAAAGAATTTGAAAAATATTATTATATTATGCCAGCAAGTGAGCAAACAGATGATGCTACATCAAAAAAAGAACTTGTATATAAAGAAAAATATTTATATTATGGATTTTCTGGTAATAGCACAATGTTACTTACATCTGCAAGTAATATAAAAAATTATACAAATCTATTATTTAAGTATGAAAATGAGCAGTTATACCACTTTATATATGATTTACATCAAAAAATATATTTAAAAAAATTAAATTATGAATTTTCTAGGCCTAAAAGCTTCATAAAAGCGCAATATGAATTTATAGAATTTGCAAGAAAAAAATGGATTTATGAGGTAACAAACGATATTAAAGGACTTGTACTAGAAAAATATTACAGAATAGCACAAGATTTAGAAGATACTTTTAATAAGCTAAAAAGCAAGTATGATTTATTATATAAAGAATATCAAATAGAAAAAGTAAATAAACATAATAAATGGATAATAGCTATAATTTCTATTATAATAATTATAAACATTATAAATATAATTTTAAAATTCAAATGAAAATAGGCATATAAAAAAGAAGATGCCTATTTTTAAAGACTTAAAGGAGAAATAAAATGAAAATACAAACCGGTATAGACATAATAGAAGTTGCAAGAATTAAAGAAGCCATAGAAAAACAAGGAGAAGCTTTTTTAAAAAAAGTATACACTGAAGGAGAAATTAAATATTGCAGTAGCAAAAAAACTATGCAGTACCAACACTATGCAGCAAGATTTGCAGCAAAAGAAGCAATTTTTAAGGCAATTTCTTCTGAAATTTTACAAGAAGAAGACGATATTTTAAATAAAATAGAAATACAAAATGAGCCAAGTGGAAAACCAGTTGTAAACTTAAAAAGGCTAAAACTTAGCAAAATTCTAAATATGGACTTAAGCATTTCACACTTAAAAGAATATGCAGTAGCAAGTTTTACAGTATTATTTGAATAGTTGAAAAATAATTTGTATCTAAGGAAGGCTGAAATTAATTATGGAATTTTTTGATTCACATTCTCATTATAATGACGAAAAATTTAAAGCAGATAGAGAGCAAGTTTTAAATGAAGTATATAAAAGTGGTATTACTAAATTAGTATGTGCAGGTTACAGCTTAGAGTCATCTGAAAAGGCTGTAGAAATTGCAAATACACATGACTTTATTTATGCAACATGTGGAATATCACCAAATGACATTGAAGAAATAAAAACAGAAGAAGATTTAAATAATAATTTAAAAAAGCTAGAACCACTAGCAAAACAAGAAAAAGTAGTTGCAATAGGAGAAATTGGGTTAGACTACTATTGGAACAAAGAAAATAAAGAATTACAAAAACAAGTTTTTAAAAAACAAATAGAACTTAGCAATAATTTAAATTTACCAATTGTAATACATACAAGAGATGCAATATCTGATACAATAAATATATTAAAAAATGAAATTATATCTAATAAAAGGGGAGTATTTCACTGCTGTCCATTAAATTTAGAGCTAATTAAAGAAGGTTTAAAACTAGGATTTTACATTTCATTTGCAGGACCAATTACTTTTAAAAACTCAAAAAATGCAAACGAGGTCATAAGTATTGTTCCGTTAGATAGAATTTTAATAGAGACAGATAGCCCATATTTAGCACCAGAGCCAAAACGAGGAACACGTAACAATTCAGCAAATGTAATATACATGGCACAAAAAATAGCTGAAGTAAAAAACTTAGAGCTAGAACAAGTAGCAAATGCAACCTACCAAAATGCCAAAACAATATTTGAACTTTAACTTTCATAATAATTTAAATATATACTAAAATTTTAAGACTCAAAAAATTATGATTTTTTATATAAACAATAAACAAAAACTCCTTGACTAATAACTAGAAGTATGATTAAATTAGGTTAAAGCTTAAATGAAAAATAAGAACAAAAGAGAAGGAGGAAAAATAAAGAATGAAAATTAAAAGTTTAAGGAGTAAAGGAGAAAAAGGTATAACCTTAATTGCTTTAGTTGTCACCATAGTAGTACTTCTAATATTAGCAGGAGTAACCATAACATTTGTGCTAGATGATGGCGGAATTTTAAACATGGCAAAAGAAGCAGCACTAGCCCAAGACAATGCACAAATAGCAGACGCACTTCAACTAGAAGCTTCAAATTGCTTCATGGAAAATATAGGAAATAACACAAGTCTAAGTCTAATAGATTATTTAAAAACAAAACAAATAATAGACGGAAATAATGTAATAAATGTAAAAAACTTATTAGGAACCGAATTATCAACAGGAAAAGGAACCTTTGAAAATAAAAAAGACATATATGTTTTAGAAGAGAACGGAAAAGTAGCAGCAAACACAACAAGATTAGCAAGCATAAAAATGGTACAATTAGCAGAAGAAAGCAAAAATGTAAAAACTTATAGTGTAGTATACTATGATAAAAGTGGAAATGGAAAAGTAATAGGTAATTTAAATGATACTGGTGTAACAGAATCAAAGAAAACGATTACATTTGAAATAGAAGATGGTACTAGTTATCAAATTGAGGAAGGATCAACATGGAGAGATGTAATCGCGAAATATCCTGATTTGTTCAGCTCCGTAAGTAGTGGAGATAAGGAGTATGTTAATTATAAGAAAGGGTATCTATATTCTCTTCCTGCGGGGGGTTATACGTTGGACCCTGACGATGAAGTTAAAGCTCAGATGTATTTTACTCTTAACGCAGAGTGCATAATGCCGGATTCACAATTATTAACTTCTCTAGATGGTAAAACAATATTAGCAAAAGAAATTCAAGAAGGACAAAACCTAGCTTACTTTGACTTTACAACAAATGAGGTGAGATTAGGAACAGTATCAAAAGTATATATTCATAAAGATGCAACAAACTTTGTAAAATATACTTTTGATGACGGAAGCTATTTAGAAGCAACAGATTATCACCCAATATATACACAAGAAGGATGGAGATCATTAACAAATAGAAATGGTTATGAAACACCACAAGTAGGAGATAAAGTAAAAACAGAAAATGGTTGGAAAACATTAACTAATATAGAAGAATATAAAGGCTTAGAAGATTGTTATGATTTTGCAATAGAATCAAAAGATGGACAAAAAGTAAACAATTATTTTGCAAATGGAACATTAGTACAAGGGTCATATTAAAAGCATTAAAACTAAAAAATAAACTGCATATCTTAATTGGTATGCAGTTTTTCTATATACTTATTTTAAATTTCTTAAAGCTTCAATTCTAGCTTCTGTAGAAGGGTGAGTAGACCAAATATTACTTTTCTTTTTCTTTCCATCATTTAAATTTGCTCTAAAAGGATTAATAATATACATATGAGCAGTAGAATTATTAGCAGTTTTTAATTGATTTGGGTCTGATTCTAACTTTTCTAGTGCTGAAATTAGTCCATCTGGGTTACGAGTGAACTCAACAGCAGTAGCATCTGCCAAAAATTCTCTTTTTCTAGAAATTGCAAGTTTCATTAACTGGCCAAATATAGGTGCTAAAATAACAGCAATTAGTCCAATAATCATTAAAATTGCGTTTCCACCGCCATTATCGTTATCATCACGGCTACTTCTTCCTCCGCCCCAAAAAAGCATTCTAGAAACCCAATCAGAAAGCATAACAACTAATCCTACCATAACAGTTACAACTGCAGATAAACGAATATCATAATTTTTAATATGAGAAAGTTCATGTGCAATTACACCTTCTAACTCATAATAATCAAGTTTTTCAAGTAACGCGGTTGTAACACAAATAATAGCATTTTTAGGGTTTCTACCAGTGGCAAAAGCGTTTGGCTGATCATCTTCTACAACATATAATCTAGGTCTTGCATCAAGCCCAGAAGAAACCATTAAAGCATCTAAAATATTTACTAATTTTTGGTCTTCTTCATGAGTAGCAGGTCTTGCTTTATTCAAAGATAAAATAATTTTATCACTATAATAATAAGAAGACCAAGCAGATATAATTGAAACTACAAGTGCAATTACAATAGAAACTCCGCCTAAATCAAATGCCATACAAATATAATATACAATTAAAGTTATAAGTAATATAAAAATTCCAATTATAACGCCAGTTTTTATTTTATTTTTTGTAATATCTTCATACATTATTAAAATCACCTTCTAACTTAAACAAATAATATGCTTTTTATGGTGCAAAAAAAGCATATTATTTAAAATTGTTATTTACTAAAATCAACTTTTACATTTTTTCTAGCTTCGTCGCTTTCAGCTGCAAATAAAGTCTCAGGTGTAAAATGAAACATAGAAGCAATTATACTAGAAGGAAATAGCTCTATTTTTGTGTTATATCTAGTAACACTATCATTGTAAAATTGTCTAGAATAAGAAATTTTATTTTCAGTATTTCTTAATTCTTCTTGTAATTCAGAAAAGTTTTGATTAGCTTTTAAATCTGGATAGCCTTCTGAAACAGCCATAATAGTTTTTAATGCACCAGATAATTCATTATCTAATTTTGCTTTTTCACTAACTGTTTGAGCATTTGCCCAAGAAGTACGAAGTTCAGTAACTTTAGTTAAAGTATCTTTCTCATGCTCCATATAACCTCTAACACATTCTACTAAATTAGGAATTAAATCAAATCTTCTTTGTAATTGAACATCAATTTGACTCCAAGCATTTTTTACGCGTTGTCTTAATGTTATTAAACTATTGTATAGAGCTATAATTGCTACAATAACTAATATAACAATACCTAAAATAATCCACCACATAAAATTCACTCCTTTTTATTTTTAAACTAATTATATATTAGCATAAAAAAATTAAAAAAACAATATATTTCTATTCTATGCATAAAAATCATTTAATATATGAAAAAAATTTTGAAAAATATGAAAAATTTTCATAATTTGGTACAAGCTGGCATATAATATAGTAATAAGAATAGTTTTAAAACATAAGCAAAAAAGTGTAATTTTTTAAAAGCAAGAAAGGTCAAGCCATTGTAAGTGTAAAATTAATGTAGGCAAAATATAAAAATTACCTACATTAATTTTTTCTAAAAATATATTGAAAAAACAT
>CANQRY010000012.1 GCA_947626335.1 uncultured Clostridia bacterium | reverse complement strand
ATATTTTTCACACCAATACTTAGAATATATAATTGCTAAAATATATTCTAAGTATTGGTGTGAAAAATATTAGAATAGACTATTACAAAAATAAATGATTAAAATAGTTAATAAAATTTAAAAAATTACTTGCAATATAAAAAAAGTTATAGTAAAATTTTGGTCAGGATGAGGTACAAAAAATGACAAAATTTTTAAATGAATTAACAAAATATGAAAAAACAAAGGCAATAGCTTTTATTGCTGTTTTGGTAATTTTGTTTGTTTTATCAAATATATTTATTTTTTAAAAACACTAATATGATTAGTGTTTTTTTTTAAGGCATTTAAATTTTGTGTATTTTTTGTAAAAGGGGTTATTCCTAAAACTAATTTTATTTAGGAAATTAAAAAAAGTTTCCAAAAAGGAGGAAAAAATGAAAGAAACAAAAATGCTTATTGACATTAATGAAAAACCATCAATTCCAAAATGGATAGTTTTGGCAATTCAACACGTATTTGCTATGTTTGGTGCTACAATTTTAGTACCAATACTTGTAAACTCAGCAGCGGGGGAAACAGTACTTACAATACCAGTTGCACTTGTCACATCAGGTATAGGAACGCTATTATACATTTTATGTACAAGAGGAAGGTCACCAGTTTATTTAGGAAGTTCATTTGCTTTTATCGCACCACTTGCAGCAGCTTATTTAAAAGGTGGAATTTCTGGAGCAATGGTAGGAATTATGGCAGTAGGTTTAATATACATCGTTGTAGCAACCATAATTCACTTTGTAGGAAAAAATTGGCTTGATAAATTATTACCACCAATTGTAATAGGACCAATGATTATGGTAATTGGTTTAGGCTTAGCACCAAGTGCCATAAGCCAAATAGGTTTAGCAGAAGGAACAGTATTTGAATGGAAAACAGTTTTAGTAGCGGTTGTATCTTTTTTAGTAACAGCAATAGTTATGACAAAAGCAAAAGGATTTTTAAAAGTAATTCCATTTTTAATAGGAATTATATCAGGTTATGTACTATCAGTTATTTTAGGAATGATAGATTTTACACCAGTAGCAGAGGCTAGCTTCTTTAGTGTACCACAATTTATATTGCCATTTGTAAATTACACACCAAATTTTGCAGCTTTAATTACAATAGCACCAGTTGCATTAGTAACAATATGTGAGCACATTGGAGACCATACCTCATTAAGCAATATTATAGGAAAAGATTTACTTAAAGATCCAGGATTAGATAAAACCCTATTAGGAGATGGTATAGCAACATTTGTAGCAGGATTACTTGGAGGACCTGCAAACACAACTTATGGAGAAAACACTTCAGTAGTTGGTATGACAAAAGTAGCTTCTGTATGGGTAATTGGATTAGCTGCAATTATTGCAATAGCAATTGGATTCTTAGGAAAATTCACAGCTTTAGTTTCAACTATACCAAGTGCAGTTTTAGGTGGAGTTTCGCTTTTATTATATGGATTTATTGCAGTAAATGGACTAAAAGTACTTATTAAAAATCAAATAGATTTTGAAGACCCTAAAAATGTAGTTGTAGGTGCATCTATGTTAGTACTTGGATTAGGTGGAGCAACTGTATCAATTATAAGTGGAGACTTATCAATTGCAATTTCAGGAATGAGTTTAGCAGCAGTTGTAGGAATACTTCTTAACCTTTGCATTCCAGCAGAAAAAACTGAAGAAGAAATAGAAGCTAAAAAGAAAGAAAAACAAGAGAAGAAACAAGCAAAACAAAAGGAAAAAATGAAAGTATAGGGGTGAAAAAATATGAAAACAATAGAATTAAATCATCCTTTAATTGAACATAAATTAGCAATATTAAGAGATAAAAACACAGGAACAAAAGAATTTAGAGAATTAGTTAGTGAAATAGCTATGTTTTTATGCTATGAAGCAATGAAAGATGCAAAATTAGAAAAAACAGAAATAGAAACACCTATTACAAAAATGAAAACAGGAAAGCTAAATGAAGATAATTATGCATTTGTTCCAATATTAAGAGCAGGAACAGGAATGCTAGACGGAGTTATTAGAGTAGTGCCAAATGCAAAAATTGGTCATATAGGAATGTATAGAGATGAAAAAACTTTTATTCCTGTAAATTACTATTTTAAGGTGCCAAAAGATATAGAAAAAAGAGAGGCAATTATTTTAGATCCAATGCTTGCAACAGGTGGTTCTGGGTTAGATGCAATAGAAGCATTAAAGAAAAAAGGTGCTAAAAAAATTAAATTCTTATCTATTATTGCAGCACCAGAGGGAATTAAAAAAATAGAAGAAACTTATCCAGATGTTCAAGTTTATTGTGCACATATAGATGATCATTTAAACGAAAATAAATACATAGTCCCAGGCTTAGGAGATGCAGGAGATAGAATTTTTGGAACAAAATAGGTTGTAGTAATCTAAAATGCTCATTTTTAGGTAATTTATGGTCAACTAGCTATATAAATTTAGAGATTACAGGTGATAGAAATATCATCTGTAATTTTTTTCATAAAATGAATAAACATTTATACAATTTATTCTATTGACTTTTAAAAGAGCTTTTAATAAAATATCATTATAAAAACAAATAAATTATTACTTTGCATTTATAAAAAGAAAATGTAAGGAAGGATGATATTAATAATGAAAATTACCAAAATAGAAGCATTAGAGCATATTGCAAACGAAATTAGAATTGATATTATAAATGAGGTATATAGTGCTAAGTCTGGACACCCACGGAGGATCACTTTCATGTGCAGATATTTTAACAGTACTATATTTTAATCAAATGAATATAGACCCTAAAAAACCAAATGTAAAAGAAAGAGATAGGTTTGTTCTTTCAAAAGGTCATTGTGCACCCGCATTATATGGAGCACTTGCTGAAAAAGGCTATTTTAAAAAAGAACTTTTAAATGGTTTTAGAACATTAGAAGGAGCTATGCAAGGGCACCCTGACATGACAAAAGTTCCAGGAGTAGATATGTCAACAGGTTCATTAGGACAGGGCTTATCTACAGCAGTTGGAATGGCTATTGGCTCAAAACTAGATAGCGCAGGTTGTAGAGTTTATTGTTTGGTAGGAGATGGCGAAATTGATGAAGGCCAAATCTGGGAAGCTGCAATGTCTGCCAGCAAATACAAATTAGATAATCTTTGCGTAATTTTAGACCATAATGGACTTCAAATAGATGGAACAATTGAAGAAGTTGCAGGATTAGTAGATATTAAACAAAAATTTGAAAGTTTTGGATTTAATGTAATTGAAACAGATGGAAACGATATAGAAAAACTAATATATGCTTTTAATAGTGCAAAGCAAACAAAAGGAAAACCAAGTATAATTATAGCAAATACTATTAAGGGAAAAGGTGTATCTTTTATGGAAAACAAAGTAGAATGGCATGGAAAAGCACCAAATGAAGAAGAATATAAAATGGCAATTAATGAGCTAAAACTAAAATCTTTTATGGACTAAAGGTTATAGGTAAACCAAATAAAACCTAAATATATTTGTGCAAGGAATTAATTAATATGAATATTGAAAATAAAATCGCCACAAGACAAAGTTATGGAGAAGCATTAGCAGAATTAGGAAAGAAAAATGAAGATATTGTTGTACTAGATGCCGATTTATCACAAGCTACAAAAACAAGCATCTTTGCTAAAAACTTTCCAGAGAGATTTAAAGATATTGGAATAGCAGAACAAAATATGATGGGAATAGCAGCAGGACTAGCTGCATATGGCAAAATACCATATGCAAGCACATTTGCTGTATTTGCAGCAGGAAGAGCCTATGACCAAATTAGAAACAGTATTTGCTACCCAAACTTAAATGTAAAAATATGTGCAACTCATAGCGGAGTTACTGTTGGCGAAGATGGTGCAACACACCAAATGCTAGAAGATATAAGTCTAATGAGAACACTTCCAAACATGACTGTAATTTCTCCATCAGATGATACACAAACAAAATGGGTAATAGAAGAAATTAGTAAAATAAAAGGACCTGTTTATGTAAGACTTGCAAGAGCCAAAACTCCTATAATTTATGATAAAAAACAAAAATTTGAAATAGGAAAGGGTATCCAAATAGGAGAAGGAACAGATGCAACTATTATTGCAACAGGTGTAACTGTATCAGAGGCACTTTTTGCACAAGAAATATTAGAAAAAAAGAATATTCATGTTCGTGTAGTTGATATTCATACAATTAAGCCAATTGATAAAGAGCTTATTATAAAATGCGCAAAAGAAACTAAAAAAATAATTACAGTAGAAGACCATAGCATAATTGGCGGACTAGGTACAAGTGTATGTGAAGTTCTATCAGAAGAATATCCTACAAAAGTTATAAGAATGGGAATAAACGATACTTTTGGTAAATCTGGAAAAGCAGAAGAACTATTAAAATATTTTAAAATTGATAGAAATTCTATTGCAGAAAAACTTTTGTAAATTTTCTGTGAATTTTGAAAAACTAAGAAAATAAGAGAAAAACAGAAAAATTCAGCATTTAAAGGCTAAATTATTCTGTTTTTTCTTTAAAAAACTATTGCAAAGAAATTCATTTATTGTTATGATAAAAGAGTAAAGATAAAATAATGTAAAAATGTTTTGAAATTTAGCAAAAAATCAAATTTTACATAAGGGGAGTTATCAAAAAAATGATAGAATTTAGAAATGTCAGCAAAACCTATGATACTGGTACAGAAGCAGTACATAATGCTAATTTTGTAATTGATAAAGGGGAATTTGCTTTCTTAGTAGGAAGTTCAGGCTCAGGAAAATCTACTTTAATAAAACTTATATTAAAAGAAGAAGAACCAACACAAGGTAATATTATTATAAATGGAAAAGATACTACTTTTTTAAAACCTAAAAGAGTACCTTTTTTAAGAAGAAGTATGGGAGTAGTGTTCCAAGACTTCAGACTTTTACCAGATAGAACAGTATATGATAATGTGGCTTATGCAATGTACATAGTAAGGTCAACACCAAGACACATTAGAAGACAAGTGCCAATGGTATTATCTTTAGTAGGATTAAGCAATAAAGCTAAAATGTATCCAAATGAGTTATCAGGTGGAGAACAACAAAGAGTTGCATTAGCAAGAGCATTGGTAAATAATCCATCTATGTTAATTGCAGACGAGCCAACTCGGAAACCTAGACCCAGATACAGCTTGGGAAATAATGACACTTTTAAATGATATAAATAATAGAGGAACAACTGTAGTAGTAGCAACACATGCAAAAGATATTGTAGATAGAATGAAAAAAAGAGTAATTCAAATTGAAGAAGGCAATATCATAAGAGATGATAAAAAAGGTGGGTACAATAGTGAGATATAGTATTTTTGGTTATTTAATTGGAGAAGGTTTTAGAAACGTATTTAAAAACAAAAAGTCTACAATGGCATCTTTAATAATTATGTGTGCAACAATGTTCATATTCGGCATTTTTTACATAGTAGGCGAAAATGTAAATCATATTACAAAAACAGTAGAAGAAGAACAAGGAATGAGAGTTTTTATTCTAGATGAAGCCACAGAAACGCAAACAGAAGAATTAGGCAATAAAATAAGAGGGCTAGAATATGTAAATACAGTTACATATACAACTAAAGAAGAAGCGCTAGAAGACATGAAAAGAATTCTTAAAGATAGAAAAGAACTTCTTTCAACCTATGAAGGAGAAAATAATCCTTTTAGAGCTTCTTACATAGTAACTTTAACAGACCTAACAAAAATGAATGATGTAAAAACTCAAATAGAAAATTCATCTGATGTAATTCACCATGTTGAAGTTAAATCAGAAACAATACAAGCACTTATTAAACTTGCAGACGGAATAAAAGTAGTTACAATTGTTATTTTAGTAATTTTAGTTTTAATATCAATATTTATTATTACAAACACAATAAAACTAACAGTACATGCAAGGCGAAAAGAAATTTCAATTATGAAATATGTAGGTGCAACAAATGGATTTATAAGGTGGCCATTTATGGTTGAAGGTATGCTAATTGGTATAATGGCAGTTCTACTTTCAGTTTTAATTTTAGGCGGTGCGTATAATGGAGTATCTAGCCAAATAGAGCAGTCATTAGCAGAAGGAAACATGTTTGTAACATTATTATCAACAAAAGATATATTCGGAACATTAACAATAATTTACTTGTGCTTAGGCATTGGAATTGGTGCAATAGGAAGTGCAATTTCAATGAGAAAATACTTAGAAGTATAAAAAAGGAGAAATACGCATATGAAAAGAAAAGTAATATCTGTTTTACTAGCAATTTTCTTATTACTAGTAACATTTATGCAAGTAATTTATGCTAGTAGCTATTCAGACCAAAAAAATGCACTGCAAAACAAAATAAATGAAGCAAAAGACGAAAAAGATGAAGTAACAAGCGAAAAAAAATCTACTATGTCTGAAATTGAAAGTTTAGATAATACCATAGCACAATATGAAAAAGAAATAAACGAATTAGAAGAAAGTATTTCAAAATTACAAAAAGATATAAAATCTAAAACTAAAGAAATAGAAGAACTTCAATCAGAATTTGAAGAAAAACAAGAATTACTAGAACACAGACTAGTTGCAATATATGAAGAAGGACAAGTTACATTTTTAGATGCTATTTTGTCTTCTGAAAGTATATGGGATTATTTTTCAATAGAAGCAAGAATGAAAGAAATGGCAGAAGCAGATAATAAACAATTAGATGAACTAGAAGCACAAAGAAAAGCAGTAGAAAAAGCCAAAAACGAGCTTCAAGAGAAAAAAGATAAATTAGACGATTCTAAAAAAACAGTAGAGTCAAAGCAAACTCAAGTTAAAGTTACAAAAGCATCTAAACAAGCTAAAATTGCAACATTAACTGATAAAGAAAAAGCTTTGCAAAAAGAAATAGATGCATATAATAATGATATTGCCGACATTGATAGAAAAATTAGAGAGCAAGCTCAAAACGCAGCAGGAGTATATAGTGGTAGCTTTTCAGGGACACTTGGCTGGCCTTTATCAAGCTCATCTCCATATTATAATGTAATAACATCAAAATTCGGCTACAGAACTTCTCCAACAGCAGGAGCTAGTAGTAACCACAGAGGAGTAGACATAGGAGTAATAATAGGAACTCCAGTATATGCATCAGCAGATGGATATGTTTTAAGTGTTATGCAAACAAACGCAAGAGGTAAGTTTGTATTAATTAAACATGCTGATGATTTATACACAAGATACCAACACTTAAGCAGATATGTAGTATCTGCAGGACAATATGTAAAAAGAGGACAGCTTATTGCGTATAGCGGTAACACTGGCGTTGGCTCAGGACCACATTTACATTTTGAAGTATTAACAACCCCATATTATATGTCAGAAATAAATCCACTTACTTGTGGTTTAGTAAGCTTGCCAAACTTAATATATTAATTTAAAAAAGGAGGAGAAGAATAGCAAATGGTAAAACAAAAACTTTCAAGTATTCTCCTTGTTGTAATTTTATTATTATCAATTTCTATTTCATCTTTTGCATCTGAAAGTGTAATTAACAATGCAGAAAATATAGAAAATGGTAATCAAGAAAATAATTTCATAAATAATATAGAAAACATAGATAATATAGATGATTTAAATAATCAAAAAAACGAAACACAAAATAAAATTGAAGAAATAAATAGTCAAATAGAATACGTAAAAACAGAAATGTCAAATACGCTTCTAGAAATTCAAGAACTTGATGACAAAATACGTAGCTATGAACAAGAAAACGAAAATTTAAATACAAGACTACAAGAACTAGAAACATCAATAACTGAAACTACAGCAAATTTAGAAAAAGTTACAAAAGACTATGAACAAAAAGAGGCTTTATTAAAAGAACGATTAGTTGCAATATATGAAGCAGGAGATATTGCATATTTAGACGTTCTTTTATCTGCAAATAGTTTATCTGAATTTTTAGAAATATATAATGGAATTCTTGAAATGGCAGAATATGATAATGCTTTAATTTCTGAGGTAGATGAACAATTAAGAATAATTAGAGAGTCAAAAGAAAAACTAGAAACCGAAAACAAAGAAGTAACAGAGTTAAAAGCAAAAGCAGAGCAATCAGAAGTTATTTTACGAAATACAAAAACATTACAAGAAGGAAAAATGCAAAATTTATCAGAAAAAGAAAAAGAATTTAACGATCAAATGCAAGAATACAAAAATAATATGTTAGCAATAGAAGCAAGAATTCAAGAGCTGAGTGGCTATGAAGGAGAAATTATAATACAATATACAGGAACAGAAATGATATGGCCTGTAGCAATAAATGGAACAAAAATAACTTCATATTATGGAACAAGAGAGCACCCAATTGAAGGAATTATTAAATTACATCAAGGAATAGATATTGGAAATACAGGTTATGGAGCACCAGCGGTATCTGTATTAGATGGAATAGTTACATATGCAGGAGAATTAGGCTCTTATGGAAATTGCGTAATGGTATATCATGGTAATGGAATTACCACATTATATGGACATGGACAAGAAGTGCTTGTTCAAAGAGGACAAGAAGTAAAACAAGGTGAAATTATATTAAAAACAGGAAGCACCGGAAACTCAACAGGTCCACATTTACACTTTGAAGTTAGAATAAACGGAAGCACACAAGACCCATTAAAATATGTAAATGCACCATAATAAAAATTTTAAGCGTAAAATAAAGTCATATATTTTTGAACAAAATAATAATATCATTTAAGAGTTAAAGTATAATAATATAGAAAATAGGAAAGGAAAACTTTAAAATGGAAAACGAAAAAACACAAAGAATTTATAAACTTATAATGTACACACTTATTATAATAATTATTACTTCTTTAATTACTGCATTTGCTACTTATAAATATTTAATAAATGGTGGTAATGTTTTAGGCCTAGGTTCAAAGGGAACTAATACACTAGAAGGACTAGAATACACACTTTCTAGATTTAGAACAGAACTTGAAAAAAAATACATGGGAGAAATAAATGACGAAGAACTTATAAATGGAGCAATAAAGGGCTATGTTGCAGCATTAGGAGATCCATATACTACTTATTATACAAAAGAAGAAATGGAAGAAATTATGACAGAAACAGAAGGCAACTTTGTAGGAATAGGTATATATATGACTATGGATACTGAAAAAAATGCCATTTTAATTATAAAGCCAATAGAAAATTCACCAGCTGAAGAAGCAGGAATTTTATCGGGAGATATTATAACTAAAATAGATGGAGTTGAATATAGTGGTAGTCAAATGGATGAAGCTGCCACAAAAATGAAAGGCAAAGAAGGTACAAAAGTTACTATTGAAATTTTGCGTGGAAACGAAACAAAAACAATGGAATTAACAAGAAGGAAAGTAGTGATAAGCCATATTGAGACAAAAGTACTTGAAGGAGATATTGGCTATATGGCAATTGCAGATTTCGAAGGTGGTAGTGCAGAGGAATTTAAAACAAAATATCAAGAACTAAAAGAAAAAGGAATAAAAAAACTAATTATAGATCTTCGCGATAATGGAGGAGGAGTTGTAGACGAATCAATAAAAATTGCAGATATGATAGTAGAAAAGAATTCTACTTTACTAATTACAACTGACAAAACAGGAAAAGAAGAAATTACAAAAGCAAAAGAAGATCCTATAGTTACTGAACCAATTGTAGTATTAACAAATGTTTATACCGCTAGTGCTTCAGAAATTCTAGCAGGAGCCTTAATGGATAATGGAAAAGCAACAATAGTTGGAACATCAACTTATGGTAAAGGAATAATTCAAGAATTACATCAATTATCGGATGGAAGTGGTATAAAAATTACAACAAATGAATACTATACACCAAAAAAACATACAATACACGAACTTGGAATTAAGCCAGATATAGAAATAGATTTACCATCAGAGCTAAAACAATTATTAGAAGTTCCAGAAGGAAAAGATACACAGTTACAAAAAGCAATAGAAGTATTAAATCAAAATTAAAAATGTGTAGGCAATTTTGTTTTCTAAAAAATATAGAAAATAAGTGATAAAAAACAAAGTGAAAACCTTAAATCAGTTTTCGCTTTGTTTTTGGTTGTTTATTCTTCTTTTACCATTGCTTGGAAAGCAGAAAAAGCAGAATACGAATCACCAGTACGCATAACAAAAATGCCTCCTTCAGGTTTCCAACCTTCTGCACAAAGAGCATTAACTTTTCTTTCAAGTTCAAGAATTAAAACATACTCACCATTAGCAATTTCATGAACAACCTGATATTTCATTTTTTTACCTCCTGAAAATAATAATTTTACTTTTGCTGTCTATATATTAACCCGTAAAACAGGATTAAAAGGAATTAACATAAATATAATATCATTTTTTGAATGATTTTTCAAGTGTTTTAGATAAATACCTCTTTTTACTAATAGTTGATAAAAATATATATTTATGATATTATTTATCAAAATAAATCATAATAAATTGTAGGAAGAATTTTAAGTATGAAAATAGAAAAATTAATAGAAGGAATTATTAATAGTGAAGAGTATAGCGGATTTTTAGAATATAAAGAAAAAATGGCTAAGCAAGGTTATAATTTAGATAAAAAGTTTGCAATATTTAAAGATGGAAAAGGAGCTCTTAATATTGTAGAAATTTATATAAATTTAGGGGAATGCTTTATGCTAAAATCAAAAAATCAAGAAGGTAGGGATACTCGGATATATGAATATATATTTTTACCCTAATAGAAGATTTTTTTTGGATACAATATATTGCTATGATGAATTTAGAGGAAGAAAAATAGCAAGTAATTTAAGTGAAATTGCTGATTATATAATGCAAAAATATC
Organism: uncultured Clostridia bacterium; assembly: GCA_947626335.1. Taxonomy (GTDB): domain Bacteria; phylum Bacillota; class Clostridia; order TANB77; family CAG-508; genus CAG-273. The sequence goes on along the minus strand of CANQRY010000012.1, from coordinate 26,778 downwards.
AGGGCTATAGAATTAGAGGAGAATATAATCCAATGCAATTATCAACAGATAGAATGAATAATATTGCTAGAGATAAAAGTGATTTAGAAAATAGAGCAGATAACTTCTACAAATCAATGGGATATAGAAAAATAAACTATAAAAATTTTAAAGAACATCCAGAAAGATATTCTGAAATAGATGAAAATTTAGATTTTCAATTAGGAGAAGAAGTATCAGAGACAATAATTGTAAAAGATATAATACCAAAACAACAATATCCTTTTAAAATTATTAATGGAGTATTGGTTAATAAAAATGCTTTGGAAAGAGAAATGGATATAGAAGAAGAACGATAAAATATATTAGATTATTATTTGATTTTTCAAAGGACAGACTAAAAAGATATAAAAAGGATTTTTTAAATGACATTAAACCAATTAAAAAAGCAGCTTTAAAAGCTGCTTTTTTGGTGGCTTCAACTGGAATCGAACCAGTGACACAAGGATTTTCAGTCCTCTGCTCTACCAACTGAGCTATGAAGCCGTAAAAAATGGCGACCTGGAACGGGCTCGAACCGTCGACCTCTAGCGTGACAGGCTAGCGTTCTAACCAACTGAACTACCAGGCCGTAACAAATATTTTTGTTTTGGCTTTATTTTAAAAAATGGTGGGCGCAATAGGGCTCGAACCTATGACCTCCTGCTTGTAAGGCAGATGCTCTCCCAGCTGAGCTATGCGCCCATTTCCGATGACCTTCTTAGTATACTAAATTTAAAAAAGAATGTCAAGACAAATTAATAAAAAAATAAAAAAGTTTTTTATCTCAAGTTATTTTAACAAATGAGCATGTTTTTAGAATAAGTTTTTTACCAGCTAATAAAATAAGTTAGGAGGTAAAAAAATATGATATTCTTTAAAATGCAAGGCTTGGGCAATGATTATGTATATTTAAATTGTACCAAAGGAAGAGAGCCAAAAAATCCATCTAAATTAGCAATAGACTTAAGTAATAGGCACTTTGGTGTTGGCTCAGATGGACTTATTTTAATTTGTGATAGCAAAATAGCAGATTTGAAAATGAGAATGTTTAATAGTGATGGCTCAGAAGCTGGGATGTGTGGAAATGGAATTCGCTGTGTAGCAAAATTAGTATATGAGCTTGGTTTAATACATAAAAACGAAGTTTTAATAGAAACCTTAGCAGGTATTAGAAAGTTAAAACTAAATATATATATGCGGAAAAGTAAAAACTGTAGAAGTAGACATGGGAGAGCCAATATTGGCTCCAGAAAAGATTCCAGTTTTATTAAATGAAAAATGTAAAGTACAAAACAAAAAAATACAAGTTCCTATTTTAGTAAATAACACTCTATATAAATTTACTTGTGTTTCTATGGGAAACCCACATGCTGTTACATTTATAAACAATATTGATAATTTTAACATAGAAAAGTTTGGACCAATTTTTGAAAATAGTAAATTTTTCCCTGAAAGAGTAAATATTGAGTTTGTTCAAATTATAAATAGAGAGACAATAAAAATGAGAGTATGGGAAAGAGGAACAGGTGAAACTTTAGCATGTGGAACTGGAGCCTGCGCTAGTGCAATTGCATCAAGTTTAAATAATTATACCAACAAAAAAGTTACAGTAAAATTGTTAGGTGGAAATTTAGAGGTAGAATGGAAAAAAGATAATCATATTTATATGACAGGACCAGCAGTAACAGTTTTCAAAGGAGAATGGATAAATGCTTAAATAAAAAATAAAATATATTTTTTAAGATTCGGCAAGTGAAAAGTTAAATGCAATTTTTTGAGTCTCAAATTAAATTTTCTAAAAGTATTGATTTTTGTTTTTTTATATGGTAATATATTTATGTTAAAAAAACTTACCTTTTACTTAGTTTAAGAAATAAAACTCCACTTAAACTCAGTTTAAGGCAAATAAAATTTAAAGGAGGAAAAATTATGACAAAAGAAAGAAAACAAGAAATTATTAATACTTATAAAAGAGAAGAAAATGATACTGGTTCACCAGAAGTTCAAATAGCTCTTTTAACAGAAAGAATTAATGAATTAACAGAACACTTAAAAGTTCATGTAAAAGACAATCATTCAAGAAGAGGACTTTTAAAAATGGTAGGTTCAAGAAGAAATCTACTTAATTACTTGGCTAAAAAAGATGTTCAAAGATATAGAGACATCGTTGAAAAATTAGGACTAAGAAAATAATTTTAAATTTGGACGTTTGTTATAAAGCAAACGTCCAATTTTGGTGAGAGGAAGAAAAAATATGTTTAAAACTTATGAAACTGAATTAGCAGGAAGAAAACTAACAATTGAAACAGGAAAAATTGCAGAACTTGCAAATGGTAGCGTAGTAGTACGTTATGGAGAAACTGTTGTTATGGTAAATGTAACAGCAGCAAAAGAGCCAAAAGAGGGAATAGACTTTTTCCCATTATCTGTTGACTACGAAGAAAAATTATATGCTGTTGGAAAGATACCAGGTGGATTTACAAAAAGAGAAGGAAAACCAGCAGACAAGGCTATTTTAACTTCAAGAGCAATAGATAGACCTTTAAGACCTTTATTTCCAAAGGACTTTAGAAATGATACATGTGTTGTAGCAACTGTATTATCAGTTGAACCAGATAATAGTCCAGAAGTATGCGCTATGATAGGCGCATCTGCTGCACTTTCAATTTCAGACATTCCATTTGGAGAACCTACAGCAGCAGTTAATGTAGGCTATGTAGATGGAAAAATTATAATAAATCCAACACTAGAGCAAAGGAAAAAATCAAGATTAACTCTAACAGTTGCAGGAACTCTAGAAAAAATTACAATGATTGAAGCAGGTGCTGATGAAATACCAAATGATACCATGTTAGAAGCAATTAAAACAGCGCATGAAGAAATTAAAAAGATTTGTAATTTTATAGCAGATATTAAAGCAGAAATTGGAAAACCAAAATTTGAATATCAATCTTTTGCAGTAGATCCAGAAGTATATAGCGAGATTGAAGCAAACTTTAAAGATAGAATGTATCAAGATGTACAAGCTACCGATAAAACTGTAAGAGATGAAAACATTGAAAAAATAACTGAAGATATTATAGCATACTTTACAGAAAAATATGGCGAAGAAGCTGCCGAAGAAAAGCAAAGAGATATTGCAGACAGTATTCATGACCTAGAAAAAGCATGTGTAAGACAAATGATTTTAGAAGAACATAAACGTCCAGATGGAAGAAAAATTGACGAAATAAGACCACTTTCTTGCGAAGTAGGAGTACTTCCAAGAGTACATGGTAGCGCAATTTTTACAAGAGGACAAACTCAAGTTATGTCTGTAGTAACACTTGGAATGAAAAGCGAAGAGCAAATTCTAGATGGCCTAGATGAAGAAGAATCAAAAAGATATATGCATCAATATAATTTCCCACCATATAGTGTAGGAGAAGCTAGAACTTCACGTGGACCAGGAAGAAGAGAAATAGGACATGGTGCATTAGCAGAAAAAGCATTAGTTCCAGTTATTCCATCAGAAGAAGAATTTCCTTATGCAATTCGTGTTGTATCAGAAGTACTTTCTTCAAATGGTTCTACTTCACAAGCAAGCATTTGTGGTAGTACACTTGCTTTAATGGATGCAGGTGTACCAATTAAAAAGCCAGTAGCAGGTATTTCTACAGGTTTAGTTACAGATAAAAACGACCCAAGCAAATACATTATGCTTACAGATATTCAAGGAATAGAAGATTTCTTCGGAGATATGGACTTTAAAGTAGGTGGAACAAAAGATGGTATTACAGCAATTCAAGTAGATATAAAAATAGATGGTTTAACATATGATATTATAAAAGAAGCATTTGAAAGAACAAAAGTTGCAAGAGACTATATATTAGATAACGTAATGCTTCCTGTAATTAGTAAGCCAAGAAAAGAAATTTCAAAATATGCACCAAAAATTATGACTGCAACAATTTCTACAGAAAAAATAAAAGATGTTATTGGACCTGGCGGAAAAATGATAAACAAAATTATTGATGAAACTGGTGTTAAAATTGATATTTCTGATGATGGAAAAGTATGTGTGTATTCAGAAAATACTGAAAGAGCACAAAAAGCAATGGACATGATTTTAGATATAGCTAAGGTTATAGAAGTTGGCGGAGTATATAATGGAACTGTAACAAGAATAATGTCATTTGGAGCATTTGTTGATATAGGTGGAGGAAACGAAGGCTTACTTCATATTTCTAAAATTTCAAGCAAAAGAGTTGAAAAAGTAGAAGATGTTTTAAATGTTGGAGATGAAGTTACAGTTAAAGTTTCTGAAATTGATAGCCAAGGTAGAATAAACTTAAACATGAAGGATCTAGAAGCCAAACAAAACTAAGTTATTTTAAATTTATTAAGAATTATTTAATTTAAAATAAAAAAGTTGAAAAAAAATAAACACAGTAGTATAATAAATAAGGTAAAAAAATATACTAAAAATAACCTAGGAAAATAACAAGGAGAGAAAAAATGGAATATTTATATATCATACAACAAGCATTAGTATGGATTATAACAATATTCTGGCTTTACCAATTAGCAATTAGTATTTGCTCTTTAGTAAAACTAAAAGATAAACCATTATTAGTTAACAAAAACCACAAATTTATGGCAATTATACCTGCACATAATGAAGAAAATGTAGTAGCAGAACTAATAGAAAGTTTAAAAGCGCAAAATTATCCAAAAGAATTATTAGATATTTATGTTATTGCAGATAATTGTACAGATTATACAGCTTTAGTAGCAAGAAATGCAGGCGCAATAGTTTATGAAAGATTTGATTCAGAGAAAAAGACTAAAGGGTATGCATTAGATTGGTTTTTGAAACAAAAAATTAAAGAAAATGCAGATTATGACGCATTTTGTGTATTTGATGCAGATAACATTGTTGATGCAAATTTTATTAAAACAATGAATAAAAAACTTTGCCAAGGCGAAGAAGTAGTTCAAGGTTACAGAGATATTAAAAACCCTACTGATAACTGGATTACAGCAGGATATGCAATTTTCTATTGGACAATGAATCGTTTTTATCATTTAGCAAGATATAATGTTGGTTTATCACCATTAATAAATGGAACAGGTTTTATGGTAAAGTTTGATGTTGTTAAACCAAACGGATGGGATACAAAAACATTAACAGAAGATATTGAATTTTCATTAAAAAGAATTATAAAAGGTAAAAAATTAGGTTGGGCAGAAGATGCAATTGTTTATGATGAACAACCCCTAGAATTTAAACAAAGCTGGAAACAAAGAACTAGATGGACAGTTGGACATATGCAATGTATTAAAGAATATACAAAACCATTAGCACTAGCTATTAAAGAACACAAAACAATAATGAACATTGATGGATTTTTATATATTGTTGGTAGTATACCAATGTTTGTAGCTACTTTAGTTCTTCTATTTTTAAATTTTGTTATGTATGCAGGAGAAGGAATGACGAGCTTAGAACTAGGAATAAATATTCTAAGATATTTAATTCCAACATTCTTATTACCAATTGTTACTGCAATTATAATTATGTTATTAGATAAAAAACCTATAAAACCAATGATAAAAGGATTAATTTGCTATCCATTATTTTTAGGTTCGTGGATTTTAATAAACTTTAAATGCTTATTTAAACGCGATACTAGTTGGGATAAAATTGAACACATTCGAAAGATTGCAATTGGAGAAGTTACCCCTAGCGGAGTAGAAATAGAAAAATAACAATATATTAAATATTAGGGAGAGCAAAAAAGCTTTCCCTTTATTATTAAAAAACAATAATAAATAGAACCAAAAAATGATATAATACAAGGAGTTTAAATTTAAAGGAAATGGTTAAAAAAATTATGTTAATATGTATTATTTTAATAGTAACAATTTTAATTTTAATATTATCGATAAATTTTTTCGTTGTATTTAGTACAAAAAATAAAATTATTTCAGAAGAAGAAGCAAAAAATTTAGAAAATGTAGATTGCATTCTAATTTTAGGAGCAGGAATTTGGGGAGATAGTCCTAGTCCTATGCTAGAAGATAGACTACTTCAAGGTATTTCTTTATATCAAAATAAAGTATCACCTAAAATTATAATGAGTGGAGACCACACTAGAGAAGATTATGATGAAGTAAATGTAATGAAAAAATTTGCAATAGATAAAGATATTAGTTCAGAAGATGTTTTCATGGATCATGCAGGAATTTCCACTTATGATAGTATATATAGGGCAAGAGATATATTTAAGGCTAAAAAAATAGTAATTGTTACACAAAAATATCATTTATATAGGGCTTTGTATGTAGCAAAAAGCCTAGGAATTGAAGCTTATGGTGTAGGCGCTGACCAAAGAAAATATGAAGGACAAATATTTAGAGATATTAGAGAAATATTAGCAAGGGATAAAGATTGGTTTAAATGTATATTCAAACCATTACCTACCTATCTGGGAGATACAATTCCAGTAAGTGGAAATGGAGATGTAACAAACGATAAATAAATAGTAACGAAAGGAATAATATATGAAAAAAATTATATATGCAGTAGGAATCTTATTTTTAAGTATAGTTATTATTTTAAATGTAATATTTAGTGCAAATTTAGATAATTCAGAGCATATTACAGTAAACACTAATACAATTTTTTATGCTATTACACTTATTTTAGCAGTAATTATACTATACATATTAAGCAAAAGTTTTAATGAATTTCTATATAAAGATGATGAAAAAAGAAAAAGGCTAAGAAGAGATTTATTTATTTTTGCAGTAGCCATTTATTTAGCATTTAGTGCAATATGGCTAATACTTGTAAGGCCTGGCATAGGTGCAGACCAAATACATGTTGCAAATCTTGCACAAACAATGTATAGAGGTAACTTAGAAGAATTTTTGCCAAATTTAACATATGCAGGAATTCCACTTAAAGAATATGTAGCATCATACACTCAGCAAATTCCACTTGCATTTATATTTAATATTTTCTTTAAAATAATACACTCAGATTTAATTCCACTTTTGAGAATTTTAAATTTAATTGGAAACATTTTAATTGTTACATTTTTATATAAAATAACATGCCATTTATCTAAAAAATACAAAGTTAATAAAGTATTATTTTTAGTGCTAATATTAACATTTTTATCACTTCCAATGCTTTCTACATTTGTATATGGAGATACTTTAAGCTTAGCATTTAGTCTTATATCAGTTTATTTAATTATGAAGTATACTGAAACTAAAAGTCTTAAATATGCTTTAATTGCAAGTATTTTTACAATGCTTGCCTACATGATGAGAATGAATAGTTTAATTTTTATAATTGCAACAGTTATATACTTATTACTTGCAATTTTTAAAGAAAGGCACGAAAGTAATTTAAAACAAAATTTGTTAAAAATATTAGTAGTTGCAATATATATTATAGTAGGAATGGCTCCTACTTCACTTGTGAAGAATTACTATTTAAATAAATATAATTTAGAAAAAAATAGAGAATATCCTACAATAAGCTATATTTTAATATCAATGGAAGAAAGCTGGAGAGGAAACGGTTGGTACAGGGAAGATATTGGTGAATATGCCCTAAAAAATCCGGTAGCTGCAAAATCAGAATATCCACAAAGAATTAAAGAAAGAATTACATATTTTTCGCAAAATATAGGATATGCGTTTGATTTTTATGTAAAAAAAGCAGCATCAATGTGGTGTGAAAATACATATTCAGCAATATGCCAAAACCTAGCAAGACAAAACGACCCAGTAGAAAATTTAAGAGAGCCACTTGAATTCCATCAAAAAACATTGTTAGTATTATCATGTGCATGCTCTTTATTAGTTCTTATTCAAAAAAGAAGAGACTTATCGCTAGAAGTTATATTTTTAATTACAATTTTTATAGGTGGATTTGCTTTTCATATGTTGTGGGAAGCAAAATCAAGATACATAATTCCATATGTTGTAGTTCTTATGCCAGTTGCAAGCATATATATAAATAAATTTAAAATAAATACTATAAATAATTGAGAAACTAAAATATATATGATACAATTTAGTAAATAAAAAAGGAAGAAGCAAAATGAAAAAAATAATAGAAAAAATTAATTTAAAATACTTGCATATAATTATAATATTATTAGGAATAATATTTATATCATTATCAATATTTCACACAAATATGTGGTTCGATGAAAGCTATTCAGTAGGAATAGCAAGACACTCATTCTCTGAAATTTGGCAAATTACAGGAAATGATGTTCATCCACCACTTTACTATTTTTGCCTTCATTTGTTATATTTAGTTTTTGGAAATAATATTATATCATATAGAATACTATCAGCATTAGCTATTGCTATTATGGGTATATTAGGTTATACACATATTAGAAAAGATTTTGGAGAAAGAACAGGATTTTTATTTTCATTTTTAACATTGTTTTTGCCAGTTTCAGCTTTTTATGCTGGAGAAATTAGAATGTACTCTTTAGGTATGCTACTTGGGAGCATAATGGCAATATATGCTTATAGAATTTATAAAGGAAAAATAAATAAAGCTACATATATTTTATTTGGTTTAAGTAGTTTACTTCTTGCATATACACATTATTATGGACTTATGCTTGCAGGAATTGTTAATTTAATATTATTTATTTACTTACTAAAAAATGCAAAACAAAGAAAACAAGACTTAATAAAATTTATAGTTGTGGCTGCACTACAAGTAATTGGTTACTTACCATGGCTTGTTACATTTTTAAAACAATTAGGTGGGGTCTCTCGGTGGCTTTTGGATAAGCTTATCATTCCCAGGAACCTTCTATGATATACTAACCTTACAATATCAAGGAAATTTAAAAATTCAGCCAATAGTATTATCGACATTATTTTATGCATACATAATATATCTTTCTTCAAAAACAGAAAGAGAGGAAAAAAAGCTTGCTAAAATTTCAGCTTTAATATATATTTTGCTAATTCTAATACCATTAGTTATTTCTTTATGTATGCAAAGTGTAATTTTATTAAATAGGTATTTACTAATTGGAACAGGTCTTTTAGTATTTGCAATTTCGCTTTTTATGTCAAAAGACGAAAATTACTTAGGAGTATCTTTAGTTTGTATATGCATACTAATTTTATCATGCATAAGCAATGTAATTACAATAAAAGAAAACTATGCTCCAAACAATAGAGACTGGGTAACATATATGGAGCAAAATATACAGCCAAACGATATTATAGTATATTCTAATGCAATAAATGGAGCTGTTTTTGCAACAGATTTATCTAATAATATAAATGTAAGATCATATTTTTATAATAATGAACATTGGGGAGTACAGGAAGCCTATAAGGCATTTAGTCCATATATGGAAATAAAAGACACTTTAGAAGAAATATTAAATGGCTATAATGGTAGAATATGGTTAGTTGAAAGCGGCTACAATAATAGTTTAAGAGAAGAAGTTAGCCAAAAATATAATATCAAAAATATATCTGAAAGGGTATTTGAAGTACCATATAGAAATTATTCATATACTGTTGAATTAATTGAAAAATAAGTATATAAGGAGATAAAAAATTGCAAATTTTTAATAACTTAAATCAAAATACAGATATAAAAGTTTATGCCTTTATAGGGCCTTCTGGCACAGGCAAAAGTTACAGAGCGCAAATGGTAGCAAATGAAAATAACATTAGCTATATTATAGATGATGGGCTTTTAATAAACGAAAATGACGTTGTTTGTGGCACCTCTGCAAAAAAAGCACCAACAAAGGTTGAAACTGTAAGGCAAGCTATTTTCATAAATGAAAAAGAAAGAAACGAAATGAAAAAAGCTCTAAGAAAATATAAACCAGACTCAATCTTAATTTTAGGCACATCTGACGGAATGATTGATAAAATTACCGAAAACTTAGGACTTCCAAAACCAATTAAAAAAATATACATTGAAGATGTAGCCACAGAAACTGAAATGGAAACAGCTAAAAGAATACGTACTACACAAGGAAAACATGTTATACCAGTACCAACATTTGAAATAAAAAAAGACTTTTCAGGCTATATTTTAGATCCGCTTCAAATATTCAAATTTAAAGGTAAAGGGAATAATCCATATATGGCAGAAAAATCTATTATAAGGCCTACATTTAGCTATTTGGGCAATTTTACTATTTCAGATACTGTATTTAGACAAATAGCAGAATATTTAGCAAAACGCTCAAGTGCAATTTATAAAGTAATGAGAACAAGAGTAGAAAGTACTCCTGAAGGACCTGTAATATATATGGAAGTTTCTATAAACTATGGAAATAATATATTAGAGGCATTAAGAGAATTCAAACAAAAAATAAAAAAAGAAATTGAAATATTAACAACAATGACAGTAAAAGACATTACAATTGTTGCAAAAGGATTACATATGGAAGAAAATAATGCAGAAAGTAACGAAGAAAAAAACAAAGAGTCATAAATGGAAATCTTAAAAGGAGGAAAACTAAATGTCATTTATTGTAGCAATAGATGGACCTGTAGGAACAGGAAAAGGAACAATAACAAAACTAATTGCAAAAGAACTTAATTTAGTTAATATAGATACAGGAGCAATGTACCGCATGGTTGCTTTGCAATGTTTAAAAAATGGAATTACAAAAATAGATGAAGAAAAACAAAAAATTATTGAAATTGCAAAAAATATTGATATTGAAATAAAACATAATAAAGAAAATCAAGAATTCTTTTTAAATAGAGAAAATGTTACTAATTTAATTAGAAGTAAAGAAGTAACAGCATTTGTATCACCACTATCTGCTATTCCAGAAGTACGTGAAATAATGGTTGATATGCAAAGAAAAATGGCAGATGGTAAAAACGTTATTATGGAAGGAAGAGACATTACAACAGTTGTATTTCCAAATGCAAATGTTAAAATTTATTTAGATGCAGATGTAGAAGAAAGAGCAAAAAGAAGATTTAAAGAAAATATTGAAAAAGGAATGCAAACAACTTATCAAGAAACTTTAGAAGCAATTAAAAAAAGAGATTATGAAAATATGACAAGAGAAGTTGGACCACTAAAAATTGCTGAAGATGCAATTGTAGTAGATAGTACAAATATGACTATAGATGAAGTAAAAGAAAAAGTAAAGCAAATTATAAATAGTAAAATGTAAACAAAAGAAAGGGGCTTTAATAATGGCAATTTTATTACCAGGGCGGAGCAGGATACATAGGAAGCCACACAGCTGTAGAACTGCTAAATAAAGGAAAAGAAATAATTATAATAGATAATTTTTCAAATAGCAAACCTGAAAACCTAGAAAATATAAAAAAACTCACAGGAAAAGATTTTAAATTTTATGAAATAGATTATTTAGATAAAGAAAAATTAGAAACTGTATTTAAAGAAAATAAAATTGATTCAGTTATAAATTTTGCAGGTTATAAAGCAGTTGGAGAATCTGTAAAAGAACCGTTAAAATATTATTATAACAATATTTCAGGAGCAATTATACTTCTTCAAACTATGCAAAAATACAATGTTAAAAAATTTGTATTTAGTTCATCTGCAACAGTGTATGGTGACCCAGAAAAAGTACCACTAACTGAAGAAAGTAAAGTTGGACAAACTACTAACCCTTATGGAACCACTAAACTTTATATAGAGCAAATTTTAAAAGACTTATATAAGGCAGATAACAGCTGGAACATATGCATATTACGATATTTTAATCCAATTGGAGCACATGAAAGCGGTTTACTAGGCGAAGAACCAAACGGAATACCAAATAACTTAATGCCATATATAGTAAGAGTTGCAAATGGGGACTTAAAAGAATTATCTGTATTTGGAAATGATTATAATACTCCAGATGGAACAGGCGTAAGAGACTATATACATATAGTAGATTTAGCCAAAGGTCATGTTAATGCAATAGAAAAATTAGATAAAGAAAAAAGTGGTATATACATATATAATTTAGGAACAGGAAAAGGTTATAGCGTATTAGATATGGTAAAAACATTTGAAAAGGTAACAGGTAAAAAAATACCATACAAAATAACAGAGCGAAGGGCAGGAGATGTAGCAATTTGCTATGCAGACCCTGCAAAAGCAAAAGAAGAACTAAATTGGTGTGCTACAAAAACATTAGAAGATATGTGCAGAGATTCTTGGAATTACATAAATAAGAAATCAATTTAAAGTGGAGGAAACAAAATGAAAGGAAAACATTCAATAAATCATAGTGAAACATATAGAATAAATAAATCACAAACTTATAATAAGCAAAATAAAAGTAAGGCTAGTGGCAAAAAAAATACTTCAAAGAAGAAGAAAGGAAATTCTCTTAAATTAGGTATACCATTTAAAATATTAACATTAGTATACATAGTAATTACTGTTTTATTTTATGTATCAATATTAAAGCTTAACTTATTGCCAAACACTTATATAATTGCTTTTACAGCGGCTGAAATTATATTTACTTTAATTATATCTATAGGAATGGCAAAAAAGCATAAAACATATAAGCTAAATATATCTTGCTTAATTGTAGCAGTTATATTATCAGCAATATATATTTATGGAATTAATTATGCAAATGCAACACATGACTTTTTTGGTAGTGTATTTACAGATATAGAAGAAACAGAAGACTATTATATTGTAGTTAGAAAAAGCAGTAGTATGGAAAAAGTAGAAGATCTTGAAGGAAAAGACGTTTATTTTTATCAATTAGAAGATGATGTAAGAAAAGAAGTGGGAAGCAAAGCTCCTATGACTCTAAGAGCGGAAGATAACTTAATTCAAATGGGAACTAAGTTAATAAATAGTAAAGTAGATGTATTATTCATAAGCTCAGTACAATATGATATGCTATCAGATGAAATAGAAAACTTTAAAGATAATACAAAAATTATTTATACAGCAACACATAAAATTAAAAAAGGCGAAGAAACTATTGAAAATGAAGATACACAATATAAAATAGGAAATGGTGTTTTCAATGTGTATATAAGCGGAATTGATACATCTGGAAGGATTTCTAATGTTTCTAGAAGTGATGCAAATATGATTGCTACAGTAAATACAAATACACATGAAATTTTGCTTACTTCTATTCCAAGAGATTATTATGTAACACTTCATAGCAAAAAAGCAAAAGATAAATTAACTCACTCAGGAATTTATGGTATTAATGAAACTGTTACAACAGTAGAAGATCTTTTAGATATTGATATTAATTATTATGTAAGAGTTAACTTTACAACAGTAATTAAAGTGGTAGATACTTTAGGTGGAATAGACGTATATTCAGATTATAATGTTAGAGGTAGATTTGGATATAACTTTACTAAAGGAATAAATCATATGAACGGTGAGCAAGCTTTAGCATTTAGTAGAGAAAGATATGCATATAGTGATGGAGATAACCAAAGAGTGAAAAATCAACAAAAAGTAATTGAAGCAATAATTGAAAAAGCATCAAGTAGCACAATATTAACTAAATATACAAGTATATTAAAAACCTTAGATGGTAGTTTCCAAACTAATATTGAACAAAGCGAAATAAGTGGTTTAGTAAAACAGCAACTAAAAGACATGTCTACATGGACAATTAAAACTAATAGCTTAACAGGCAGTGGAGCAAGTAAAAGTACTTACTCAGCAGGTAGTCAATTACTATATGTTATGATACCAGATAGTTCATCTGTTTCATCAGCTAGAACCAAAATATTAGAGTTTATGGGGGAAACTAATAATGATTAGAAAAATAGTAGCTTCTTTATTATATATATTTTGCCTAATTGTATTTAGAGTAAAAAAAGTAGGAGAAGAAAATATAAAAAAAGAAGGAGCATATATAATATGTGCTAATCATAGGTCAAACTGGGATCCACCAATACTTGTTTCTGCAACAAAAAGACCAAGCTATGTAATGGCAAAAGAGGAGCTATTTAAAAATGATTTTATAAAATGGATTGCAAAAAAATGTTATGTATTTCCTGCAAAAAGAGGAAAAATGGACTTAGAATCTGTTAAGTTTGCTTTAAAAGTTTTAAAAGAGGGTAAATTATTAGTAATATTTCCAGAAGGAACAAGAAACGGAATGGAAAAAAACGGTAGAGCACAAAATGGAGCAGCATTTATGGCCATAAGAACAGGAGTACCTGTAGTTCCTGTTGGAATACAAGGAGAGCTAAAACCATTTCATAAAGTAAAATTAAATTATGGCAAGCCATTAGATTTTAGCAAGTATAAAACAAATAAGCCTGAAAAAGAGCTATTAGACAAGGTTAGCAAAGAAATTATGAACAATATAATTATGTTGACAAATCAAACAATTTAAAGTATAATAGTAATGTTGAGTTTGAATTTAAATTATGCAAACATAAAGTAAAAATATATTAACAAAAAATATAATGAATTCGTAAATTTTGTTTAAGCGACCAAGTAAGGCGCAAGAATCATTATATTTTTTGTTATGATAAGTATAAAAGGGGAAATAAAAAATGAATAACCAAAACATTAGAAATATAGCAATTATTGCACACGTTGACCATGGTAAAACAACATTAGTAGATGCACTTTTAAAACAAAGCCATGTATTTAGAGAAAATGAGCAAGTATCAGAAAGAATAATGGACTCAGGTGATATAGAAAAAGAAAGAGGTATTACAATTTTAGCAAAAAATACTTCTGTTATGTATAATGGAATAAAAATAAACATAGTAGATACACCCGGACATGCTGATTTTGGTGGAGAAGTTGAGCGTGTTTTAAAAATGGTAGATGGTGTACTTTTATTAGTTGATGCCTTTGAAGGACCAATGCCACAAACAAGAGAGGTTTTAAAAAAATCTTTAGCACTTAATTTAAAACCAATTGTTGTAATAAACAAAATAGATAGACCAGGAGCAAATCCATTAAAAGTAGTAGATCAAGTATTAGAGCTATTCATAGAGCTTAATGCCAATGACGAGCAATTAGATTTTCCAGTTATTTATGCATCTGCTAAAAATGGAATTGCTAAAATGAATTTAGAAGAAGAAAGTAACAATGTTACCTGTATTTTTGATACAATTATAAATACAATTAATGCTCCAGAATGTAACACCGAAGGAACTATGCAATTATTAGTTTCTAACATAGATTATGATGATTATTTAGGTAGAATTGCAATAGGTAGAGTAGAAAGAGGAGAAATTAAAACAGCAATGCCTGTAGCAATTTGCAAAAAAGATAATACAGTATCACAAGGAAAAATAGCAAAATTATTTACTTATGAAGGCTTAAAGCGAGTAGAAACTGAAAACGTTGGCGCAGGTGACATTGTTTGTGTTTCTGGTATACCAGATATTAACATAGGAGAAACAATTTGCGATGTTAATAATCCAGAAAAAATAGACTTTGTAGATATTGATGAACCAACAGTATCTATGACTTTTAGCGTTAACAATGGACCATTCGCAGGAAAAGAAGGTCAATTTGTAACATCAAGACATATTCGCGACAGATTATTTAAAGAGCTTGAGAGAAATGTAAGTTTACGTGTAAAAGAAACAGATTCGCCAGATAGCTTTGAAGTTTGTGGTCGTGGAGAATTACACTTATCTGTTTTAATTGAAACAATGCGTAGAGAAGGCTTTGAACTTTTAGTATCTCGTCCAAAAGTTATTATAAAAGAAATAGATGGAGTAAAATCAGAACCAATTGAAAGATTAGTAGTTAATGTTCCAGACGATTGTATTGGAAATGTAATTGAAAAACTAGGAAGAAGAAAAGCAGAAATGCTTAATATGGAACCAGCAGAAGCCGGACATACAAAGGTAGAATTTAAAATTCCAGCAAGAGGTTTAATTGGCTATCGTACAGAATTTTTAACAGATACAAAAGGTGAAGGAACTATGAATAGCATATTTGACTGCTACGAGCCATATAAAGGAGATATTCAAGCTAGAACAAGAGGTGTATTAGTTGCATTTGAACAGGGAACTTCTATTACTTATGGTTTATACAATGCACAAGAAAGAGGAGAGCTTTTAATAGGACCAGGTGTTGAAGTATATGAAGGAATGATAGTAGGAGTTAACTCTAGAAATGAAGATATTTCTATAAATGTATGTAAAGAAAAACATTTAACAAATACTAGAGCATCTGGTTCAGATGATGCACTTCGTTTGGTGCCACCAATACAAATGTCATTAGAAAAAGCTATTGAATTCATAGCAGAAGATGAACTAGTTGAGGTAACGCCTAAAAATATACGTTTAAGAAAGAAAATATTAGATAACAAAACAAGAGAAAGAATGGCAAGAAGAACTGTATCAGAATAGGGAGATTAAAAATGGCAAATAATCCAAGAAAATTTGGCCTAAGCATTGAAATGGCAAATGATGATGTAAAAAGAAAAAAAGCACAAGAACAGCAAAATCAAGATTCTACAATTAGACATGAAATTAACAAATTTATATTTAAAAATTATGTCTTAGGTGAATCAAGAGAAAATATATTAAAAAAACTAGAACTCGTATTTAGTGGTCCAAAATATGCAAAATACAGACCATTTTTTGAAGTATGGGTTGATAGTAGATTTGAAAATAGTAAAACTGGAGAAAAACATGAAGCAAGGTCAAAAAATGCTAAAGAAGCAGAAGGAGAAGAAAGATAAACTAAAACCATGAACAAAATTGAACTTGAAAAAATTAAGAAAAAAGCATTGGAAGAAAAAATTCCTATTATAATGGATGACACATTAGAAGTAATTTCTCAAATTTTAAAAGAAAAATCACCTAAAAACATATTAGAAATAGGTACAGCAGTTGGCTATTCTGCAATTTGCTTTTCTGAATATTTAGGCGGTGATGGCTATATAGATACTATAGAAAGAGAATCAAATAGAGTAATTCAGGCAAAAGAAAATATAAAAAAAGCGGAAGTAGAAAACAAAATTAACATATATGAAGGAGACGCAGTAGAGGTGCTTCCAACATTAAATAAAAAATATGATGTAGTGTTTATAGATGCGGCAAAAGGTAAATATCCATTCTTTTTAGAACAAGCTTTAAGAATGCTAAATGAAAATGGAATTATAATAGCAGACAATGTTTTATATAAAGGCTATGTTATGAGTGACTATAACAAGCACAAACAGCGTACTGCAGTTAGAAATTTAAGAGAATATATAGCAAAAATAACCGAAAATCCTAACTTAGAAACAAAAATTCTAGAAGTAGGAGATGGTTTAGCAATATCTAAAAAAATATCATAAAAATAAAGCAAACCCCTAAATAAGGTTTGCTTTTCTTTATGCTAAATAACGTACAAATGAAGAAATAGTATCTACAATATAAACACTAAAAAATGAATATAAAACCGAAATCTGCACTTTATAAGGTATTTTTGCCAAAATTAAATTTATTTTCTTTTTCAAAAATGGATATATATGATTCATAAAAATTATTGCAATAACTCCCCATATAAAAAAATAAAAAGCTCCAGTTCTACCATTTAAATTAAGAGGTTCATTAGTGTAATTCCACCAATACATACCAAAAAGTGCTTCTAGAACATAGCTTACAATATATTCAAAAGTAGAAAAAATAATAGCAGAATAAAAAAATAATTTGAAGTTATTTTTCCTATATTTATATAAAAATAAAATTAGCATTAAAGCACCATACCCATAAATAGGACATATAGGACCATATAAGAAACCTCTTTTAGTAAAATAGCCTAAAGTATGAATGCAGTACAAAGTTTCCATTACCCAGCCTAAAAACGCAAAAATAAAAAAGTACATTAATAGAATTTGAGTTCTATTTAATCTTATTTTACTTTTTACTTTTTCCATAGTAAAATCACCTATAAATATAATATCAAATTTAGTTTTAATTTTAGTATTTTGTATATAAGATGCAATAAATCATATATAAAATTATATTCAAATAATACAAATATATAACTCGACAAAGTGATAGTAATATAGTATAATTAATAAGTAGAAAAAATTAGTTTATGTTTTATAAAAACAAAATTAGAAATGGAGAAATGAAATGAACGAAATAAAAAAGCCGGAACTATTAGCACCAGCAGGCTCATTTGAAAAAGCAAAAACAGCCTTTTTATACGGAGCAGATGCTGTATACTGTGGAACCGGAGCACTTTCATTAAGAAGCAGAGCAGAAGTTAATGATAATGATTTAGCAGAAACCATAGAATATGCACATAGCATAGGAAAAAAGGTTTATGCAGCTATTAACATATATGCTTGGGATAGTTACTATGAAGAAATTAAAAAGCAAGCTAAAATGCTAAATGATTTAAAAGCAGATGCTATAATTGCATCAGATGGTGGTGTAATTGAAATTTTAAAAGAATATGCGCCAAATGTACCAATACATATAAGTACTCAAGCGAACACAGTAAGCTATCATAGTGCAAACTTTTGGCATAAAAATGGGGCTTCTAGAATTATATTAGGTAGAGAATTAAACAAAGAGCAAATAAAAGAAATAATACAAAATAAAGATAAAAATTTAGAAATAGAAATGTTTATACATGGAGCAATTTGTTTTGGCTATTCTGGAAGATGCTTTTTAAGTGATTTTCTAGCAAGCAGAAGTGCAAATTTAGGTGATTGCGCACAAAGTTGTAGATGGGCATATAATGTTTATGTAGAAGAAAACAATAATCCGGGAAACTTAATGCCACTTGAAGCAGATGAGCACGGAACATATATTTTTTCTTCTAAAGATTTATGCTTAATTAAAGAATTACCAGAAATTATAAATATGGGTGTAGATAGCTTAAAAATAGAAGGAAGACTTAAAACAGAATACTATTTGGCATCAGTTGTAAATGCATATAGAAATGCAATAGACAGCTTCATAAAATCACCTAAAGATTATGATTACACAAAATATCTAAAAGAACTAGAAAAAACTAAAACAAGAGGATTAACCACTTTTTATTTTAATGATAGAAACAATAAAGATTTTCAAGAATATGAAGGAAAGCAATATAACCCAGATTATGAATTTGGTGGAAAAGTATTAGAATTTCAAAATGAAAAATCTTTAATAGAAATTAGAAATAAGCTAATAGTAGGAGATATCCTAGAAGTGCTTATTCCAAACAAAATAGAAACAGTAAGTTTTAAAATAAATAAACTATGGGATTCAGAAACTGGTGAAGAAATAAACACAGTAAACCCAGGAAAACAAGGACAAACTGTACTTATATCAATTCCAACAGAAGTAGAAAAAGGTTGGATACTAAGAAGAAAAAAATAAATTATATAAAAAACTGCTAACAAATTAAAAAGTTAGCAGTCTTTTTAAAATTAAGAGTTTTCAATCTTTTCAAACCTTATTGCAACTAAAAAACTAATAGCAAATAATATAATAGAAATAACACCTTCTAAATTGAAACTAATTCCGTGGGTATAAAATTAAAACAGAGCCTATAACAAATCCAATAATTCCGTAAAAAGTTTCAGTATAGTAATTATTAAGCAAAAACTGAATTAGTTTTAAAAATATAAAAGAGCCTAAAATTACGCCTATTCCAATAGGCAAAAGTACATATAAATTCACATTAGAAATGGCATTTAAGTAAGTGTTATATACTCCTAAAGTCATTAAAATAATGCTACTACTAACACCTGGAACAACAATACCAACAGACATTAAAAAACCTGCCAAAACAAGGTAAAAAAAGTAATTTTCAGACATTTCTAAATTAAAGAGCTTAGGAATTATAGTCTCCAATTTTATAGATAGAACACCAATTAAAAAAGTTGTTAGTAAAAATATAGTATTATGAAGTCTAAAACCTCTTTTTCCATTTGCTTTTTTACATAAAGCAGGAATACTACCTAAAATAAGACCAATAAAGCAAGCTTTAGTTTGCATAGGATATGTAGAAAATAAAAAATTTAAAAGTTTTCCTACTAATAGTATTCCAGTTATTCCACCAAACACAAGTGGAAGAAGAGACATAAAATTTTTTTTAAAATCGTGAAATAAATTTAAAACACTATTTACTAGTTTTTCGTAAATACCAAATATAACGCAAAACACTCCGCTACTAATTCCAGGAAGTATTGCGCCTGCACCAATTAAAATTCCTTTTAAATAATCTAGTAAAAAACTCATAATTTTGTGCACCTTTTACAATTTTGATATTTTTTAAGAGCATTAAGCAATAAAACAGATGATAAATAAGATAATTTATGATAAAATATATGTGAAAAAATAAAAAAAATTCATAAAAACAATTGACAAAAAGCAAATAACCAATTATAATATTATCTGTTCGTAAATAAAAATGCAGGTGTAGTTCAATGGTAGAATTCCAGCCTTCCAAGCTGGCTATGCGGGTTCGATTCCCGCTACCTGCTCCAAGAAAAGTGGTTTTAGTAGCCACTTTTTTCTTTTTGCAAATTTATGTGCTATTGTGCAAATGCTTGATACAACTAAATTCTAGTTCTTATTCCTTTTTGTGTATTTTTATAAATTTATGCACATTTTTGTGTATTTGTCACACAAACTGTCACAGAAAATTTTTCTGTGACAGTTCATGAAACTATTGATATTAAAAGGAAGAAGCTATCTTTCATCTAAAGTTTTAGTTTTTGCTTCACTCATATTAGTCAAATAATAATCATTTAATTTTTGTAACTCATCATTTTTAAATTTATTAAGTACAGAAGTATAGGTATTTAATGTTACACTAATATCATTATGTCCCATAAGTCTTTACACAACTACTGGTGCTATTCCGCTTTCGATGCATCTCGTTCCAAATGTGTGTCTTAAACTATGAGTTGTAATTCCTGTAATTGGACCACATTGTATTAAGATTCTTTTTAAAATATTATTAAGAGCTCTAGGGTCTGCATAATTTCCATTACTTGCAATAAATAGTTGGTTATTAAAGTTATTTTTTGAAACTTCCATCTGTTCTTTAACTTCGTTTAAAATTATAGGTGGTATTGGTACGTCTCTATTTCCAGCAAGAGTTTTTGTTTTATTACCCATAATAATTCTTTCATCAGCATCTCTTGTTAGTGTTTTATTGATATGTATTAAATTATTTTTTAAATCAATGTCATTATATTGTAAAGCAAGAGCTTCTCCAACTCTTAGTCCTGCATATAGTTGAATTAAATATACATTTTTATATGGTTCTTCTTCTAAAGTTTTACTTTTTAAGTAATTAGTAAGTTTTTGTTGCTCTTCAAGTTCCATTGCTCTTACTACTTTGTCTTGTTTAACACTTTTGGGCTTATATGTATCTAGCATAGGGTTTAATTGTATATAGCCTTTGTTACGTGCAAATGCAAAAGCTTGTGAAAATTGAATTACAAATTTTTGCATATATGCGTTACTATAATGTGTTAGTGAATTAAAATATTCTTGTAATTCTTCAGAAGTAATATCAGATATGTCTTTTTTAGCAAAACCAGATTGCTCTATAGCATTTATTATTTTTAAACTTTTTCCATATTGCTGTTCAGAAATACGATTTGTTTTTAACTTCTTTTCCAAAATGCTTTTCATAAGTTCGCATAATGGAATACCATTGTGCTTTATAAATATGCTGTCTGCCTGTTTATACTTTATTTCTGCTAAAAAGTTTTCTGCTTCTTCTTTTGTATCAAAACTTTTTCTGGTTCTTTTAACTTCTTTAGTTTCTTCATTTTTTAAATTATATGATGCAACATATTTTTTTCTGTTATTATCGTAATATATACCACTAGTATTTTTAGATTTCATAATATATCACTCTCCCTACACTCTTTTTTGAGTTTTCCAAAGAATGTATGATATTAAGCATATCTTCCAGCATCTGCCTATATTTATTGATGGAAAATCGTCCCTTTTAAATATTGCATATGCCATATTTTCACCTATTTTTAAATCTCTTGCTACATCTTGCACTGATATATTTATAAATGGGTTCTTTAGTCTTTTTATACTTTCTAATAACATTTTTTCTTGCGGATTTTCTAAGTTAATTTCTATGTTATCTAATTTTTCTTTTGTATCAATTATTGTTTGAGTTTGTGTTTCTTCTTCATTATTCATTTTTTATCATCTCCGTTATTTTTAAATTTTTTTATTTTCTAGTAAACTTGCTAATGTAAGTTCTATATTTGTGAGTATATTTATTAAGTCTTGCCCAAAACTTACGTTATTTACTGCTTTTTCTTTTACATCAAATAAGGTTAATTCTCTAGAGTAATAATCTTTTATCTGCTTTTTAGTTAGTTGTTTTGTTTTTTTATTTTGTGCTTTCCAGTCGTTTATATTTATTACATTATTTTTCACAGGACTTTTATTTATTAAATCTTCAGTAAACCATATTATATTTTCCTGACTTATACTTTCAAATTCTCTTTTCTTTTTATTTATTTGCACAATAATTAAATCTCCTTTGATATTACACATATCTAGTATTATATTTATTGGTTCTTTCTGCATTTCTTTTTGTTTATTAAATACAATAAATACATTTTGATAGGGAATAATATCAAGTTGTTTATTTATAACTGCTTTTTTTAATATAAATACATTTGGTATTATTCTTACTTCTGGTTCTTTTCCTGGTGCTTTATATATTACTCTAAGACTATTTTTGTTTCTTGCCTTTTCTAGTAGTGTAGTATTTTTTTGCTTATTTTTTTCTTTTAATCTTTTCATTAAAACTTACCACCTTTCTGTAATTTCTCTAATTTGTACAAAGTTTCTAAATTGTTTTTAAAATGGGTGATAGCTTTATTTCTTAAAAAAATTACCTCCCTGTTTTTTAATTTTAATCTTCTGCAAATGTCGTTTAACCTAACATTTTCAACATATGTTAGATATAGCACTTTTCTTTCAAGCAATGGAACTAGTTTCATTGCTAAATAGTAAGTTTCATTTGTGAAGATTTTTTCTAAATGGTTAATGTCTACGTCAGAGCTTTCTACTTGTTTCATTGAAGTTAGACAATAACTATTTGTTAAAACTTGTTTAATTTCTTCATTAGTAACTAGAATTTCTTTTGTATGGTTTTGTTTTTTGGTTTGTTTTTTCATTTTTGAAATCTCCTATTTTTTAAATATTTGATTTCCGGAAACCATTATAGTTCGAACTCTATAAACATATTATACAGAGAAAGTTAACATAAAACAAATTTCAAAAATTACCTTTAAAAGGTAAGAAAAAGTACCAAATTATATTGTGAAGGTAAAAATTGATAGTTTTTTTAGAGTAAAAAAGATGATTTTTTATCGAAAGTTAACATAATCACAAATTTTACCTTTTTAAGGCAAAAAAATAGCCATAGGTGCAAATGTCAAGACCTATGGCTTATATTAAATAAACTATTGCGAGTAGTTTAAGTAATATCAATATATTATTCTATCAAGATTAAAAAATAGGGTGGGGGAAAATTTTTCCCCCAGATGCTGATTACAACAGCAACCTACAGCTATCCGCCGTGGAAATAATTTTCTGTTTGACACTTGCTTTTTACTCCTTCCGTGAGTATTTCTATAAGAGTTAAACAATTATTTCAATACTACAAAAGGTAAACAAATGCCACCTATGTGTATATATATAACAGGCACTCGCAATGCCTGAAATAAACTTAATTGTTTCAAGCAATTTGCTTGTGCTGATAAATATATACCACAATAGGTATAATCAGCCTTATCTTAATAGATAACTTAATTATACCACAATTTTATGTAAAATTCAATACAATTGGTATTTTTTGTCAGCAAAATTATAATTTTTACCTTAACAAGAGTAATTATCTTGTAAAGGTAGAAAAATATCTAAAAAAGTAGTATAATATATTTAAATATTGGGGGGATATATATGTATAGTCTAATGTCATATAATTTTGGAAACTTATTTAGAACAGCAAGAAAGGCAAAGGGGTTAAGCATTGAAGAAATAGCTAAAAAGATAGATAAAGCATCTAGTACAGTATATAAGTATGAAAAAAATACAATAATTCCAGATTTTGAAACAGTTATCAGTATATGTAATGCATTAGAAATAAAATTAGATGAGTTAGCATATAGGGAAGAAGTAGAAGGAAATATTGAAACAACTAATAATCCATTTTCAACTGATAATTTATATATGTATTACATAGATACAAACAAAAAACTATATGAAATGAAATTAGAAATAAAAGCAGAAGATGGTGTAATGAAAGTATATTTTAAAGTACCATCATTAAATGATAGAATATTTTTTGTAGGGTCAATTGAGTCAAATTCAGACGTAGCATTCATAATGCTAAAGAATTATGGTTCTAGTAATAATCATTTTGAAAAAGTTATGATATTTATAAATATGAACCATTCTAGTGATTATATAAAAATGGGAGTAATATGTGGGGAAAAAGATAATACATATGTGCCAGTACTTAAAAAAGTTTGTATTGTTAAGCAAACTTTAAATG
This sequence comes from uncultured Clostridia bacterium, assembly GCA_947626335.1. GTDB lineage: Bacteria > Bacillota > Clostridia > TANB77 > CAG-508 > CAG-273. The sequence continues at coordinate 2,261 of CANQRY010000012.1, read as the reverse complement.
AAAACGAAAAAAATAATATTATAAAACGATTAGAAATAACGGAAAATGAAATAGAGCAAATAAAAAAAGATGGGTATTGGTATCCTGATATTTCTAATAATGCTGGGTATTAGGTAAAAGTGAGTTGATTTTACATAATAAAAATGATATAATCTACAAATAAAGGCTAATATGCCTTGATTAAAAACACTTTGAAGGAGTGAAGGAAAGTGAAAATTTCAATCGAGCTATCCGAAATTTCTCTTGAAGAACGGATAAAGCTGGCAGAGAGTACATCCGATATGGGTGCACTGGGAGTACTTGCTCAAGACGAAGAGGATCAAGTTAGAATTGTATCGGCGAGAAATACTAAAGTAACCCCTGAAATTCTTTTGAAACTTTCAAAAGATGAAAGCTGGTCAGTAAGACAAGCAGTAGCACAAAATGCCAATGCAACAGCTGGAGTTCTTTTGCAACTTTCAGAAGATGAAGAGTGCTGTGTAAGACTAGCAGTAGCGCAAAGTGCCAATGTAACTCCTAGAATTCTTTCGAAACTTTTCAAAGATAAAGACTTTGATGTAGAGACGGCAGCGATAAGAAGTGCTAATGCAACCCCTGAAGTTCTTTTGCAACTTTTAGAAAATGAACGGGACTATGTAAGACAAGCAGTGGCACAAAATACCAGTGCAACCCCTGAAATTCTTTTGAAACTTTCAAAAGATGAAAGCTGGTCGATAAGACAAGCAGTGGCGCAAAATGCCAATGCAACAGCTGAAGTTCTCTTGGAGCTTTCAAAAGATGAAAGCTGGCCGGTAAGACGAGCAGTGGTACAAAATACCAATGCAACAGCTGAAATTCTTTTGCAACTTTCAGAAGATGAAGATAACCATGTAAGACTGGCAGTAGCACAAAGTGCCAATGTAACTCCTGAAGCCCTTTTGAAACTTTCAAGAGATGAGGACCGGAGAGTAAAACTAGCAGTAGCAAAAAGTGCTAGTGCAACACATGAAGTTCTTTTGCAACTTTCAAAAGATGAAGAGTACGATGTAAGATTAGCAGTAGCAACAAATAAAAATGCAACTTCTGAAATTCTTCAAAATCTCCTTTTTGATAGTGACTACGATGTAGCTGAAACTGCATTGATAAACTACAGGGATAACCATTAAAATTTTCACACTCACACCTGTTAAGTAACAGGTGTGATTTTTAAAATTTAAAAAAATTTATTTAATTTTATTTTTTATAAAATTGTCAACGACCCTTTTTAATTTGTCAATTGGAAAATCAAAAAGAGTTTTTACTACTTCAAATGTATGTTGTATGTAGCTTTTTAGTTTGCTATTTTCTTGCTTTAGGTTAATATTTTCTTGTCTTAAGATAGTATTTTCAGTTTGTAGTGTAGTTACTCTTTGAATTGCTATATATGCTTTGGCTAGATTAGTTTTTAATTTTTTGTTATATTCTACTAACTGCTTATTTTGTGCTACTACTAGACTTGAATTTTTAGTTTCTAGCTCATTTTTAGTTATATCTAGACTATCGGTTTTTTCGTTATTTTCTATTTCATATTTTATATTTTCATAGTTTGTTACTTTTTTAAGTGTTTCTATTGGTATATGTGTATTTTCTTTTGTATTTCCACGTTCTAAGTCAAAGCCTGCTTTTGTTATATATGCATAAAAGTTATCTTGTAGCCTTTTATAACTATCTTTTCCCTTCCAATATTCACTACAAGCTATTTTATTTATTTCATTTCCATTTTTATCTTTTGTATGTATTACTGGTATATATACTAAATGCATATGAGGAGTGCTTTCATCCATATGTACTTTAGCAGATACTATAAATTCTTCTCCAAGATTATTATAACCTGCTACAAATTTATATGCTGTTTCAAAATATCTTCTTGTTTCTTCTTCTCCTATTTTTTTAAAGAAGTCTTTGTCAGAAGTAATTATTAGTTCACACATAATATTACTAACTTTTTTAATTTGTCCCTTTAAATTATATTTTTCTTTTATAATATTAAAGGCTTTTTGATATGAAGTATTTACACTTTTTATTGAATAATTTTTTACTAAACTATTTTTATTTATATCTTTATTTGAATAATTAGTATTCTTTCGTTCATTGTGCCTATAAATATATGATAATTGTCCCATTTTATAATTTTCATTTCGAATAATTGCATAACTCATATTTTAAATCATCCTCGTATTATATATTTATAGTATTTAAAGTCTACTATATAAGACTTATGATATACTTATCTTAGATACTGT
>CANQRY010000011.1 GCA_947626335.1 uncultured Clostridia bacterium | reverse complement strand
GATAAATACAAATGGAAAAACTGTTAAAATAGAAGGAACAAGTAATGATAATACTGCAAACGTATTTGAAATAACAAGTGGAACATTAATAATAAAAGGAAATGGAAAGATAGAATGTGCAAATGATGTAATCTTATTTAAAGGAGAAGGAGGAAACATAATAGTAAATGATTCGCCAACATTATCTGGCGGAAGTCATGCAATTTATATGGCAACAGGATCTAATGGAAATTTAGACATAAATGGAGGATATATAACAAGTACATTAAGAAGTGCAATGAAAATAAACGGAAATGGAGCAACAACAATAGATAATGCACAAATATTTACAAAAGTTCAAGGTAAGAATGCTATATTAAGTGATTCAGTAGGTCAAACAGGAACATTAACAATAAGTGGAAACACAAAAATATCAAATGTAGCAGAATCTGGAAATACTTGTGCAATTTCATATGGTAGTACAGGAAAACTAACAATAAATGATGGAGTAGTAATAGAAGGAATGGCAGGAATTAATGTTAAACAAGATAGTAATGGAAATTCAGCAGAAGTAGAAATAAATAATGCAACAATGACAGGAAAAGGAGATTCTCACTTTTTGCAAATTAGAGGAAATGGACCAGTAACAATAAATGGAGGAAGTTTAAGGGTAGACTCTAGCATAGCAATAATAACTTATAATACAGTAACAAATGGAAGTTTAACATTAAATAATACAAAAATAACTAATGTGAAAAAGTCTAATTTGTTACATCTTGTAGGAAATGGAAATATAGTGATTCATAATTCAGTATTATTTGCAATGAATGGTTCTTCCGCTGCAATTTCAGGAGAGCCTGGAACTAGTAACAATCTAACAATAGATGGCGATTCAATAATAGCAAATGGAACGAATATACCAACAGGAAATATTTGGTACGCTTTAGCTTGGCATAGTTTAGGAAATGTAACGATAAAAGGCTCAACAATTATAACAGGAGGAATTTATGGTGGTGGAGTATATGCATATAATTGTAAAATAAAATTAGAAGATAATGCTAGTGTGTTTGGTGGCGCAGAAGTGGATCGCGAATGTATTCGAATAGAAGCCTCAAAAGGAACAGGAGAATATATAATTAACACAAATGGAGGTATTTATGCATCGGAAATAAATAAAAATGGTTATGCTATAGGATATTACAACGGAACTCCTACTAACATAGAAATAATAAAGGGCTCATTTGGAGCAAATAAGCAAGAACCTCTAAAAGGTATACAACAATATATATCACCATATCCATCTCCAGCAACAAATACAAAGACAGTTAACTTTCCATATTTAGATGAAAATGGAGGGCTTAAATATAAACAAGTAAGTATATATGTAGTAGATGTAGGAAAATAAACAGGCAAAATGCGAAGAACCAAAAGTTTCTTCGCATTTTTAATTAACTTTAAAGTAAAGAGTGTGTCCTAGAATAGAAATCAGAAAGCAAAAATTCCAGTTAAAAATCGCTGAAATTTTTGTGTGTAAAAATATATGAAAACGAAAAAATTCTTTAGAACTAGCGTTGCAAAAATAAAACTTTTATGATATAATTCTTACTTAATAAAAATTGGGGGGAAAAGCTAATGCTAAAGGACCAAAATGAAATTAGAGAAAAAGAAAATCATAGAGTATTTAAGCAGCTTTTAAACACTTTTGTTAAAGAAGATTTAACAGACTTAACAAATGAAGAAAAGCCTAAAGAAGAATGTACAAAAAATGTTCAAATAATCCCTAAAATTTTCTATAACGAATTTACAAAACAACTAAAAGTTGAATTTAAAATAGGCGATAAGCAATTATATAAAATTAAAAACTTACCAGAATTTTATGAAAAAATGCTTAATAAAGAAACATATAAATATGGAAGTAAATTAAATTTAATTCATGAAGAACTTTCTTTTACTGAAGAATCAATTTCAATCTTAAAATTTTTATTAAAATATGCTGAAATAATGAAATATAATAATGACTTAACAAGTGAATATAGTTATTATACAAAAAACTTTGTGCCTGATAGTATTTTAATATCAAATACTGGCCTAGATGACTTCTTTAGCTGTTTAGAAGGAAAAGATGTTTTGTTTCAAAAAGCAGATAAGGAAAAAACAATACATTTTTCAAAAGAAGAACCATATATCACGTTTACAATTACTCAAAAAGAAAATAAATTTAAACTCAAATCTAATATAGATGTATTTAGTTATGACTTTTTACAAGGCAAAGAATACATTTATTTACTATTTCCAAATGCAATTTACCGTTGTGATTCAAATTTTAAACAAACAACACTAAAATTATTAGAAGTATTACGCAAAAATTATACAAATGAAATTATTATGGATGAAAAAGAGCTAACTAGTTTTTTTGCTCTTGTAGCACCTAAAATGGAAGAAAAAATACTTACTAAAGATTTAAGTGATGAAATAAAAGAAAGATGTGTACCTAAAAAACTTGGAATAAAAATATATTTAGATTATGATGAAAAAAATAACATTACAGCAGATATTAAATTTTGTTATGGAGAACTTGAAATAAATCCATTTGTTCAAGAAAAGGTATCCATTGCAAGAAATATAATAGGCGAAAATGAAGCATTAAATAAATTTATTCAAACAGGATTTTTACTAGATAAAGCAAATGCAAGGCTAATACTTACAAACAATGATAAAATATTTTCATTTTTATCAGAAGAAATAGAAGACTACATGAAAAAATATGAAGTTCTAGCAACAGATACTTTTAGGAAAAAACAAATACAAACATTTCAAATGAAATCTATTGGAATTAGAATAGAAAATCATTTACTAGAAATTGATTTATCTCAAATAGGAATAGATTTATTAGATTTAAACGAAATGATGCAAAAATATACATTAAAGAAAAAGTATCATAGACTAAAAGATGGTAGTTATATAAAGTTAGAAGATAATGAAACAATGCAATTTCTAGAAGAACTTACTGTTAATTTAAACGCAAATTATAATGAATGGAAAAAGAGTGGCATTATTAGTCTTCCAAGCTATAGAAGTTTGTACTTAGAAAAAATGCTAAAAAATTTAAAAAATGTAGAAATTAAAACTGATAAATCATATCAAACAATAATATCATCTTTAAAAGAAAATCAAAATACAGCTGAAATACCTGTGCCAAAAAACTTAAATGCAAATTTAAGATTATACCAAAAAATAGGTTATCAGTGGCTTAAAATGTTAGACCAATATGAATTTGGTGGAATTTTGGCAGATGATATGGGACTTCGGAAAAACAATTCAAATGTTAACAATAATATTATCATATGTAAATGAAGAAAAAGAAAATTCAAAACCATCGCTAGTAGTTTGTCCAAGCTCACTTACACTAAACTGGCTAGGAGAAGCGGCTAAATTTACACCTACACTAAAAGCATGTGTAATTAGTGGAAATGCAATAGAAAGAAAAAAATTAATATCTAACATTGAAAAATATAATTTAGTAATTACATCTTATGATTCTTTAAAAAGAGATATTGATATATATGCAGAAAAAAATTATGTGTTTAAATATATGATAGCAGATGAAGCCCAATACATTAAAAATAACAATACACAAAATGCAAAGGCAATAAAACAAATTACAGCACAAACAAGGTTTGCATCAACAGGAACTCCAATTGAAAACTCACTTTCAGAACTTTGGTCAATATTTGATTTTATTATGCCAGGTTACTTATTTAAATATCGTAAATTTAAAGAAATTTATGAAACACCTATTATAAAAGAAAATGATGAATATAAAACAAATCAATTAAAGAAAATGATAGAACCTTTTATTTTAAGAAGGATTAAAAAAGAGGTATTAACAGAGCTTCCAGATAAAACAATAACAGTTTTATATAATGAAATGGAAGAAGAACAACAAAAAATATATTTGTCATATTTAGCTAGAGCCAAAAAAGAAGTTGCAGAAGAAATAAGATTAAATGGATTTGAAAATAGCCAAATAAAAATATTGGCACTTTTAATGAGATTAAGACAAATATGTTGTCACCCAAGTTTGTTTTTGCAAGATTATGATGGAGAAAGTAGCAAATTAAATCAATGTGTGCAAGTTATGGAAGATGCAATAAGTAGTGGACACAAAATTTTGCTATTTTCAGGTTATACATCTATGTTTGAAATAATAGAAAAAAAGCTTAAAGATAAACAAATTCCATATTTAAAGTTAACAGGACAAACAAAAGTAGCAGATAGAATTAGCTTAGTTGATAAATTTAATGAAGATAAAAATATAAAAGTATTTTTAATATCATTAAAAGCAGGTGGAACAGGTCTTAATTTAACAGGAGCAGATATGGTAATTCATTATGATCCATGGTGGAACTTGTCTGCCGAAAATCAAGCAACAGACAGAACCTATAGAATAGGTCAAAAAAATAATGTACAAGTATATAAATTAATAACTAAAAACTCTATAGAAGAAAAAATTTATGAACTTCAACAAAAAAAGGCAAAGTTAGTAGATAATATGTTATCAAATAAAAATACATTTATTAACCAATTATCAAAAGAAGATATTATGGAGCTTTTTGGATAAATGAAAGGAGAATTTAAGCTATAGCAAGAAATTGCTGTAGCTTAAAAAGTGATTATGAAAGACTATATAAATGTAATAGGTGGAGGGTTAGCAGGCTCAGAGGCAGCATACCAAATTGCAAAAAGCGGAATAAAAGTAAAACTATATGAAATGAAGCCTACAAAATATTCTCCAGCACATAGCAATTCTAATTTAGCAGAAATTGTTTGTAGCAACTCATTTAAATCTAATTTGCATACAAATGCTTGCGGTTTACTAAAAGAAGAACTAAGAATATTAGATTCTCTTTTGATAAAAATAGCAGATGAAGTAAAAGTTCCTGCAGGACAAGCACTAGCAGTAGATAGAGAAAAATTTTCAGAAAGAATAACTAAAGAATTAGAAAAAATGCCAAATATAGAAATAATTAGAAAAGAAATAGGAAATGAATTATTAGAAATGGCAAAAAATTCAATAGTAATAATTGCAACAGGTCCCGTAACTTCAGATGGTTTATCTAAAGAAATAGCAAATCTTACAGGAGAAGAAAAACTATATTTTTACGATGCAGCAGCACCTATTATTGAAAAAGACTCTATTGATATGTCTATTGCATTTTGGGGTGATAGATATATTGAAGAAAGAAAAAAAGAAGAATCTATAAATGAATGGCTAGAAAGAATAGCAAAAGAAAATGAACAAGACTATTTAAACCTTCCTATGAATAAAGAAGAATATGAAGAATTTTGCAAAGAATTAGTTAATGCAGAGGTAGTAACTTTACATGATTTTGAAAAAAGAGAAATATTTGAAGGATGTATGCCAATAGAAATTATGGCAAAAAGAGGAATAGATACACTTCGCTTTGGACCATTAAAACCAGTAGGATTTACAGATAAAAGAACAGGAAAAAGACCTTATGCAATAGTTCAGCTAAGACAAGATAATATAAGTGGCAATTTATTTAATATGGTAGGTTTTCAAACAAACTTAAAATATGGAGAGCAGCAAAGAGTATTTAGTAAAATACCAGGATTACAAAATGCCAATTTTGCAAAATACGGTGTAATGCATAGAAATACTTATATAGATTCTACAAAATTATTAAATAATACCTATCAAATGAAAAAATATCCAAATATATATTTTGCAGGACAAATAACAGGAGTAGAAGGATATGTTGAATCAATATCTTCTGGAATGGTAGCTGCTTTAAATTGCATAAATCAATTTAATAAAAGAAAAGAACGAGTAATTTTTCCAGAAACCACAATGATAGGAGCCTTGGCTAAATATATATCGCTTGAGAATAAAAATTTTCAGCCAATGAATGCAAACTTTGGAATTTTACCAGAATTACCTGAAAAAGTAAAAGATAAAAAGCTAAAATATACAAAATTAGCAGATAAATCATTACAAAATTTAAAAGAAATGTTACAAATATATTAAATTTATATTACAAAATTTAAATAAGCTTGCTATATGATATTATAACTGTTAAAATTATAAAAGAGAGAATATTATAAACAAAAGTTGACATATTATGTAATGTTTGGTATAATATATATATGTATATATTATAAAAAGGAGAGAGTATATATGGAAGATTGGGAAAAAAGATATAAAGAAACATCAGAAGAAGTGGTAAATAAATTACTTAAATTTAATGCAAAATATGAAAATAGAACTATAACAAGTGATGAGTTAAAAACATTTAAAAGATTAAAAATGGCTAACGATAACTTACCTAAACTTAAAAATATTATGCAGTATCGTTCAGTATTAGTAGAAGAATTAGAAAAAATAAAGGGCGAAATTGAAAGAAGAAAAGTTGAAGCTGAAAGCCAAAAAGTTAAAGCTGATTCTTTAAAAGAAGAAGAAAAAACAGAAAAAGAGCTTGAAGATTTAATGACTGAAAAATTATCTTTAGAAGTACAATTAAAAACAGTAGAAAAAGGTTCTAAAGAAGAAACAGAATTAAAAGATAAGTTACAACAAGTTCACTCAAAAATTGATAAAAATAACGAAAAATTTTCTAAAATTCAATTAGGCAAAGAGGCTTTTGAACAAAAAGATGAAAAAGACGAAAAAAGTAGATATTTAAGAGATAAATCTGATGAAGAACTATTAGCAAAGAAAATGGGTGTTAGCAACAAAATAAGCAAATGTAATATGATTTGTAACAATCTATTAAAAGGTTATAGTTGGGACTACATTGACATGAGACTAGAAAAATGGAAAGATAGAAAATTTACTTCTAGCAAAGAAACTGCTAACAAAGCAAGACAAGCTGCTAAAGAAATATCTAAAGAAGATTTAAAACCTCAAGTAAAAGAACAAAAAGCCCAAGAAGTTAATGAAGCACCAAAAACTCAAGAAAATTATGTTTATGAAAAAGATGAAGAACTTCCAGCAACAATTAGTGAATTTGACCAAAAACATCCTAGATTAGCAGCTATAAAAGAAATGTTCAAAAAAGCAGGTCAATGGATAAAAAATGTTGTAACTAAAAAGCAACCAGATAATGCTGAAAAAGAACGAGGTGAAAAAACACAAGAACCAGAAAAACAAGAAAAATCATTAAATGAAACTACTAAAAAAGATGATTTTAGAGACTACATAAAAGTAGTTGCTGAAAAAGGTTATAAGCAAGCAACTAAAGAAAAATTACAAGAAGTAAAAAGCAAAGACAATACTAAAAACGATACAAGAGACGAGGAGAGATAATATTTAAAAATCTCAAATCCCTTTAAATATAAAGCATTTTATATTTAAAATTATTGACAAACAATTATTGATATGATAAAATATATACCGCTAGTGCAAATACGAAAAATCGTATTTCCCTAGCGGTTTTAAGTTGTATAAGTAAAATATTTTTTAAAAAATGCTAAAATTGCAGCTTAAAAATTGTTATTATTAAGTAAAGCTAAAAAAAAACACTACGGAAAACTGCAAAACAAAACTTAATATAACAATAACTATTTATAAATGAAAAGAGGTGAAATTTAAGTGCCAACAATTAACCAATTAGTAAGAAAAGGAAGAAAAAGCTCTACAACTAAATCAACAGCACCAGCATTACAACATGGATATAACTCTATGAATAAAAGAGTTACAAATAAAAGATCACCACAAAAAAGAGGTGTATGTACTGTTGTAAAAACTGTAACACCTAAAAAACCAAATTCAGCATTAAGAAAAGTTGCCAGAGTAAGACTATCTAATGGATATGAAGTAACATCATATATTCCAGGTATCGGTCATAACCTACAAGAACATAGTGTTGTTCTAATTAGAGGCGGAAGAGTAAAAGACCTTCCAGGTGTTAGATACCATATTATAAGAGGAACATTAGATACAGCAGGTGTTAAAGATAGAATGCAAGGTCGTTCTAAATACGGGGCTAAAAAACCAAAAAAATAATTAATTTTAATGAAAATTAAAGAAAGTGCTATATTACTTACTAATTTAAGGTACTTAAATTTATAATAACTATATAGCACTATACGGAAAAACAAAAAATGTTTTTCAGAGTACCAAAATCATACTTTTTAGTATGAAAATTAAAAAAGGAGGGAAGAATAGTGCCAAGAAAAGGATATATTGCAAAAAGAGAAGTTTTACCAGATCCAATATATAATAGTAAAGTTGTAACAAAACTAATAAATAATGTTATGTTAGATGGTAAAAAAACAGTTGCTCAAGGAATAGTATATGATGCATTTGACATCATAAAAGAAAAAGAGCAAAAAGATCCACTAGAAGTTTTCCAAACAGCTTTAGAAAATGTAATGCCAGTTCTAGAAGTAAAAGCAAGAAGAATTGGTGGTGCAACATACCAAGTTCCAATCGAAATTAGACCAGAAAGAAGACAAACTTTAGGTTTAAGATGGCTTGTGTTATATGCTAGAAAAAGACATGAAAAAACTATGGCTGAAAAATTAGCAAACGAAATATTAGAAGCTATATCAGGAAATGGTGGAGCATTTAAGAAAAAAGAAGATATGCATAAAATGGCTGAAGCAAACCGTGCTTTTGCTCATTACAAATTCTAGGATTTTAATGAAAAGCTTCGTCCTGTCAGTCTAAGCGTCGCAAAAAAAATTTTGGGGTATCAACTCGTATAATCTCAAAGTTTTTTGCTAGCTTAAACTTACATTACTCGCTTTTGATTAAAATCAAATAAAATATTAAGGAGGATAAAATAGTGGCTGGAAGAGAGTTTCCTTTAGAAAAAACAAGAAATATAGGAATAGTTGCTCACATAGATGCAGGAAAAACTACAACAACAGAAAGAATACTTTTCTACACAGGTAAAACCCACAAAATAGGAGAAGTTCACGAAGGTGAAGCTACTATGGACTGGATGGTACAAGAGCAAGAAAGAGGTATTACAATTACATCTGCTGCAACTACTTGTCAATGGCTAGGAAATCGTATAAATATTATAGATACCCCTGGACACGTAGACTTTACAGTTGAAGTACAAAGATCTTTAAAAGTACTTGATGGTGCTGTTACAATTTTAGCAGCAAAAGGTGGAGTTCAACCACAAACAGAAACAGTTTGGAGACAAGCAGATAAATACATGGTACCAAGAATGGTATATGTTAACAAAATGGACACTACAGGTGCTGACTTTATGCTTTGCGTAGAACAATTACGTAATCGTTTAAAAGCAAATGCAATTCCAATTGAATTACCAGTAGGAGCAGAAGAAAACTTTCAAGGTATTGTAGACTTAGTTAAAATGAGAGCATTTATTCACAAAGACGATTTAGGAAAAGAAATCGAAGAATGTGATATACCAGAAAATTTAAAAGCTCAAGCAGAAGAATACAGAGCAAAACTAATAGAAGCTGCTGCAGAACAAGATGATGAATTAATGATGAAATATTTAGATGGTGAAGAACTATCTGAAGAAGAAATTAAAAAAGGTATTAGAATTGGAACAATTGCTAACAAAATAGTTCCTGTATGCTGTGGTTCATCTTATAAAAACAAAGGTGTACAAGAGTTATTAAATGCAGTTGTAGACTATATGCCTTCACCAATTGATATTCCACATATCAAAGGTGTAGATGAAAATGGAAACGAAGTAGAAAGAAAAACAGACGATAATGAACCATTTTCAGCATTAGCATTTAAAATTGCAACAGACCCATTTGTTGGAAAACTTTGTTTCTTCAGAGTATATTCTGGTACATTAGATGCAGGTTCTACAATTTTAAATACAAATAAAGATAAAAAAGATAGAATGGGAAGAATACTATTAATGCATGCAAATCACAGACAAGATATAGATAAAGTATATGCAGGTGATATTGCAGCAGCAGTTGGACTAAAAGAAGTATCTACAGGTGATACACTTTGTGATCCAGCACATCCAGTTATTCTAGAATCAATGGAATTCCCAGAGCCTGTTATTGATATAGCTATTGAGCCAAAAGATAAAGCAAATAGCGAAAAAATGGGTATTGCACTTTCAAAATTAGCAGAGGAAGACCCAACATTCAAAACATGGACAGATCAAGAATCAGGTCAAACTATTATTGCAGGTATGGGTGAGTTACACTTAGACATCATAGTAGACCGTTTAAAAAGAGAGTTCAAAGTAGAATGTAATGTAGGTAAACCACAAGTTTCTTACAAAGAAACAATTAGAAATAAAGTAAAAGTTCAAGGAAAATTCATTCGTCAATCTGGTGGTCGTGGACAATACGGTGACGTATGGCTAGAAATGGAACCATTAGAGCCAGGTAAAGGAATTGAATTTGAAAGCAAAATCGTTGGTGGTGTTGTTCCAAAAGAATACATTAAACCAATCGAGGAAGGTGTTAGAGAAGCAGCTGAAAGTGGAACACTTGCTGGTTACCCAGTAATTGATTTTAAAGCTACTTTAGTAGATGGATCTTACCACGAAGTTGACTCATCAGAAATGGCCTTCAAAATTGCTGGTTCTATGGCTTTCAAAGAGGGTTGTAGACAAGCAAAATCAGTTATCTTAGAGCCAATCATGAGAGTTGAAATAACAGTTCCAGAAGAATACATGGGAGATGTTATTGGAGATATTAACTCAAGACGTGGAAAAATGGAAGGAATGGAATCAATTCAAGGAAATCAAGTAATTCGTGCATTTATTCCATTATCAGAAATGTTTGGTTATGCAACAGATTTACGTTCAAAAACACAAGGTAGAGGTACTTATTCAATGGAACCAAGCCATTACGAAGAAGTTCCAAAATCAGTATTTGATACAATTGTTGCTTCAAGAGCTAAAAAACAAGACTAAAATGATAAAAGTTCTAAAAAATACTTGATTTTATGGTAAAAGTAGTATAAAATACAAGTGTTAAAAAATTAGTTTTTAATATTAAAAAATATAAATGTAGCAATAGTAAAAAATAGTTATAAACCAATTTTTACTAAATGCTAACTAAAAATAAGGAGGAATAAAAAATGGCTAAAGCAAAATTTGAAAGAACAAAGCCACACGTTAACATTGGTACAATCGGACACGTTGACCATGGTAAAACAACAACAACAGCAGCTATTACAAAATACCTAGCATTACTAGGAAAAGCACAATATGAAGCATATGATCAAATCGATAGTGCTCCAGAAGAAAAAGCAAGAGGAATCACAATTAACACAGCTCACGTAGAATATGAAACAGATAAAAGACACTACGCACACGTTGACTGCCCAGGACACGCAGATTATGTTAAAAACATGATTACTGGTGCAGCTCAAATGGATGGTACAATATTAGTTGTATCTGCAGCTGATGGACCAATGCCTCAAACAAGAGAGCATATCTTGTTAGCAAGACAAGTAGGTGTTAAATATATCGTAGTTTACTTAAATAAATGCGATATGGTTGATGATCCTGAATTATTAGAATTAGTTGAAATGGAAGTTAGAGAATTACTTTCAAGCTATGACTTCCCAGGAGACGAAATTCCAATTATTAAAGGTTCTTCACTAAAAGTATTAGAGAGCACATCTAAAGATCCTAATGATCCAGTATATGCTCCAATTAAAGAATTATTAGATGCAGTTGATAACTACATTCCAACTCCAGAAAGACCAACAGACCAACCATTCTTAATGCCAATTGAAGACGTTATGACAATCAGTGGTAGAGGTACAGTTGTTACTGGTAGAGTTGAAAGAGGTGTTGTTAAACTACAAGACGAAGTTGAAATCGTAGGTCTTGCAAAAGAATCTAGTAAAACAGTTGTTACTGGTGTAGAAATGTTTAGAAAAACATTAGACCAAGCTGAAGCTGGAGACAACATTGGTGTTCTATTAAGAGGAACTCAAAGAAACGAAGTTGAACGTGGTCAAGTATTAGCAAAACCAGGAACAATTCATCCACATACAAAATTCAAAGCACAAGTATACGTTCTAACAAAAGAAGAAGGTGGACGTCATACACCATTCTTCAATGGATATAGACCACAATTCTATTTCAGAACAACAGACGTTACAGGTGTTATTGAATTACAAGCTGGTACAGAAATGGTTATGCCAGGAGATAACGTAGATATGACAATCGAACTTATTACTCCAATTGCTATCGAAAACGGATTAAGATTCGCTATTCGTGAAGGTGGACGTACAGTAGGCAGCGGTGTTGTATCAGAAATTATTGCTTAATTTAAAATTTAATAAAAATAAAAAAAGAATCCCTTTCAATCGAAAGGGACTCTTTTTTAAGGAAGAAGCAAAGATAAGTAAATTGTTGCCATAAGTGAAGCAATCCAAATAGCTTCACATTTAGCTTTTGCTTCTTTATCCTTTTTGCGAGTTAAAGAAAAGGATATATAACATGAAAATGTTACTACTGCCATGTAAGCCAAGGCAACTAAAAACCGCTCCATAAATATTCTCACTTTAAAAAAATTTTGCTATACAAAGCATGATATAATTATACTACAAATGTCTCAAAAAAGCAAATTACGTAAAGTTACAATGCAAAAATAGTAAAATATTTAATCATAACAATTGACTTTTTAAATGTTTAATTATATACTTAAGGAGCGAAATGGTTTTAAACAAAATGTGTTTAAATAAAGGAGAAATTTTAAATAATGAAAACTCTAAAACAAATAGCTCTAACAGTAGCATTAACACTTATAACACTTCTTACTATGGTAGCTACTACAAAAGCAGCAACTGTTAAAGTTACAGCAGATACTTTAAACATAAGAAAAAGCCCATCTACAAGTTCAAACGTAATTGCTATGCTTTCAAAAGATGTAGAATGTGAATTACTAGAAGAAAGTGGAGATTGGTATAAAGTTAAATACAAAAATTATACAGGTTATGTTAGTAAACAATATGTAAAAGTAATAGGAGAAGTTCCTAGCAATAAAGACGAAAACACAGAAAATACAAATACTGAGCAAAATAATACTACAAATGAAGAGCCTACAGTAGATACAAATCAAAATGAACAAAATCAGAATAATGAGCAAACTACAGCTACAGTAACATATAAAAAACTTAAAGAAAAAACTGACCTTAAAATATTACCATTAATTCATTCTAGTGTAATTAAAAGCGTAAAAAGTGGTACACAAGCAATACTTATTACTGAAGTTTCAGGTTGGTCATACATAGAACTAGATACAGTTAGCGGTTGGATAAGAAGTAGCACGCTTACAGACTCAGAAAAAAGCAGTAATAACAGCAGTTTAGCTCCTACCAACGAAAAAAAGCTATATGTAAGTGAAGGATATGTTAACCTTAGAAAAGGAGCAGGTACTTCATATTCTATTATAAAAGTATTAGGCTTAAATGCTGAGCTTACTTTAATAGAAAAAGATGGAGACTGGTATAAAGTAAAATCTGGTTCAGATACAGGATACATTTTAAAAGATTTTATATCAGAAACTAAAGTAGTAACATCAAGGAGCAACTTACATGCCAGAGTAGAAGAAGACGAAATTGATGAAACTATTGAAAAACTATTAAAAGAAGAAACTAAGGCTACTAATACTAGTAAAAAAGAAACTAGTAATCAAACAACTACAGGTTCTTCTAAAACAGAAACTACTAGTAGTAAAGAAGTAACTTCTAAAAAAGAAGAAACAACCAATAAAACAAGTACAAATACTACTAAAACAGAAACAACCAAAACAAAAGGAACAGATATTATTGCATATGCAGAAAACTATTTAGGACATAAATATGTTTATGGTGGAGATGGCTCAAATGGTACATTTGACTGTTCAGGCTTTACTATGTATGTTTTTAAGCATTTTGGAATAAGTCTTCCACATGGTGCAACTTCACAATATAAAAGTGGTAAAGGAACTAAAATAACAAAACAAAGTGACTTGAAAACAGGAGATATTGTATTTTTAACAGATTATGAAACAGGTAAAGGAATAGGACATTGTGGAATATACATAGGCGATGGAAACTTTATTCATGCATCTACCACAACATATACAGTTACAATTTCTAGTTTAAATACAATGTATAAAGGAAGATTTTATGCAGGACTTAGACTAATATAAAAAAGTAAATATGGGGGCAGGAAAAGGATAAAACTTTTGAAAATATTTTTATTTGCCTCTACTATTTCAAGTATTATAGGAATAATAATGGGGCTATACGTAAAAAGTATAGCCTTTTTTGTGATTGCACTTATAGCTTTAATATTATGCTTTATTTTCAAAAAATATATTAAATACATTATAGTTTTTTTGCTCTTTTTCACTTTGTTTTATTCACATACAGCAATAACCGAAAATGCATATAAAAAAAGATATGAAGAGTATGGCGAAAGTAATGTGCTAATTAGAGGTATTGTAGTTTCTTCTCCTGATAAAAAAGAATACAAAAATGTTTATGAAATTAAGGTTATAGCAATAAAAAATTTGCAAAATGAAAATATTAAAAATAACGCAAATTTTAAAATACTTTGTAATATAAAAAAACAAAATAACACTTTAGAATATGGTGATGAAATAGAGTTTATAACTACGTATGAGGTTCCATCAATTTCAAGAAATGATAATGGATTTAACTATATGCAGTATTTAAAAACTAAAGGCATATCAGGAATAGTAAATGTAAATGATAGTGATATTAATTTAATAAAAAAGAAGCAGGGAAATTTTATTTTAAGATACATACATAATTTTAAAAATAATTTAACTCAAAAAATAGCAAAAATTTTGCCAAAAGATTCAGCAGGAATATGTATAGGGCTTTTGCTAGGTGATAAAACCCTTATTTCAGAAGATATACAAAATAATTTTAAGCAAAGTAGTTTATCTCACATGCTTGCAATTTCAGGCGCACATGTTTCGTATATATTATTAGGACTCACTTATATTTTAAATATTCTAAAACTGCATAAAAGATGGAGCAAAGTATTGCTGATTATATTTCTTATATTTTTTATGGCATTAGTAGATTTTACTCCTTCTGTTACAAGAGCATGTATAATGTCAATAATGGCGCTATTTTCAGGGGTTCTTTTTACAAAATCAAATGCATGGCAAAACTTAGGAATAAGTAATTTAATAATATTATTTAATAACCCATATTCGTTATTAGATATTGGATTTGAACTTTCATTTGGTGGAACCATTGGTATCATATTATTTATAAATAATAGAAAAAATAAACAAAGCCAAAGTTTAATAAGCAAAGTAAAAAATTATATTAAAAATATTATTTTAGTTTCAATATCAGCAAATTTAATTATATTTCCAATAATGTTATATCATTTTAATACTATTTCTTTAACCTTTGTTATATCTAATATATTAGCCTCGCCATTACTTTCAATTGCATTAATTATAGGAATAATATTTATTATATTTATAATTATTTTTAATCCAATTGCAGTAATTATTTCATATTTTCTAAACCTAATTTTGCAAACTCTAATTAAAATTATAAGTGTTACAAGTAAAATTCCATTTTCACAAATGTTATTATCCACACCTAGCATTTTTCAAATAATGCTTTATTATTCCATTTTAATAATATTAAAAACCAAAATAACTAAAAAAAATTTAAAAACAATTATTATAATTACTCAAATTTTAGTTTTAATTACTCCATATTTTATAAAATTTCCATCATCTAAACTAAAAATATATTTTATAGATGTAGGGCAGGGAGATAGCACACTTATTCAAACAATGTCTAATAAAACAATTTTAATAGACGGTGGTGGCAGTGAAGTAGGTAGCTTTGATGTAGGAGAAAAAACTTTGCTTCCATTTTTGCTTGATAAAGGAATAATGAAAATCGATTATATTTTATTTTCACATTTTGATTCAGACCATTGTGATGGGCTATTTACAATTCTACAAAGATTAAAAGTAAAAAATATTATAATAAGCAAACAAGGTGAAATGTCAAATAATTTTAAAACATTATTAGAAATTATTAAGTTTAAAAAAATAAATATAATCATTGTAAAAGCAGGAGATAAAGTGCAAATTGATAAAGACTGTTACATAGATATTTTATTTCCAACAAATGAAATGATTTTAGAAAATACGCTAAATAACAATTCAATTGTTGCTAAATTTGAATTTAAAAACTGTAGTATGTTATTTACAGGAGATATAGAAAAAATAGCAGAAAATAAAATAGTAGAATTATATAAAAATAGCAGTAACCTTAAATCAACAATTCTAAAAGTTGCACACCATGGCTCAAAAACCTCGTCAACAGAAGAATTTTTAAAACAAGTATCTCCTAAAATTTGTTTAATAGGTGTAGGCGAAAATAATAAATTTGGACATCCAAATGGGCAAACACTAGAAAATTTAAAATCTATGCGGAAGCATAATTTATAGAACAGATAAAATGGGGCAAATAACAATAACAATAGATGCATTGCAGAATGTAAAAATTAAAAAGAAAATAGACTAATTTTTGCAACTAGTTGCAAAATAAGAAAAAAAGATGTAATATGTCATTAATGTATTAAAAAAGTGGGAAAGTAATAAAAGAAAGGAAAAACAATGGCAAAATATTCAAATCAAAAAAATAAAATAAATTATGAAGAAATTGAAGAAGCAGCAAATGAAATAAAAAAAGGAAATATAGTATTATTTCCAACAGAAACAGTGTATGGAATAGGAGCAAATGCATTAGATGAAAAAGCTGTAAGAAAAATATTTGTTGCAAAAGGTAGAGCGGGAGATAACCCATTAATTGTACATGTTTCTAGCATAGAAATGGTAGAAAATATAGTAAAAGAAATATCACATTTGGAACAAAAATTAATTGAAAATTTTTGGCCTGGTCCATTAACCATTATTTTTGGCCGCAAAAGCTCAAAAATAATACCAAATGTAGTAACAGCTAACTTAGATACAGTAGGAATCAGAATGCCAAGCAATAAAATAGCAAAGGCTTTGATTGAAAGGGCAAATGTTCCAATTGCTGCACCAAGTGCTAATATATCTGGTAAACCAAGCGGAACAAAAGTAGAAGATATTATAGATGAATTAGAAAATAAAGTATCATATATTTTAGATGGCGGTTTTGTAGATATAGGGCTTGAGTCAACAGTAGTTAGAGTAAATAAAGATGAAATTAACATTTTAAGACCAGGAAAAATAACTAAAAGTCAGTTAGAAAAAATGCGGAGCAAAAGTTAATATAGATAGCCATGTATTAAATAAAGTCGAAAAAAATGAAGTGGTTAGTTCTCCTGGAATGAAATATCGCCACTATGCTCCAAACACTAAATGTATGTTAGTATATAGTAAATGCGAAGAAAAAATGATAAATAGAATAAACGAAATAACAAATGAAAATAAAAGAGTATTAGTATTAGGTAAAAAGCAAAATTTAGATAAATATATTTCTAACCTAAAGTGGAATATGGGCGAAAACCTAGAAGAAATAGCTAAAAACATATTCACACTTTTAAGAAAAGTAGACAAAGAAAATGTAGATTTAGTAATTATAGAAGGTGTGCGGAAATGATGGCTTGGGATTAGCTATTACCAATAGGCTAATTCGTGCATGTGCATATAATTATGAAATCTTAGAATAATAAACAAAAAATGAATAAAATTTACCAAAAATTCTCATACTAAGTTTAACTAAATTTATATTAAGAAAGGTTAAAATAGTTATGAAAAAAGAATGGTTAATTGCAATACTTGTAATTTTTTTACTATTAATAGGAATTATTGCAGGAATATATGTGTATAAAATAAATAATTTGCAAAATTATAATATGTTACAAGATAGAAAGTTAGCTGAAACCAATAACAATAATACTGCAAATTTAACACAAATAACATCTTTTTCAGAAGAAAGAATTTCACCTGATTGTAATTTAATAAAAAAGCAGTATTATAAATCATGTGACCATATTTTAAGAGATGAACAGCCAATTGACACTAAATTCATAAATTACACAAAAGAACAATTTTTAAATGAATATAAAGATTGGAGTGTAGAAGAATTTAATAATAATGAAATAATTATATATAAAGAAAATGAAGGTTATTGCAACCAACATTATACTTTAAAAGAAAATAGTGGAGTAATAGGAATTTATCAAATAAATGAAGATGGTAAGCAAGTATTTAAAGAAAATACTGAAATTCAAACAATGTATTTACCAGAAGAAGATATACAAAGGCTAATCGCTCGGAATAGAAGTGCTAGGAGAAGATGAACTTAGAACAGTATTAGGAGATTTTGAATAAGACAAGGGGATTAGCCCCTTGCCTTATTTATTTTCTTTGCTTTCTATTTTTAGATTTTCCTTTTTCAAATATCCTTGTTTATAAAAAGTTATAAAATACATTACTAAAGAAAAAATTGTTGAAGCCAAAGCTAAGTAATAAATCCATATATCAAAGTTTGGAAGTGGAGCTACAGAGTTTTCAGAAATAAGAGCATTATCATTCCAGTTATTTATAAAGAATGATGCTGCAATTGCTACATAGAATAATACAGTTGCTAATTTCCCAAACCATTTACTAGAAACCACTAATTCTTTTCCATAAAGAAATGATGCTCCAGCAATCATAGCTGCTTCTTTTATTATAACA
Source organism: uncultured Clostridia bacterium (assembly GCA_947626335.1). Classification (GTDB taxonomy): domain Bacteria; phylum Bacillota; class Clostridia; order TANB77; family CAG-508; genus CAG-273. The sequence goes on along the minus strand of CANQRY010000011.1, from coordinate 20,225 downwards.
ATAACTATTATCCATAAAGGAATAATATTCATAAAAGTAAGTGTAAGCAAAACTGCTATTTGAGTAGTTTTGTCAGCTAAAGGATCAACTAATTTTCCAAAGTTAGTTACAAAATTAAATTTTCTAGCAATAAAACCATCTAAAACATCTGTTAATCCAGATAGTACAAGAAATATAAATGCTAATAAATACTGTTTTGTTATAATAAAATAAATAATAAATGGAATTATAAAAAATCTTGCTATTGTTAATATATTTGGTATATGTCTTGCCATAATTTATCTCCTTAACTTTTTACATTAAACTCTAAATTTTCATCATTAGTAGTAATATCAACTATGTTACCATTTATTAGTTCGCCTTTTAAAATCATATCTGAAAGTGCATCTTCTAAGTATCTTTGAATCGCCCTTCTTAAAGGCCTTGCGCCATATTTAATATCAGTTCCTTTGTTAAGCAAAAACTTTTTAGCATTTTCAGATATATTCATATATATATCTTTATCTAAAAGAGCCTTTTTCGTATCTTCAAGCATTAAATCAACAATTTTTAATAATTGGTCAGGTGTTAATTGCTTAAATACTACAATTTCATCTATTCTGTTTAAAAACTCAGGTCTAAAGGTTTCTTTTAAACTATCCATTATTTTATCTTGGCTCATGCTTAAACCGCCAAAACCAATAGAGTTTGTATTTTGGTTAGAGCCTGCATTTGAAGTCATAATTATAATTGTATTTTCAAAATTAACAGTATTTCCTTGGCTATCTGTTAAACGACCATCATCTAATACTTGAAGCAAAATATTAAATACATCTGGATGAGCCTTCTCAATTTCATCTAATAAAACAATTGAGTAAGGATTACGTTTTACTTTTTCTGTTAATTGGCCTGCGTCATCATATCCAACATATCCAGGAGGTGAGCCAATTAGTTTAGAAGTAGAATGACTTTCCATATACTCAGACATATCTATTCTAATAATAGAATCTTCATTTCCAAACATTTCATATGCAAGAGATTTTGCAAGTTCAGTTTTTCCAACACCAGTAGGACCAACAAAAATAAATGAAGGCGGTCTTTTTGTGCTTTTTAAACCTGCACGATTACGTCTAATAGCTCTTGCTACTGCTTCTACTGCAATATCTTGACCTATTACTCTTTTATGTAAGTTATTCTCTAAATTTAACAATTTTTGTGTTTCAGCTTCTGTAATTTTTTTAACTGGAATTTTGGTCCAATTTTCAATTACTTCTGCAATATCTTGAACAGTTAAACTTGTAAGTTTCATTTTTTCATTTAAAGAATCTATTTGTTCTATTAAATTGCATTCTTTAGCTTTAAGTTCTGCTGCTTTTTTATAATCTTCGGTAGAATCAGCAAGTGCAGCTTCTTCCTTTTCTTCTTGAACTGCTTTAAGCTCTCCTTTAAGTACTTCTAATTTATATAGGTCTTTATTATTTAAATTAATACGTGAGCAAGCCTCATCTAAAATATCAATAGCTTTATCTGGTAAAAATCTATCATGAATATATTTTTCAGACATTATTACAGTTTGTTTAATAACATCTGTAGATATTTTAACTTTATGATAATCTTCATAATATTTTTTTATTCCATCTAAAATATTTATAGAATCTGCAATAGAAGGTTCTTCAACTATAACTGGTTGAAAACGTCTTTCTAAAGCACTATCTTTTTCAATGTATTTTCTATACTCCTTTAAAGTAGTAGTTCCTATTAACTGCACCTCACCATTTGAAAGAGAAGGCTTTAAAATATTTGCTGCATTCATAGAATGTTCAGCATCTCCAGCACCAATAATATTGTGAATTTCATCAATTACTAAAATAATATTGCCTAAATTTTTACATTCATCAATAATTGATTTCATACGAGCTTCAAACTGACCTCTAAATTGTGTGCCAGCAACTATTGCGGTTATATCTAATAAATAAACTTCTTTGTTTAGTAATTTAGCAGGTACATTTCCACTTGCAATTTTAATTGCTAACCCTTGTGCAATAGCAGTTTTACCAACACCAGGCTCTCCAATTAAACATGGATTATTTTTACTTCGACGATTTAAAATTTGAATCATTCTTTCAATTTCTTTATCTCTTCCAATTACCATATCTAAGTTATTGTTTTTTGCTTTAAATGTTAAATTAGTTCCATAAGTATCTAGTGCTTTTTTCTTTTTTTCTTTTTTCTTTTCTTTATCTATTTTAACTTTTTTCTTCTCAGAATAAGTGCTATCTGAGCTATTTGAATCATTTGAATTTGCTCCAAACATACCAGAGAAAATAGAACCAATAGGAATAGCACCAAACTGAATACCACCATTTTTACCAATTTCCTCTAGTTCATCAGGATCCATATCATTCATTTGCTCAGAAAGGCTATCCATATCCATATTTTCTGCCATATTATTTACTATGTTTTCTATTTGCTTAGTCATATTAGTCAAATCTTTTTCAGATAAATTAGTTTGTTTTAAAAGTGCTTCCATAGGATTAATACCTTTTTCTTTAGCGCAATCAGCACAATATCCAACTACTTTAGAATTGCCATTTTCATCTTGCTTATTTACAAAAACAACAGCTGGTTTTTTATTACAAATTGAACATAACATAAGTTTTTACTTTCTCCATTTCTATTTATATAAAATCTTTAAAAATCAATATTTTCATACCATATATAATACAGCAAAATTAAATATAAGTCAAGAAAATATATACTATAAACCTACATTTTAAAAGTCTTGATTTTTGCCAAAATATAGAGTAAAATAATATATAGATTTAAAAGAGGAGATTTATATAATGAAAAATACAAAAATAATATATATTTTAATTAGTGTTTTTTGTTTATTTGCAGTAGCAGCTGGAGTTTATGCGCAATTTTTTGTAAATGATGCAAAAAAAAGTGAAATTATCATTCCAAATTTAAATTCTGAAAACAATGAAAACACAGTTACAGAATTATCACAAGAAGAACTTAGTACGCAGTTTTCTAGTCTGCTTACAAATCAATTTGATTCTAATGAATATGATGAAACAAATTTGCAAAAGTTAGATACCGAAAAAGAAATAGTATATAATGCAATTTCAATTGAAGATAAAAAAGAAAACTATGAAATAAAAATTGACATACCAGTAATAAATTTATCAGGTGAAGTAGCAGAAGGCTTTAATAATATTACTCAAAGTGTATTTGTTAATAAAGCATCAGAAATATTAAATGGTGCATCTTTAAAAACAATTTATACTGTAAGCTATGCAGCATATATAAATGGCGATATTTTGTCAGTAATAATAGAGTCAAACTTAAAAGAAGGAAATAATCCTCAAAGAATAATAGTACAAACATATAATTATAACATAGCAACAGGTGAAAAAGTTGCAGCCTCAGATATTTTAGCACAAAAAAATATAATTCAAAGTGATTGCCAAAATAAAATAAATGAAACTATAAAAAAGGCTCAAGAAAATGCGCAAACATTAGTACAATCAGGATATACAGTATATAATAGAGACTTAAACAATGCAATATATCAAATTCAAAATTTATCAACATACTTTTTAGGACCAAATGAAGATTTATATATAATTTTTGCTTATGGAAATCAAAACTTTACTTCTGAAATGGATATAGTTTGGTACGAATAGAGGAACGCTATGTCAAAAAATTTACTTATTACAGAAAAACCATCAGTTGCAATGGAATTTGCAAAAGTATTAAAGTGTTTAGGCACAAGAAAAGATGGTTACATAGAATCCGATAACTGGGTTATTACTTGGTGTGTGGGTCATTTAGTAACAATGAGCTATCCAGAAAAATATGACGAAAACTTAAAATTCTGGAGACTAGACACACTTCCATTTATGCCAAAAGAATATAAATACGAAGTAATACCTAGTGTAGAAAAACAGTATAATATAGTAAAAAGCCTACTCCTAAGAGATGATGTAGGCTGTATTTATGTTGCAACAGACTCTGGGCGTGAAGGAGAATATATTTACCGTTTAGTAGAAAATCAAATAGGAATAAAGGGAAAACAAAGAAAAAGAGTATGGATTGATTCACAAACAGAAGAAGAAATAAAAAGAGGAATAGATGAAGCAAAAAATTTAGAAGAATATGATAGCTTATGTAATAGTGCATATTTAAGAGCCAAAGAGGATTATTTAATAGGAATTAACTTTTCTAGGCTTTTATCTATTATTTATGGAAGACGTATGGCAAAAGACATAGGGGAAGAAAAAATATCTATTTCAGTAGGTAGAGTAATGACATGTGTACTTGGTATGGTAGTTGAAAGAGAGCGAGAAATTAAAAATTTTGTTAAAACACCATATTATAAAATAATAGGAGACTTTGGAGAAAAAGAAACTCCTTTTAAAGCAGAGTGGAAAGTAAATGAGAGTTCAAGCCTTTTTGAATCTCCAAAGCTATATAATGAATCAGGATTTAAAAAAGAAAATGATGCTAAAGGGTTTATAGATTTTTTAAAAGATAAAAAAGCAAAAATTTGCGAAATTAAAAAAACAAAAACAAAAGAAAATGCACCACTTCTTTTTAATTTAGCAGAAATTCAAAACGAAGCTACTAAACTATTTAAAATAAAGCCAGATGAAACTTTAGACATTATACAAAATTTATATGAAAAAAAGCTAGTTACATATCCAAGAACAGATGCAAGAGTTTTATCAACAGCTGTTTCAAAAGTTATATCTAAAAACTTAAATGGACTAGTTAAAGGGTTTAAAGATGAAGAAATTCAAGGCTATATAAAGAAAATGGTAGATGAAAAATATTCTACAAATTTAGCTAAAACAAAATATGTAAATGATAGCAAAATAACAGATCACTATGCAATAATTCCAACAGGTCAAGGATTTGAAAATTATGATAAATTGCCAGATTTGCAAAAACAAATATATAAAGTAATAGTAAAAAGATTTTTAAGTATATTTTATCCTCCTGCAGAATATAGCAAAGTGTCTGTTACAATTGAAGTAGAAAAAGAAAAATTTTTTGCAAGTGGAAAAGTATGCGAAAAATTAGGCTATTTAGAAATTGCAAAAAATAAAAAAGAAAGTAAAGAAGAATCAACCGAAGAAAATAGCATGGAAATATTGAAAAGCTTAAAAAAAGGCGAAGAAATAAATGTAATAAATTATGAAATTAAAACTTCAGAAACAACTCCGCCTAGTAGATACAATTCAGGCTCAATGATTTTAGCTATGGAAAATGCAGGAAAGCTAATAGAAGATGAAGAATTAAGAGAGCAAATAAAAGGTGCAGGAATAGGAACAAGTGCAACAAGAGCAGAAATAATGAAAAAATTAGAAAGAATAGGGTATATTGTAATAAATAGTAAAACACAAATAATTACACCTACAATTAAGGGAGAAAAAATTTATGATGTTATATATAATTCTATGCCAGATATGCTAAATCCAAAGTTAACAGCAAGCTGGGAAAAAGGTTTAGAAATGGTTGCTAAAAAAGAAATTAAGCCAGAAGAATTTATGACTAAACTAGAAAAATATATACATTCTAAAATTGATAGGTTAGTAATAAGAAGATAAATTATGGAGGAATTAAGGTTGAAAAATAATTACAATTTTGGCGTTGTCAAACTTCATTTAAAATTTAATCAACGTACAAAAAGTACGCCTCATAAATTTTAAACTCGTTTTCCTAGCCAAAATTTAATTCTTTTCCAACCAAATTTGTGCCTAAAGGAAGGATGTGATTAAAAATGAATATAGGGCTTGCACTTTCAGGTGGAGGAATAAAAGGAGCCGCTCATATTGGAGTTTTAAAAGCATTAGAAAAAAATAATATTAAAGTTTCTATGTTAGCAGGGACAAGCATTGGCAGTGTAGTTACAGCTTTGTATGCAATGGGCTATAGTTCAGACGAAATGTTAAAATTATTTTTGTACTTTGCAAAAAGCATTTTAAAGGCAGATGCTAAATACATATTTTCAAATATAAAAACTACCAAAAGTATATTAGGTGGAGGACTTATTTCAGGCAAAGCAATAGAAGAAGCTATAAGCGAATGTGCAAAATTAAAAGGAATTAAATATATAAAAGATATTAAAATGCCAATTTCTATTCCAACAGTAGATATAAAAACAAAAAAAGAATACATATTTACGAATAGAAAAATAAAAAACGAAGAAAATAGCATAAATTCAAAATACATCACAAATATTGAAATTGGAAAAGCAGTAAGAGCAAGTTGTAGCTATCCAGGCGTTTTTGCACCATTAGAGTATAATGGTTATAAATTTGTAGATGGAGGAGTATTAAATAATCTTCCAGCAGAAGAATTAAAGTTATTAGGGGCAGATAAAAACTTGGCAGTAAAATTTCCAAGTAAGTCTGAAGAAAACCCAAAATATGCATTAGATATATTGTTTAGAAGTGTAGATATTATATTTGATAATAATGATAGTAAAAAGGCTAAAAATAGCGATTATGTAATAGATATATATCTTCCATCAACCGCAATATTTGATATAAAGAAAATAAATTATTGTTATGAAGAAGGCTACAAAATAGCAATGGAAAATATAGAAGGAATAAAAGAAAAATTAGAAATTTAAAAGGAGAGAATTTGAAATTTCAGATTCTCTTCTTTTTTTGGCTATATACAAAAATACCAAGTGCTCAATACGCCTTTTTATTGAGCACTCATATTATAAACATGTAGTCACTGATATTATTTTAAATGAAACAGAAAAAAATACAAACAAATTTTCGAAAAACTATTGTAAAATGTTTGCAAAAATGATATAAATATAAAAGATAAAATGAATTTTGAGTTGTTTAGAATTTACGAACAACTTAAGAAAGAGAGGTATAAAATGAGACAAGATAATGAATTAAAATTATTTGAGAACAAAAAGATTAGAGTTAAATGGAATGAAGACCAAGAAAAATGGTATTTCTCTGTTGTTGATGTAGTTTCTGTATTAACAGACAATGATTATCAAAAATCAAGAAACTATTGGAAGTGGTTAAAAAACAAACTAAATGAAGAAGGAAGTGAACTGGTTAGTATCACTAACCAGTTGAAAATGAGAGCATTTGATGGAAAAATGAGAGATACAGATGTAATGACAACTGAACAAATTTTAAGACTAATACAATCAATTCCATCAAAAAAAGCAGAGCCATTTAAACTATGGTTAGCACAAGTGGGAAAAGAAAGAATAGATGAAGCATATGATCCAGAACTTGCAATAAATAGAGCATTGGACATATACAGAAAAAAAGGATATTCAGAAGAATGGATAAATCAGAGACTAAAAACAATAGATATTAGAAAAGAATTTACAGATGAACTAAAAGCAAAGGGAATAGACTCAGGCAAAGATTTTGCAATATTAACAAATATTTTAACACGAGCTTGGAGTGGCTATTCTGTAAAAGAGTATAAAAACTTAAAAGGATTAAAAAAAGAGAATTTACGAGATAATATGACTAATATGGAACTTGTTCTAAATATGTTAGCAGAAACATCTTCTACAGAAATATCTAAAAGTAAAACTAAAAAAGGATTTAAGGAAGCAGAAGATTCTGTTGTAAAAGGTGGAAATATTGCAAGAATTGCAAAAGAACAATTAGAAAAAGAAACAGGTAAAAAAGTTGTATTAAATAAAAATGCTAAAGAGATAAGAAAGCTAAATTCTGGTAAATAATAAAATTTACATCAATATTAAGAATTAAGAGAACATGAAAAAAGAGAATAAGTAAAATACTAAAAGTGCTTTACTTATTTATTTCAATATAATATAATAAAAATAGAAGTTATATAATAACCAAATTTATAAAAATAGTAATTGGAGTGAAAAATGGCTAGATTTAACAAAAGATTTGAAGTAAGAAGAGAAATGAATGATGGCGGAAAAATAAGACCAGATGATGATTTTAAGCAAAATGGAGGAAAAAGTTCATTAGAACAACAGAGAGCGACACAAGAAGAAGCACAGCAAGTTGGAGGATTTGATGATTTTGATGATATAAACGATGATATTAGCGAAAATGTTTTTAATAATGAAGAGCTTGAACGACAACAAAATATTGAAATTAAGGTGGATGAAAATGAAAATCCTGTTATACCAGAAGGCTGGACATTCTTGACACATGGTTCAAGTTTAGATAGATGGGATACCTCATTATTAGGTAATGATTTTACGGTAGGAAACGGAGTAGTAAATGGCAGAGAAGTGAAAGGAAGACCTTTGTGCTGTGTAGAAAGAAGTGATGCCAAATTTAGTTATGAAAGAAGAGGGAGTACTACTGCTAAAGCATATGGTGGAAAACAACAAGCATTTGAAATTAGAGTACTTTTTTACAAAGACCCAAGATTAGGAGATGGAAAAATAGTAAGAGATAAGCTAAATCCAGATGAACTAAAAGATGTATCAAAATATTATATGTATCAAGGGGGCAGACATCCTGCTGTGCCAGCAGGAACCAAACTTGTCTTTGTAAAAAATGGAGATTTTGATGAAATAACAAACACAAGTGGAAATAATATATTATGGTATATTCCAGAACAATATTTGAAGCAATATTTAGATGATATGCAACAAATGCAAGAAAAAACGCCACTAGAAGAAACTGATATAACGCAAGTTCAAAAAGAAGATGGTGTTGAACAAAAAAATAATGAGAATGAAAATGGTATTATAACAAATGCTACTGTTGAACAAGAGTTAAGTGAATTTTATACTGATGATATTACTAATGATTATTTAGAAAGCTATCTTTCTGAAAGAATTTATCAAATTTATGGAGATAGATTAGGCGATGCAGGCATTTTCAATGTAAGAAAATTTTTAGATGGCAAATTAGACCATTTTGATGGGGTTGAAAGTTATAGGGCAATAATTGAAGAGTTAGAATCTACATTAGAACTTGCTGAAAATATGAGTAGAGAAGGAATACAAGAAGAAAGACAGGGAGAAATAGAAGATGACAAACATATTCAAGAAGAAGTTACAGATACAGCTTTAACACAAGATGAATCAAAATCAACCTTTGACCAAGCATTATTATCAGCAGGCTTTGAAACAGGTACTATTGCTGGGTTAAAAAAATCAATTCAAACAGTATCACCTGAAACATTAATAAAAATGGATAGCCTGTTACCAAGAGCTAAAACTAAAGAGCAGACATTATCAATAGGAGGAATAGAAGATGGAAATGAGCAGGATTACAGATAGAAATGCTTGTGCATATAAAGAAATATATGAGATCTTGAAGATATTTCCACAAGAATTAGTTTCTCAAATACCACAAGAAACAATAGACTTTTTTCATAATAACATGGATACAAATTATGAGTATGATATTTCAGTTGACACATTTGATGGACAAACTATGTTAGAAGAAACGAAAGCAATTTTAACTATTTTATTTAGAGATTATTGGGCAAGTCCTACACAAAAAGAAAAAATATTAAATTATGAAAAGACAGTTAAAAACAAAATTGAGGAAGAGAACAGAATTAAATACAATGTAGACAATTTATTTAAAAATAGAAATTCACAAAAGAAGGATGAAGAGCAAATTGAAGAAACAGCTATTGTAGAATACAAAGAACCAATTTTTAAAAAGATTATAAATAGAATTTTAAATATATTTAAATTTAGATAAGGAAATATAATATATTTTAATGTAATCCTGATACGAAAAAAGTAAAGAAGAAAAAAGAGAATACAAATAAATAAATGTATTCTCTTTTAATATGCAAAATTATACATTCACCTTTTATGGAAAGAAAACATAATATATAGCAAAATAAAAAAGGAAGGTGAATATTAAAATGTCTAGTTACATAATAGAGGGAGGAAATAAATTAGAAGGAGAAGTAACAGTATCTGGTTCAAAAAATGCATCTTTGCCAATAATTGCAGCAACTATATTAAATCCAGGTATTACAAGGCTATATAATATACCTAATATACATGATACACAAATAACTTTAAAAATTTTAAAGTATTTGGGTTGTAAAATAAAGAAGAATCATGGTAAAATAGAAATTAATAGCAAAAACATAACGAAAAAAGATATACCTGAGCATTTAATGAATCAAATGCGTTCTACTGTTATATTAGCAGGAGCGATTATAGGAAGGTTTAGAGAGGCAAAATTTTCATATCCAGGAGGCTGTGATATTGGTTCAAGGCCTATAGATTTACATTTAAGTGCTTTTCAAAAATTAGGAATAAATATTGTAGAAGACTCTGGATTTATTACCTGTAAATGTGATAAAATAATAGGGGCAAATATAAATTTAGATTTTCCAAGTGTAGGTGCAACAGAAAATATAATTTTAGCTAGTATTTATGCAGAAGGAACAACTCAAATTACAAATGCAGCAATGGAACCTGAAATTGTAGATTTAGCAAAATGCCTAAACAAAATGGGAGCTAAAATAGAAGGAGCAGGAACAAATATTATTAAAATTACAGGAATACAAAAACTAAAAGATATTAGTTATACTGTAATGGAAGATAGAATTGAAGCAGGAACTCTCCTTTGTGCAGGAGCAATTACTGGCGGAAATATTTGCTTAAATTATAAAACCCCGGAGCATATAACTCCTTTAATAAATAAGCTTGAAGAAGCCGGTTGTAAAATAAAAATAGAAAATAAAAAAATATATATGCAAGCACCAAAAAAATTAAAAGCGGTAGATATTAAAACAATGCCATACCCAGGTTTTCCAACAGATATGCAATCAATATTTGCAAGTACTTTAACTACTGCAAAAGGCACATCAGTTATTGTTGAAAATATATTTGAAAACCGATATCGCTATGTTGCAGAACTTAAAAAAATGGGAGCCAAAATTACAATAGAAGGTAAAACTGCAGTAATAAAAGGAGTAAGAAAATTATCTGGTGCAAAAGTAAAAAGCACAGATTTACGTGGTGGAGCATGTTTAGTGTTAGCAGGACTTGCAGCAAAAGGCATTACAACAGTAACTAACATAGAATATATTTTAAGAGGCTATGAAAATATAGATAAAAAGCTAAACAAATTAGGTGCAAAAATTATTATAAAAGAAGATAGAGGTGAACAGTAAAATGGCAAGAAAAACTAAAGAAAAAATAAAAAATACTAAAGATAAAAAAACTTTAGATTTAGATAAAGAAATTATTATAGGAATTAAAACATTGCCAGAGCCAAGTATTTCGCCACGAAAAACTAAAAAGAAACAAAGCAAAGCAAAACAAAATGAAAATGTTAGATTAAAGGCGGGAAAAGGAAGCAAAAAAAATAAAAAAATTGCAAGTAAAAGTAAAAAAAATAATAATCAAGAATTTGAGCTTAAGCTAGGCATAGAAGATGAAACTATTAAAAACAAAAAAACTAAAAAGAAAAATGTCAAAACAAAAAAAGAACTAGAAACTGCTCAAAAAAAGAGAAAAACTGTATTTAGAGTAATTAAATATTTGGTGTTAGCCTCTATTTTAATAGGAGGAGGAATATACTTCTTATTATCGCCATTTTTCAATATTAAAGAAATAATAGTAGAAGGAAACGAAAAAATTTCAAAAGAGGAAATTATAAGTTTATCTGGTATAAATTTAGAAGAAAATACTTTTAAAGTTCAAAATAATGAAGTAAGAAAATCAATTAAACAAAATGCATATATAGACACAGTAGAAATAAAAAGAAAATTGCCAGATAAAATACAAATAAATGTAAAAGAAAGAGTAACTACTTTCATGCTTACATTTGCAAATGCATACGTATATTTAAATAATCAAGGTTACATACTAGAAGTTTCGCAAACAAAGCTTGATGTTCCAATTGTTACTGGTTTCTTAACAAAAGAAGAAGACATTCACCCAGGAAATAGGCTATGCGAAGAAGACTTACAAAGACTAGAACAAGCTTTGCAAATTACAAAATCTGCAGAAAGTAATGATATTTTAAATTTAATTACTTCAATAAACATTGAGGACAAGCAGGACTACATACTAGAACTAAAATCTGAAAAGAAAACAGTACATATGGGAGATAATTCAAATTTAAGTACAAAAATGCTATATATAATTAGTATTTTAGAAGAAAACAAAGGAATAGAAGGAGAAATCTTTGTTAATACAGAATTAAATAACAAAGGAGCTATATTTAGAAAGAAAATTTAGAGTAGGAGGTAGTATATGCATAAAAAACATATAGCTATTACTTTAGGAATAATGTGTTTTGCATTAACTATTGCAACAGTAATACAATTTAGAACTGTAGATAATACCAATAAAACAGTTTCGTCATCTTTAAAAGAAAATGCTTTAAGAGATGAAGTTTTAAGATGGAAGGAAAAATACGACAATACATATTTAGAGTTAGCAGAATCGGCAAAAACACTTGAAGAAGTTAGAAAACAAGCAACCCAAAATGATACAACATCTATGGCAAAACAACAAGAAATAACCCAAAACAATATGCTACTAGGTCTAACAGAGGTAACAGGCCCAGGAATAGAAATAACTTTAGCAGATAATAATACAGGTCTTACTTCAGAAGGAAATGAGGTTTTAGACATAAGTTCTCAGCTTGTACATAATGATGATTTAATACAAGTAATTAATGAATTAAATAATGCACAGGCAGAAGCAATTTCTGTTAATGGACAAAGGGTAATACAAACAAGTAGTATAACATGTGAGGGAAATGTTATAAAAATAAATGGACAAAAAATAACATCACCTTTTACTATTAAAGCAATTGGTTCACCAGGGCTATTTTCAGGCTCTCTTAATAGAATAGGTGGATATTTATACTTTATGAAAAAAGATGGAGTATATGTAGAAACAAAGCAGTTAGATAATATTACAGTAGAAGCATATAATGGTGTAATTAGCTATAAGTATATTAAAATAAAAGAATAAAAGAGGTGAAAAATCTTTGAAAAAAGAAAGTAAAAATGCCATAATAATAAATGTTATTATATCTGCTATGTGCATAATTCTTTTTGCAGTAATGTTTATGCAATTTAAAACAGTAGAAGAAACTGATATTACTGCAATTGAAAATATGAGAGAAACAGAATTAAGAACAGCAATTTCAGAATGGAAGGGAAAGTATGAAGAAGCAGAAGAGCAACTTCAAACAAACAAAAAAAGTATAACAGAATATTTAGAAACTATTGAAAACAGCGGAACAACTTCAAGCTTAATTGATAAAGACTTAGAAGAATCAAATATGAAACTCGGAAAAGCAAACATATATGGAGAAGGAATTGAGCTTACACTTTCTAATACAGATAGTCATGTAATAGACACCTATGATTTAATAGACTTAGTAAACGAGTTAAGATATGCTGGTGCAGAAGCAATCTCAATAAATGATGTACGTGTACTTAGCTATACATCTATATCACAGCCTCAGGATGGTTTAACAATTATTGGAGAGCAAAGAGTAACTGCTCCATTTGTAGTAAAAGCCATTCGGAAACCAAACATATTTATCAAGTAGTTTAAGCTTAAAAGATAGTGGTTATATTGATAGAAATAGAGCACGTGGTATGGAAATAAAAATAGAAACAAAAAATAATATTCAAATATACAAAAACACAAATAATAGAGAAGTAAAATATATGAATAAAGGAGAGAATTAATATGATTTTAATGGCAATTGTAATAGGATGTATTTTAGGTGCTGTAATAGGAATATATGCTCCACTAGTACCATATACATACTCAGGTTATTTAGCAATAGCTATAATAGCAGCACTAGATTCAGTATTTGGAGGAATTGCAGCAACACTAAAAAAGAATTTTGATTTAAAAGTTTTTGTAACAGGATTTTTTGGAAATGCGATTTTATCTATTTTGCTTACATTTTTAGGAGAAAAATTAAATGTAGATATTTACTTAGCAGCAATAGTAGTATTTGTAGGAAGAATGTTTAACAATTTAGCAATTATTAGACGTTATTATTTAAGCAAATGGACAAGCAAAAAGCAAGAAAATGAACAAGTGGAAAGCGCTGAAAAGACTGAAGAAACGAGCAAATAAATTCGACAAAAAAACACAAAAAAAATTATATTTCAACAATATTACAAAAATGTTACAAAATTGTTACAAACCTATTGACTTTTTTCTCAAAATGTAATATTCTTTAAGCAATAATTACTTAAATAAAATAATTTACTTATGACAAACAATATTAAAGGCAAGCAAATTGGAGGAATGAGAGCTTTGGCAATAGGAGATATAATAGTAGGAATAGACATTGGAACTTCAAAAGTTAGTTTAGTAATTGGAGAAGTTAACAATTTTAATCAAATCGAAGTTATATGTACTTCTAGTCATAAATGTTCACGGAATACAAAGAGGTAAAATCGTAGACGAAAATGAAATAGCTAAAGTTATTGGACATTCTATACAAGAAGCAGAATCAGAAGCAGGACTAAAAATAAATTCAGCATATTTAACAATTCCAGGTAAATATGTTACGATTGTACAAAATAGTATCACAAAAGAGGCAAAAGATAAATATGCAGGAATCTCTGCAAAAGACGTTGCCTCTAGTATTATGCAAGTAAAGGACATTGATATACCAGAAAACAAACAAATTATAGACATTGTAGAAAATCAATTTATTTTAGAAAATGGAAAAACAGTTTCAGATCCAATTGGAAATTTAAGTGGTAGCTTTACTCTAAAAGCACAAGTAATTCTAGCAGATAAAGATTATATGAGACAAATTGCTTCTATTTTTAGAAAAATAAATTTAGATATTGATGGCTTAGTACCTATAACATTAGCACAAAGAAGTATAGCATTAGATACTAATGAACTAAATGATAATGTTATGTTATTAGATATAGGTGCAGGAAATACTGATATCGGTGTTTTTGAAGGTTCAAACTTTGTATATACAAACACAATTCCTTTAGGTGGAGACACAATTACAAGTGATATTGCATTAGTATTAAATATTTCTGAAGAAGAAGCAGAAAAACTAAAAAAACAATATGGACTAGCTTTAAAATCATTCATTGATAATGATAACGAAATTTTACTTACTACTTGCAAGGATGATAATGGTAAAAAAGTAATTAAAAGTTCACAATTAATTGAAATAATAGAAGCAAGAATAGAAGAAATATTTTCACTTGTAAATAAAGACATTACACTTCAAGGTATTAAATCTAGAATTAATAATGTTATTTTAACAGGACAAGGAATTACAAATATTAGTAAAAGCGATGTAGCTGGAAAAATAAACCTAAATATTCCAGTAAAAATTGCTACAGGCAGACTAATTAGTATAGTAAGACCAGAGTACAGAACAGCATATAGCTTAGTAAGATATATTGGGTCAAGACCATTTGCAAAAACGGTTGGAAGTAATATAGACTCAAATTCAAACGAAAGTATTTTAAAAACAATTTTCGAAAGAATTAAAGAATTCTTTTACTCATGATTTTAATTTTTTAAAAATATATAGGTATTAAAAATACCATAAGAAAGGAAAAATAGGAGGATAAGCTTTATGATAATGGATAGTAATGTTGAAGAAAACACAATGTTAGACGGAACAGCTACAATCAAAGTAATTGGTGTAGGTGGTGCAGGAAACAATGCTGTAAACAGAATGGTAGAGTCAGGAATTAAAAACGTAGAATTTATTGCAGTAAATACAGATAGACAAGCTCTATTACTTTCAAAAGCAGCAACAAAAATACAAATAGGAGAAAAAATTACAAGAGGTTTAGGAGCTGGAGCTAATCCAGATATTGGAGCACAAGCTGCAGAAGAAAGCAAAACCGAAATTGCAGAAGCATTAAGAGGAGCAGATATGGTATTCGTAACTGCTGGAATGGGTGGCGGAACCGGAACTGGTGCAGCACCAATCGTAGCAGCTGCTGCAAAAGAAATGGGAATTTTAACTATTGGTGTAGTAACCAAACCATTTACATTTGAAGGAAAGAAAAGATTAGCACAAGCAGATAGAGGAATTGAAAGTTTAAAAGGCAAAGTAGATACATTAGTAGTTATTCCAAACGACAAATTACTACAAATCATAGATCGCAAAACTTCTATTGTAGAAGCATTTAAAATGGCAGATGATGTACTAAGACAAGGTGTTCAAGGTATATCAGACTTAATTGCAATTCCAGGATTAGTTAACCTAGATTTTGCAGATGTTAAAACTATAATGCTAAATACAGGAATGGCACACATGGGTATTGGTAGAGCCTCAGGAGAAAGCAGAGCTGAGGATGCTGCAAAACAAGCAACTCAAAGCCCACTTCTAGAAACATCTATAGAGGGAGCAAGAGGAGTTATTATCAATATTACAGGTGGTCGTAACTTAGGATTACATGAAGTTAACACAGCAGCTGAAATAGTACAAAGAAGTGTTGACCCAGAAGCAAATATTATCTTTGGTGCAGTAATTGATGAAAGCCTAGATGAAGATATAGTAATTACAGTTATTGCAACAGGATTTGAAAAAGAAGAAGGTCCACTATCAAGCAATGTTTCAGTAGGCGATATAATAGATAGAGCATGGAATACAAAATTAGATTCTATTCCAACATCAGCAGATAGCTCTAATTCACAAGACAATCTAGAAATTCCTACCTTTTTAAGAAAAAGCAAAGGGGTTAAATAAATAAAATTATTTATCACCAAAAGCTAGCTTATTTGTAAGCTAGCTTTTTCCTTTATTTATATATCCTTCTAATATGGCCAATAGCTGTTCTTTCTAACCTAGATACTTGAGCTTGCGAAATTCCAATTTCTTCTGCAACCTCCATTTGAGTTCTGCCTTCAAAAAAACGTTTATTTATGATCATTTTTTCCTTTTCATTTAATTTTTTCATGGCTTCTGAAATTGTAAGGTTTTGTGCCCAAAGCTCATCAGTATTTTTTTTATCACTTACTTGATCCATAATATATATATTTTCAGTGTTTTCACTATAAGCGGGTTCTTGCAAAGAAATAGGTTCTTGAATTGCATCTAAACTCATAATAATGTCTTCCCTGCTAACACCAAGTTCTTTCGAAATTTCATCAATACTTACTTCGCGTTGTTCTTCTTTATAAATTTTATCTTTTATGCCAATTACTTTATATGCTAAATCTCTAACAGATCTACTTACACGAATTGAATTATTATCTCTTAAATATCTTCTAATTTCACCAACAATCATAGGAACAGCATATGTTGAAAACTGAACATTTTGACTTAAATCAAAATTATCTATTGCTTTAATTAATCCAACACAACCTACTTGAAACAAATCATCTAAATTTTCGCCCTTACTATTAAATCTTTTAATAATACTAAGTACTAATCTTAAGTTTCCATTAATGAATTTTTGCCTTGCGTCTTCATTTCCATTTTTAATTTCTTTCATTAGTAATAATTTTTCTTCTGAAGAAAGTAAAGGAAGCTTAGCTGTATTAACACCTGATATTTCAACTTTATTCATAAATAAAAACTCCTTTTAGAAATAAACTGTTAATTTAATTATTTCCAAAAGAAGTTTTTAATATTCTAATATCGTATGCTAATATTCGACATTGCTAGCTTTAACCTGTTTTACTTATAATATCTTTTTTCATTTTACCTATAATTTTTTTCTCCAGTCTAGATATGTAACTTTGAGAAATACCAAGCATATCAGCTACCTCTTTTTGAGTTTTTTCAGTTCCACTAATAAAGCCAAATCTAAGCTCCATAATATTTCGTTCTCTATTATTTAGCTTATCAATAGCACTTCTTAAAAGAGTTTTATCAACCTCATCTTCAATTCTTCTAGAAGTAACGTCTGGGTCTGTTCCTAAAATATCAGAAAGCAAAAGTTCATTACCATCTCCATCTTGATTTAAAGGCTCATCAATAGAAATCTCTGTTTTCATTCTATTACTTCTACGCAAAAACATTAAAATTTCATTTTCAATACAACGAGATGCATAAGTTGCAAGCTTAATTTTTTTATCAGTGTTGAAAGTATTTATTGCCTTCATAAGTCCTATAGTTCCAATTGAAATTAAATCTTCTATTCCAACTCCAGTATTTTCAAACTTTTTAGCTATGTATACAACTAATCTCAAATTTCTTTCTACCAAAGTTTGTCTAATACTTTTATCGCCATTTGCAAGTTTTTCCAAAGCCTCATTTTCTTCTTCATTTGTAAGTGGCGGAGGTAGAGTTTGGCTTCCTCCTATATAGTAAATTGGAAGATTTTCTATATCATCATTTCCAATATATCTTACATATAAAGTATTAATACTATCCTTTAAAATTTGTAACAAGTTCATTAGATTTACTCCTTTCTAATAGGTCCATTCCAATTAAAGCAGCATAGTTACTGCTTTTGCCAAGTTTATGAGGAAAAATTCCAATAATTACATCGTCTCTTTCTATAAAAAATTCCTCTTTTTCAATTACAACTTCATCTGCTTTTAAACCTAGCATAAGACCGTTTTGTTTACCTATAGAAGAGAAAGGAATTACCCTAAATTTTGTAAGATATTCTTTTTCTTCTACTTTATCACAAATACTATAATTATCACCTCCTAAAAGTTCTTCTATATGTTCTAAAACATTAGTTGGTATTATAGAATAAAGCTCATCTTTTTCTACTACAATTACAGGCATACCAGTAATTGGCTCCTTAAGTAAATTTCCTGTATCTAACATTGCATTTAAAGATAGAGTTTTTCCTTCCATTTTAATAGTAATTTCATAAAGCATATCCTTTTTCTTAAGTTTAGTTTTTACAATACAAAAAGCTATACATATAATAATAAAGCCAACGATTCCTCCAAGTAATGCTATTTTTATAGGATATGTTCCAATGTATACGCCATTTTTCATTAAAATATCTTTAGGTCTAATAAAATATAACAAAGCAAAAGCACATCCACCAAACACAAAAGAAGTTAGGTAAAAAATAACAAGCTGTTTACAAAGTTTTTTTAAGCTATGACTATTAAATGCAATATAAACCATTAAAATAGACAAAAGTATTTTCATAAAAAAGTTTGAATATAATGGTAAAATTTCTAAATATGAAACAACAGAATAAACACTACCAAGTAAGGAAGATGCTAAAAGCCTTAACTTATTCATATTTATTTTCATAATATAACCTGTTGCAAATAGAATAATAAAGTTCATACATAAGTTTTCTAACATTACTACATCTAAATAAATAGTCATAAAAGTACTCCTTTTAATAGATGTTATTTAAATAATACTATTTTAATTTTAAAAAGTCTGTCATATTATGGTTCGAATTACAAAAACTTATTTACAAAATAAAACTAGATATCTTAAAAAATAATGTTTTCTAATTTAATTAGACAAAATGAATTAAATAATTACTATAAATTATTAAAATAAAAATAAAGTACATATAAATTAAAAAATAATAACTTTTAATACATCATGCATATAATATATAAAAAAGGAGGACTATATGGGACAAAGAGGAATGGATTTTAAACATAAAGAAGTTATAAATATTAAAGATGGAAAAAGACTTCGGTTTTGTTCAAGATGTTTGTGCAGATTTAGAAAACGGAACTATAACATCTATAATTGTTCCAGGAAGCAATAAATTACTTAGTATGTTTACAGCAAATAACGATATTGTAATACAGTGGCAAAACATCAAATGCATTGGAGATGATGTAATATTAGTTGAAATATAGAATTTAAGCTTAAAATTATTAAATAAAAATACCTAAAATTACCAACAAAAAATACTTGATTTACATAACAAAATATGTTATTATATTAAAAGAGCCAAGAAATAAAAATCATCTTGGAATTCATAAAAAAGTTTTCATAAAAAATATACAAAAAACAACAAAAATGTATTGACATTATGAAAACAATATGATAATATAATTATCAGTACTATTACTAAACAAGAGGGCACAAGTTTTAAGATAAATTAGTAAAGAAAAATTACATTTTTAAATGAAATACATCAATACTAGTTTATTATTTTTGCTGCTTTTACAAAGCAAATTTTAAACTTAATTAAAAAATTTAAAAAAGTTTGAAAAATGTGTTGACTTTTGTATTAGAAAGTAGTAAAATAACATTCGTTCAGTTCAAAAAATTGAACAAAAAAGCACATTGAAAAGTAAACAATAAACCTTTGAGAAACCTAAATAATAAAAGGAAGATAGAAAGAAACTATCTATA
>CANQRY010000010.1 GCA_947626335.1 uncultured Clostridia bacterium | reverse complement strand
CCTTATTAAATTTTTTATAAAATTTCGTATCTCCTGTGCAACTATTTTAACATAAATATAATATAAAATCAATCCATAATTTATAGAAAATTGGAGATAGTATATTTATGAAAAATAGTAGTAAATACAATGGAAAATTAAATGTTATAGGAAATGTAATTAGATATTATAGAGAAAAGAACAATTTATCTTTATCCCAATTATCAAATAGACTAATGCTTATAGGAATAGATATTCCAAAATCTTCTATTCAAAGAATAGAAAACGGAAGTAGAGTAATAAAAGATTATGAATTAGTTGGTTTTTCAAAAGTTTTTAAAGTTACTCCAAATACACTTTTAAAAGATTTTTTTGATAAAATAGATTAAAGGGACTTTTTTTTAAGTCCCTTTTTTAATATTTTTATACATTAAATATATCTAAATATAAAGCATTTTGATTATTTAATATATCTTTTTCATTTTCATTTAATTTTAAATCTTCTATCATTTCTTTTGTAAATTCAATGTCTTTCTTTGAAAAGTAACACTTTCTTAAACTTGGTTCACATTTTGCATTTGTTCCAAAGTATCCACCTAGCATTAAACCATTTGTACCATTACAAATATTTATTTCAAGGACAGAAATATCTACCCTTGTACTTGTTGGCTTATAATTTTCCATTACTGCAAATGCTATTTCTTCATTTCCTATTAAATAACCTTCTGTATATATTCTTCCGTCATGATAATCTACAAACTTTGCCTTACAAATATTTTGTTTTTGTTCTAGTTCTAATATATATTTATCAGGTGCAAATTTTTTGGTTCTAAAATTATATGCGTTAAAGTAAACATATAATTTATTTGTATTAAATGGGTTTTTAGACTTATCATCTTGCATTGTTCTTACTACATTATTTTCATATAAATCTGCTTCATATATTTCTAATGCTTCACATATTTTACTTATATCTTTAACATCTGGTAAAACTTCTCCACTTTCATATCTGCTAACAGTAGCTTTTGTTTTATTTATAATAGTAGCTATATTTTCTTGACTTAAACCTTTTTTAAGTCTATAAGTCTTTAGTCTTTCTCCAAAATCTTTACTATCAAAATCAGACATAATATATACCTCCTGTATTTAATATAAAAATAACACAAAGAAATATTAAAATCAATACATATAAAAAATGAAAGTGAAAATATAATTTTAAGAATTATTATTTGACAATTCTACTTTTTCGTAGTACAATATAGGTAGCTTAAAAATGACTAAAGTTCTGCAGAAGTCATATAGTTAGAAAGAGATGCAATGGAAGAAGGCATCTCTTTTGTTTTGCAAAAAAATAAAGGAGTAGTAAATGGAAGTTACTACTCCTTTATGATTAGCTATGTACTAATCTTTGCTCTGACCGTTCTTTTCATTAGCTCTCATTGTTTGTTGTTTCTTTTCAGATTCGACAAGCATTTCAACTAACTTCAAGATTAGTTCTGCATTAGTCATATAGCATCACCCCTTTCATTAAAGATTTCCTTTATGAAAAGGATGCTTTTATTATACTTTAATTACTAATATTTTACAATAATTTCAATTATTTTTTATTGTGTGTTTATATTTACAGACCTTATAAAATTTGATTTTTACTTGAAAAATTGGTATAATATATCTAATACCTATTTTTGGTAAAGCCTTATATATTTATATATAATTTACCCTAGCTTAATAAGCTTGATTATTACATAAAATGTAATTCGAGCTTATGGTTAGGCTCGAATTATATATATACAAAAGCCTCCAACATTGGACTTTCTTGTATTTTATGTACTAATAAAAATAGAGACTAAAAAGAAAGGAAGATGTGCTATGAGAAAACAAGTAGCTTATCCACGGAGGTGGCGGAGGCTGTTAAAAGGCTAAAAGAGAGGATTTTAATAATCTTCTCTTTTTTGTTTCCAAAATGTTGCATAAAATGCAACATTTTATGAATTTTTATGTTTTATATCATTTTTTCAAATATTTCCCTAAAAAAATAATCATTTTTAGTCCAAAAGTTGCATGAGGTGTAATTTTTGTTGCATATCATGCAATTTTACTATTTTTGATTAGTTAACATAAAGAAAGTATAATACAAATAGAGTACCGGTAATCTAAATATTTTTTAAGGAGATAAAGAAATATGAAAAGAAAATTTAAAAAATCAAAAAGTAGCAATTTTAAAGAATTTGCTAGACTAAATCATTTAAGTATAAAAAATGTAATTAACTTAAATGATAAAAGAAATTTAAAAAAACTAGATGAATCTGCATATCAAGCATATTTAGAACACCTAAGTAATAAAGGTGGTGGCTTAAATGAATAATAATGAAATTATAGCTATTTACCAAGAAGTAGGAAAAGAACCTAAAATTCAAAAGATAAAAAATGATATATGCGAATTTGAAAAAATACTAAAACGGAAAAATTACTGTAATTCCTTATGAAGATATAGCAATTATATGTAAAGCAGATAGGAAAAATTTAAAACCTAACATTTATATAAATAGCAAATTTTTAAGTATTGGAGAAAGTATAAGGGGAAATATAATTATTTCTTGTCAAGATAATGATACTTTTAAATCATTAACTAAAAAACAAGCTATGAAATGTATAGAATTTTTAAAAAGGTCAAGTTTTAATTATGATAACCTTAATACTATTAGGAAATGTAAAACTAACAAAATAAGAAAACAATTCATTGCAGAAAAAACTATTGGAGATAATGAAACAATTTCCACTACAAATAATTTAAGACAAAATATAAACAATACTGAAGCATTGCAAATGATTTTAGCAATACAAAATGCTATTTTAAACTTTATTAAAAATATTGAAAATTAAATAAGAAAGGTTGAAAAAACTATGGAAGAATTAAACAATTTATCTGAAAAAATATCAAGTGAAATACAAAATGTAGAAACAAAAAATATAGTAATTGAAACAAAAGAAATATTAACACCAGAACAAAGGATGGCAATAGACACAATAAGGAGAGTAAAAAATCCGTTTATAATGCTTACTGTAAAAGATGTTATGCATGATTTAAATATTTGCGAAACTGTAGCATACAAAACATTTAAAAGAGCAGATTTTCCCTCTATAAATATAGGAAAAAATAATCAAGTAATGTTACTTGCTTATTTAATATGGAAAATGAACAAAAGAGTTTAGGTGGTGATATTATGGAAAAAAGTAAAAAAGAAAAAGTTGGTAGTATTTATTATGACAAAAATCGTAAAAGTTGGCGTTGCACATATTACATATATGAAAAAGATACGCAAAAAGAAACAAGAAAAACAAAATCATTTTTAACTGAACAAGAAGCCAAAGATTTTTTGACAAGTATTCAATACCAAAAAGGAAATGAACTATTTATAAAAAATAATGGAATACCATTAAATCAACTTATGAGAGAAAATTTACAAAGAAAATTAGACATGAATTTAATAGGAGATAGAAGTTATATAAGAATAATGGAAAGTATAAAAAAAATTGAAAAAAGTCCTATGTCAAAGAAAAACATTAATGAAATAACAAGTAATGAAATCCAAAATTACTTGAATTCATTAAAAGATTATAGCAACTCAACTATTAAGAAAGTAAAAGAACAATTTTCACAGGCATTTAGAGATGCTGTAAATAAAGGATATATTGTAAGAAACCCTATGCTAGAAGTAATAAGACCGAAAAGCACACAAATACGAAAACCTGTAAGAGCATTAGAAATTGAAGAACAACAAAAATTAACTAATTACTTAATAAGTGCATCTATTGCAGAGGTTCCATTTAAAGTATTATATTTAATTCAAATGTATTTAGGACTTCGTATAGGAGAGGCTTTAGCATTACGTAGTACAGACATAAATTTACATAGAAATTTGATTATAGTTGATAAGACTTTGTCAAAAGATAAAGCTGGTAGAATAATAATGAAATATTTGCCTAAAACTTATGCAGGAATTAGAGAAGTTCCAATACCAGTTTTTATAAGAAATGAAATAATAAATCAAATGAAATTAGCTGAAAACAACAAAGATAAACAATTATTTTTAGATAAAAACGAAAATTATGTAAGACCTGAAAATGCTAATAGAAGATTAAGAGAATTAATGAAAGAAATGAGCATACAAGGTATATCTTCACATAGTTTGCGTCATACTTACGGAACTAGATGTATTGAAGCAGGGATGAGAGCTGTTGCACTGCAAAGGTTAATGGGACATTCTGACGTATCAATAACACTAAATACATATACTTCTGTTTTCAATAAATATAAAGAGGCAGAACTAGAAAAGGTTAATAACTATTATATGAACAATGAAATTGTAAGTGCAGAAAATTTACTTGCAAAAAATAATAATATAATAGAAAGTATGTCTAATGAAAGAGAGGAAAAAGGAATTGAGTAAATCAGATATAATAAAAAGAATAAATGGTCTAAATGAATATATGTTAGGAGATAGTGAAAAAGAGTTATTACTTTTGAAAATATCTAATGATTATATATATAATAAAGCAGTTGCAGTAATTAATAAGAATACAAAACGAAAAGACTGGTATTCTATTGACGATAAGAGTTGTTTTAAGACTTGGGCAGAAATAGAAGCATTTATAGACGGACTTTGCAAAGGTAAAAGTACTGATTTTTACAATCATGAACTGGAAAGATAAATTCATAAAATTGATTAAATTTTATTTAAGCAATTTTATGAATATTGCAGGAAAGGTTTGGAAAACCGGCAATCGGTTTTCCAAGCAAGATTTTTTAAAAGCTATTTGTAATAGTAGTATTTATTCATACTACTAATAAATAATTGCAAAAAATTTTAAAAAATCTTGCATAGGGGTCATTAGGGGCAAAGCCCCTAATCATACAGAACACTTTTTTAAAAGTGTTCTAGTATGTTATAACACTAAAGTGTTCCTATTTTTTTGACTTAATAATATGAATTATAACATAAGTAAAAAGCTTCGGAGAAATTTCTTAAGATTAGAAAGGAGTAAAAAGTGAGTTATGCAATAATTAGAAATACAAATTATAAAATAAAAAACTTGTCTGGAATATATAGGCATATAGAAAGAAAAAATACTAATTATTCAAATAAAGATATTAACAAAAACAATTTTACTAAAAACTATTCAATTAAAACTTGCAATACAACATATCAAAAAGCATTTAAAATATTAAAGGAAAAATATAATTTAAAAGGTCAAATAAAATCCGTTAGTAACATAGCTTGTGAATTTATTATAACTTCTGATAAAGATTTTTTTGATAGCATTGGAGAAAAAGAAACAAAGAGATATTTTCAAACTGCATATAAATTTGTAGCAAATTACAAAAATTTAAGAGAACAATATATCTTGTCTGCAAAAGTACATAATGACGAAAGTACTCCACACATGCATTTAGTATTTGTTCCAGTAGTACATACTAAAGATAAATACGGAAATGAAGTTGATAAAATCGCTTGTAGTGAATATTGGAAAGGGAAAAACAGTTATAAAAGGCTACAAGATAACTTCTATTCATATATGATAAAATCTGGATTTGATTTAGAAAGAGGAAATACAACTGATAATAAACATATACAAACAGAAAAATTAAAGCAAATTACTAATTATGAAGTTCAAGAAATGTTTAAAAGTAATGAACATTTAGAGAAAGAGAAAACAACAGATGATATTGAGGTTATGCAAAAAGATTATAAGCGAGTAATTAGTAAGTATAATACACTTGCTAAAAGATATACTAAAGTTAAACATATTGTAGACGATACAATATATAGAGCTGAAAAAATACAAGTAGAGAATTATAACCTAAAAAGAGAAAATAAAACTTTAAAAACTGAAGTTATAAAACTTAAAGATTATATTGATAAAACTTTAGAATATGTTAGTTTATTATTTGATTTTTCAAAAGAAAGATTAAAGCGATTAGTAAATTCATTTATAGACAAATCTAACCATGAAAAATTATAAAAAATGTTAAATAGGGTTGTGTGCAACAACTCTATTTTTGTGTGCAAGAAAATTTTTAGCCAACTTTTGTAACACTATATTTGAATACTATTTCAAAGATTATTTTGTGTGCAAATCGTGTGTGCAGATTGTGTGCAGAAGTGAAAAAAATAATGAATAATTTTAAATAATTTTGAAAATAGTTTGAATAATGAAATTTCTTAAAACCAAGTTGTATCAATACTTTTAAATGATTTTGAATAAAAATAAAAAATGCTAAATTTGGTTAAAATTTAGCATTTTTTGGTGCAGATGGCCGGAATCGAACCGGCACGGATTATTCGTCCGCAGGATTTTAAGTCCTGTGCGTCTGCCAGTTCCGCCACATCTGCATATGTTTAAAATTCAAATTATGTTTTATTACACATACCATGAATTTTATTGAACTGACAAGATTTATTTTACTACATTTTATTATAAAATGTCAATACATAGATTTAAAAAAATAAAAAAATAGTACGTATTGCAGTTATATAAAAGATTTTTAGTAAAAAGCAAAATATTTCATATGCTTAAAATACAAAAACAAATGGGTTTACTCTAATAAACCCATTTGTTTTAATCTTCGTTTATTCCAAAGCTTACTCCTAAGGCATTATTTATTTTTGACATTATATTTTCATCATCAATATGCCCTATTTTTTCTTTTAGTCTACTTTTATCTATTGTTCTAATTTGTTCTGTTAAAACAACAGATTCAGCCTTTAACCCACTTTTATTTGGTTCTATTTCAATATGTGTTGGTAATCTATTTTTTCCCATTTGAGATGTTATTGCAGCTGCAATAACAGTTGGGCTATGTTTATTTCCTATGTCATTTTGTATAATTAGTACTGGCCTTACTCCACCTTGTTCAGAACCAACTACCGGACTTAAATCTGCATAAAACATATCTCCTCTTTTTACTACCATTTTCTTCACTCCTATTTTTGCTTTTTATTTTGATATATTTTAAGGATTAGCAATAAAAACAATAGTTATATAAGAGCAGATATTATTTTTAATATTGTTTAGCAGAAATTTCTTTTATTTTAAAGGCTAATACCTCCCCTTCTTCTAAACTATTTATTTTTATCTCATTATATAATATGTAAACTAAGTTCTTTTGGTTCTTATCTTGTACAACTAGTTTTGTAATTTTATTTTCGTCTTTATTAATATATAGTTTTTTAGAAGAGGCATAAGGGTTATTTGACTCTAAAGTTACTTCCATAACAAGCTGATTTTGTTCTTCGTACATTTTTTTATTTTTTGAAATTTTATAGTCTTGTATAAAAGAATTTAGCCATAAAAAATTATCTGAAATATATGGGTAGTTTTCATAAACGGTACTTAAATTAAGTTTTGTATTTGTTATTTTTAAATTTGTTCCATCATATACTGTTTCTAAACCTTTTATATTTGATGGTTCTTCTACAATTTGTTTTTCAATATTTGGACTTATGTATGTTTGCTTTATTTTATATTTATTAATATTTTTGTTGCTTTGTACTTCTACCTCAATATCTGCCTCGTATGAGCTAATATTTAAAATATATTCCTCAATTTCTTGATTTGTTTTGTTACTTAAATTGTTCCCTATATTTAAATTTTTATTAGTATTTTTATAAAAAAAATAAATTATTATTAAAATAATTAAAATGCTAAATAATATTAAACTTATAATTTTTTTATTTTTCATATATAATCCTTCCTTTCGCTTACTTAAAAAAAGAATAGTTTTTATAAACTATTCTTTTAAATCTATATTCATATTTTTTTAAAGTATTCTTGCTATTTATAGGGTAGAAAAATATTCTATAATGCAATTTTTCAATTCTTGTTTTGTATCTATTTGATTTATTTTTTGTCTAATAACTGCTACATTTGGTAAGTTTTTTAAATAATAATTCATGTGTTTTCTTAGTTCTTTTATTCCTGTATTTTCACCTAAATAATCTACTTGAAAATCAATATGTTTTAGAATGACTCTAAGCCTTTCTTCGTTTGATACTTCTTCGTTTTTCTCTCCTTGCAAGTAGTTTTTTATTTCTTTAAAAATCCATGGATTTCCTATGGCTCCCCTACCTATCATGACTGCATCTACATTTGTTTGTTCAAACATTTTTATAGCATCTTTAGCTGACTTTATATCTCCATTTCCTATTACAGGTATTTTTACTGCATTTTTTACTTCTTTTATTGCTTGTAAATCTACCTCTCCTGAGAAAAAGTCTTCTCTTGTTCTGCCATGTATTGTAATTGCTGATGCTCCTTTTGCCTCTGCTATTTTTGCAAGTTCTACGCATGAAATATTATTTTTATCCCAGCCTTTTCTAAATTTTACTGTTACAGGAATGCTTGATGCTTTTACTACTTCTTCTATGATATTTGATGCTAGTTCTAAGTTTAGCATTAACTTGCTTCCATCTCCATTTTTTACTACTTTTGGAGCAGGGCACCCCATGTTTATATCTATTATATCTGCTATTTTGCTTACCTGTTTTGCAGAGTAGCTAAGCGATTCTATATCACTTCCAAAAATTTGTGCCGCAACCGGTCTTGGTTCACCTTCCATATTTAAAAGTTCTTGCGTTTTTTTATCATTATAGAAAAGGCCTTTACTGCTAACCATTTCTGTGCAAACTAAACCGAGGTCCGAAATTCTTCGCATATACTGCGAAATGGCAGGTTTGTTATTCCTGCCATTGGTGCTAATAATATATTATTTTTTAAAGTTACATTTCCTATTTTTAATTCGTGTAAATACATATTTTTTCCTTTATTTTTTAGTTTGCAAATATAGTTTTTTGTCTACGACCACTAATATTTAATAAAATAGCAATTAAAATTAAGTTAGTTAAAAGTGAGCTACCACCGTAGCTTACAAATGGAAGAGGAACTCCTGTAATTGGTGTTAAGCCCATTGTCATTCCTATGTTTTCTACCATGTGGAAAAAGAATATTCCTGCAATTCCCATGGCTGTATATGAACCCAAATCATTTTTTGCAGTTTTTGCTACATGTACTGCTTTTGTAATTAGAACAATGTTTAATAAAATTACAAAACCTGCAACTACAAATCCCATTTCTTCCCCAATAACTGCAAATATAAAGTCTGTGGTTTTCGGGTACAAATAACCTAGTTGTGTTTGATTTCCTTTTAGTAAGCCCATTCCAAAGGCTTCTCCTGCACCTATTGCAAGTTTAGATTGTAGTATGTTATACCCTGCTCCACGAGGGTCTATATTAGGGTTTAAATATACGTCTATTCTAGTTTTTGCGTGTTCTGGAAGTATAAAAAAGTATGCAAGTGGTACTAAAATAACTACAAGCAATATTGCTGTTATAATATACCTTTTTCTAATTCCTGCCGCAAATAGCATAAATACTAGTGCCGAAATAAAGGCAATTGCCGTTCCATAGTCCGGTTCTAATATTAGTAAAAATACTGGAACAATTACTACTGAGCATGCTACTAATAGTTTCCAAAAACGATTTATTTCATCTTTATCATTTTTCTGAAGTTTAACTATTACTTGTGCTAAAAATAAAACAGTTGTAATTTTTGCAAATTCTGATGGCTGTATAGTAAAGTTACCTATGCTAAACCAGCATGATGCACCATTTATTGGCTCTGTAAATAAAACTGCTATAAGTGCTACTATTGTTATTCCATAAATTACTGGCGATATTTTGTTAAATAGCTCATAGTCAATTAGTATAACTACAATCATGGCAGGAATACTAATAACAAGCCATAATATTTGTTTTTTTAATTCATCATAATTAGAATTTTGAGTGGAAGAAAATAGTGCAACTAATCCAATTGCTAGTAGCAATATGGTGCATACTAAAATTTCCCACTCAATATTACGTAGTATTTTATTTTTCATAATCCAAACCCCATTTTTATGAATTTGCTTGTGCCTCTTGCTTTACACTTTCAGGTTGTTCTTTAGTTTGCTCGGTTTCTTTGCTTTCTTCATTTTCTGGTTTTGGTTCTTCCTGTTCTTTTTCGTTTTCTACATTTGGTGCTTCTTCTACTTTAGCTTCCTCGCTATTTTTATTTGAATCTTCTTTATTTTCTTCGCTAGGTTTTGTTTCTTTTGATTCTAGATTTTCAGCATCTTTATTCTCGCTGTTTTCTGCTTGCTTATTTGCTTGTTCGTTATTTTCTTTTTGGTTATTTTCTTGTTTCTTAGGTTCTTCCTCTTTTTGCTCACTTGATTTTTTTATTTCTTTTTTATCTTCTTGTTTTGGCTTTTCTACATTTAATTTTCTAGCATCATTTTTTATTGTAATAATTGGTATATTGGCATATAATGCTGGTGCACCAACTGTACCATCTTCGTTTGTTTTATTTGTTAATTTAACGTCTATGGCTTTTTCATCTATGTCAATATATTTTTTAATTACTTCAATAATTTCTTGTCTCATAAGTTCTAAAAAGTCAGCAGATACATTTGCTCTATCTTGCATTAGAACCAAATGTAGTCTTTCTTTCGCTGCAGCTGAACTTTCTTTTGGCTTATTTTTTTTACTAAGTTTTTTAAAGAAATTGATAATGTTTTCAAACATAACTTACCTCCGTAGTAGTGATTTTATTTTCTTTTAAAGAAATGTTTTAATTTAGTAAAAAATCCTTCTTTTTCTCCTGGAATGGTAATCTCTATGTTTTCACCTAGTATCCTACTAGCAATTTCTATGTATGCTTTTCCAGATGGCGCTTTATGATTTGTTACTACTGGTTCTCCTTTGTTAGTTTGTGTAATGATATATTCATCATCTGGCACTACACCAATTAAGTCTATTGATAATAAGTCAACTATATCATCTACGTCCATCATTTCACCTTTTTTAACCATGTTCATTCTTAAACGGTTAATAACAAGTTCAGGGTTTTTTATGTTAGATGCTTCTAGCAGACCTATAATTCTATCTGCATCTCTAATTGCAGATATTTCTGCTGTTGTAACAACAATTGCTCTGTTTGCCCCAGCTATTGCATTTTTAAAGCCTTGCTCTATTCCTGCAGGACAGTCAATTAAGATATAATCAAATTCTTCTTTTAATTTTTCTACTAGTTCTTTCATTTGTTCTTCATTTACTGCACTTTTATCTCTTGTTTGAGCTGCTGGAAGTAAGAATAGTTCTTCAAAACGCTTGTCCTTAATAAGTGCTTGTCTTAGTTTGCACTTTTCTTCAACTACGTCTACTATGTCGTATACAATTCTGTTTTCTAAGCCCATTACTACGTCAAGGTTTCTTAGTCCGATATCTGTATCTATTAAAACTACCTTTTTACCTCTTAAGGCTAAAGCTGAACCAACATTTGCTGTAGTAGTAGTTTTTCCTACTCCCCCTTTTCCTGATGTGATAACAATAACTTCTCCCATGTTTTTTCCTCCTTAAATTGGGTAGCAATTTTTACTTTTAAATGCAATTTTAAAATCTAATATATTATATACAAAAACAGTATAAAAATCAATGTTTATGACGAAAAAATATTGCAATTATTGTGTTACTGTTATTGCTCCACTTATTTCTTCCGCAGAGTTTTTGTCCATATCTGAAACTAAAACATGTAAATAATATGTTCCTGGGGTTGGGAATGATAATGTTACACTATTCGATTCACTTGTAAGACTACCTCCTATATATGAAGAAATAGTTTTTCCTACATTGATACTACTTTCATTACATACATATCCACATTTATTAAAATCTAATCTATTTTTATTATCTGATAGTTCTATTGTTGCAGTGATGTTTTCTCCTACTTTTGATGCTTGCGAACTTAAAGTTATAGTTGCTGTTGGTGCTACTTTGTCTCTTCTTTTTTCTACTTCTGCTTCATAAATTTCATATTTATGACTTAAATCTTTTTCATAAACTTCTTTTATTTTTGGCATTGTTTTTAGTTGTCCTTTTCTTATAGTGGTAGACATTAAAAAAAATGCTGTTAAAATAAATATAAAGCTTAATATTGTAACTATAGCATATACTGTCATAGCTCCTTTTTCGTTTTTATACCATTTTTTCATTTTAATCTCCTCTTATAAAAGATATTTTTTCCATGTTTTTTATTTTAATTCTATTATTTATATAATAATTTAAAATAAATTTATTGTCAATTATTTTACAATTAAAAATATATATTATAATGCTTGACATCAAATATATTTAAGAATAAAATAAATTTGTAAAAAATCTAAAGGAGGTATGCTTTTAAATGAAGGATTTAATTGAAATTAGATGGCATGGTAGAGGCGGTCAAGGTGCTAAAACAGCTTCACTTTTACTAGCAGATGCTGCTTTTAATACTGGAAAATATATTCAAGGTTTTCCTGAATATGGCCCTGAAAGAATGGGTGCTCCTATTACTGCATATAACCGTATTAGTAATGAGCCAATTCGTATTCATAGTAACATTTACGAACCAGATTACGTAGTTGTTGTAGATGATACTTTATTAGAAAGTGTAAATGTAACTGCTGGCTTAAAAGAAGATGGTGCTATTGTTATTAACACCACAAAATCTAAAGATGAAATAAAGAAGTTATTGCCTAATTATAATGGCGATATTTACACTATTGATGCAAGAAAAATATCTATAGAAGCTCTTGGAAAATATTTCCCAAACACTCCTATGCTAGCAGCTATTGTTAAGGTTTCTGGAATTATGAGTGATGAAAACTTTTTGCAAGACATGAAAGGTTCTTTTGCACATAAATTTGCTAAAAAACCTGAAGTAATTGAAGGAAATATGAAAGCGTTAGAGCTTGCATTACAGGAAATTAAAAAGATATAAAATATTACATTTAATTTCATATACAAAGAAAGGAGATATAAAAAATGTCTACAAATATTAATAAAGATACCCCAGCATCTAAAATGACAATAGGCGGAAATATTTATGAAGCTGGTAATGCTTTAGAATTTAAAACTGGTGACTGGAGAAGTATTAAACCAATTTATAAAAGTGAAAAATGTACACAATGTGGTTTATGTTTTCCTGTTTGCCCTGAGGATGCTATTCCTGTAAATAAAGAAGGAAAGCGTGAAGATTTTGATTTTGATTATTGCAAAGGATGTGGTGTATGTGCAAAGGTATGCCCTTTTAATGCAATTGAAATGGTTAATGAGGAATAATATTTTTTAGAAAGGAGATATGCTAGTTTTTCTAGTATAGAACAAAATTATGGGAATTAGAGAAAGATTAAGTGGAAATGAAGCTGCAGCTATTGCTATGAAACAAATTAACCCTGACGTTGTTGCTGCATTTCCTATTACACCTTCTACAGAAATACCACAGTATTTTTCTACTTTTGTTAGCAATGGAGCAGTTGATACTGAGTTTGTTGCTGTAGAAAGTGAACACAGTGCAATGAGTGCTTGTGTTGGTGCAGAAGCTGCAGGTTCAAGAGCAATGACAGCTACTTCTGCTAATGGACTATCATATATGTGGGAAATGATATATATTGCTTCAAGTTTAAGACTTCCTATTGTTATGAGTTTAGTTAATCGTGCTGTTTCTGGTCCTTTAAATATACACAATGACCATTCAGATGCAATGGGAGTTCGTGATAGTGGTTGGATTATGCTATTTTCTGAAAACAACCAAGAGGCTTATGATAATTTAGTTATGGCACACCGTATTGCAGAAAATAAAGATGTTTTATTACCTTTAATGGTATGTCAAGATGGATTTATTACTTCACATTCTATTGAAAATATAGAACTTATTGAAGATAATAAAGTTAAAGAATTTGTTGGAACATATAAACCAGAGCATTATTTGTTAAATGATAAAGAACCTATTGCAATTGGTCCATTAGATGTTCAAACATATTTATTTGAGCACAAATTCCAACAAGCAGAAGCTATGAGAAATGCAAAAAAAGTAATTCTTGAAGTTGCAAAAGATTTTGAAAAAATGACTGGTAGAAAATATTCATTTTTTGAAGAATATAAAATGGAAGATGCAGAAATTGGTATTGTTTGCATGAATTCAACTGCTGGAACTACAAAAACAGTTGTAGATAGTTTAAGAGAAAAAGGAGTTAAAGCTGGTATGGTTAAAATTCGTGTATTTAGACCTTTCCCTGCTGATGAACTACCTGAAGCTCTTGGAAATTTAAAAGCTTTAGCTGTTATGGATAAAGCAGATTCTCTAAATGGTGCTGGTGGAGCTTTATTTGAAGATGTTACAGCTAGTATGTATACTGCAAAGAAGCAAGTACCAACTGTTAACTATATATATGGTATTGGTGGTAGAGATACTACTTCTAAAGATATTGAAGAAATATATACTGCACTTGAAGATATTGCAAAAACAGGAAATATTGATAATCCTTATCGTTATGTAGGACTAAGAAAATAAGGAGAGGAGGAAATTAAAATGGCATATAATTTAAAAGAAGTTATGGCAAATAAGCCATCTAGATTTACTGGTGGTCATAGAATGTGTGCTGGTTGTGGTGCTCCACCTATTGCAAGAATGGTTTTAAGAGCTCTAAAACCTGAAGATCATGCAGTTATTAGTAATGCTACTGGTTGTATGGAGGTTTCAACTTTTATATACCCATATACTGCTTGGACTGATTCTTTTATACATACTGCATTTGAAAATGCTGCTTCTACCTGTTCTGGTGTTGAAGCTGCTTATAAATCTTTAAAAAGACAAGGTAAATTACCTCAAGATAAAACCACAAAGTTTATTACTTTTGGTGGTGATGGTGGTACTTATGATATAGGTATTCAAGCTCTTTCTGGAGCTATGGAAAGAGGTCATGACATGGTTTATGTATGTTATGATAATGGTGCATATATGAATACTGGTATTCAGCGTTCTTCTGCAACACCAAAATTTGCAGATACAACAACTTCTCCTGCTGGAAGTGTTATACCAGGAAAAATGCAATCTAGAAAAGATTTAACAGAGGTTATGGCTTCACACCACTTACCTTATGTTGCTCAAACTATTGCTTATACGAATTTTAAAGATTTATATGAAAAAGCTGAAAAAGCAATATATACAGAAGGTCCATGTTTTTTAAATGTTCTATCTCCTTGTCCAAGAGGTTGGGGTTACCCTACAGATATGTTAATGGAAATTAATAAGTTAGCTGTAGAAACTTGCTATTGGCCTTTATATGAAGTAGTAGATGGAAAATATAAAATTACATATAAACCTGCTAAAAAGTTACCAATTGAAGAATTTTTAAGACCTCAAAAGAGATTTAAACACATGTTTAAACCTGGAAATGAGTGGATGATTGAAGAATTCCAAAAAGAAGTTGATAGACGTTGGAACGAACTTTTAGCATTAGAAGAAATGAGTAATAAAGAATAAAAATTGTAGTAATTTTTAGAGACTATGTTCAAACTAAGTCCAAAAAGTTTGGCAGTTTGAAGTAGTCTCTATTTTTTAATTTTTATTATACCATGTCTTTTATTCTTTTTAATCTTAATGCATTTAAAATAACTGTAATACTACTTAATACCATTGCTAAACTTGCTATCATTGGATTTATTGAAATTCCAATTGGTTTTAAAACTCCTATTGCTATTGGTATCATTAGTAAGTTATAAAAGAATGCCCAAAATAGATTTTGTTTAATATTTCTAACTGTTTTTTTGCTTATATTAATTAAGTTTATTATACTTGTTAAATCATTTTTAGTAAGTATTACGTCAGCTGAGTCCATTGCTATATCGGTTCCTGAACTTATGCTAACACCAATATCACTTAAACTTAATGCAGGGCTATCATTTATTCCGTCTCCACACATCATTACAAAATTGTTTTCATTTTTTAAGTTTTTTATCATTTGTGCTTTTTCACTTGGTAAAACATTTGCAATTACTTTTGTAATTCCTATATCTTTTGCAATTTTTTCGGCTGTTTTAATATTGTCCCCTGTAAGCATAATTGTTTGAATATTGTTTTTGTTTAATATAGAAATTACTTCTTTTGCGTTTTCTCTTACTATGTCATTTATTCCTATAATTGCAATTATTTCTTTATTTTTAACTACATAAACTATGCTATTTCCCATTTCAGATAGGCTTTTTTCATCATCTAAATGATTATTTTGTATTCTATAATTTTCTAGCATTTTAGAGTTTCCAAGTAAAA
Source organism: uncultured Clostridia bacterium (assembly GCA_947626335.1). Classification (GTDB taxonomy): domain Bacteria; phylum Bacillota; class Clostridia; order TANB77; family CAG-508; genus CAG-273. Next base: position 23,276 of record CANQRY010000010.1, on the reverse strand, counting down.
TTTCGTCATTTTCTATGTTGGCTTTAATTCCTAAACCCGAAATGTTTTCAAAATTATTTACTTCTAAAGCTTGTATTTTGTTTTCTTCTAAATAGCTTGTAAATGCCTTTGCAATTGGATGAGTAGATTTTGCCTCTATACTTCCTACTAATTGTAACAACTCTTTTTCTTCCATCTTTGAATAATTTATTACTTTTGATATTTTTAAAGTTCCATAAGTTAGAGTTCCTGTTTTATCAAACACAATAGTGTTTACCTTTTGTGCATTTTCTAGAATTTCACTTTTTTTTACTAATATTCCTTTTCCGTGCACACAAGCCTTCTGACACAACAATTGCAAGTGGCGTAGCAAGACCCAAGCTACATGGGCAGGCAACTACTAAAACTGTAACAAATGTTATAATAGCTACTGGCAAGCCTTGGCCTATTAGTAAGTAAACTATGAATGTTATAACTGCAATTGCAATTACTGCAGGTACAAATATTCCAGATACTTTATCTGCTACTTTTGCAATAGGAGCTTTCGTTCCAGCTGCTTCTACTACTAGCCTTACTATTTGAGATATTGTAGATTCTTTTCCTATTTTTTCTGCTCTATATTCTATATATCCGTTATAATTTATACTTCCTGCAATTACTTTATTTCCAATTTCCTTTTTTACGGGCTTACTTTCTCCTGTAATAAAAGATTCATCTACATAAGCATTTCCAAGCACCACCTCACCATCTACTGCGATTTTTTCACCAGGTTTTGATATTACTATATCTCCTTTTTTTATTTCATCTATTGTAACTTCTCTTTCTTTTCCATCTACTTTTATAACTGCTGAATTTGGTGTAATTTTTACTAATTTTTGTATTGCCTCTTTGGTTTTGTCTTTGCTAATTCCATCTATGTATCTACCTAATTTTATAAAGTAAATAACAATTGCTGCAGATTCAAAATATAAATTCATAACTTCATGATGATTTCCGTTTAAATACTAGGTACATATTATACAGGCTATAACCTAGGCTTGCTAAAACACCTATTCCTACTAATGTGTCCATGTTTGGTGTTCCATGTATTAAATTTTTATAACCATTTTTTAAAATATCAAATCCATACCATAAAAATGCTATTGTTAATAAAGCCAAACTTATAACATAATTTGTAGGATTTGTATGTGGGTCTAAAAATGGAATGGCTTTAAGTCCTATCATATGCCCCATAGAAATGTACATAAGAATAATTGCTAAAACTGTAAATATAATAAATTTTATCATTTCTTTTTTGCTTTTGCTTTGCTCTTTTATTTCTTTAAACTCTCCTAAGCTTTTAAAGCCTGCTTGTTTAATAAACTCCTCTAAATCTTGTACTTTTAAAACTTTTTCGTCATATTCTATAGTAGTATTTGCCATTACAAGATTAACTACTGCACTTTTTATTCCTTTTTGTTTATTTAAATATTTTTCTAAGCCATTTGAGCAAGCTGAACATGTCATACCATCAACTGCTAAAATTATCTTTTTCAAAATATTTGCCTCCTTAAATTATTTTTTATTATAATCATCTAAAAAATGGTGATATTCGTCTTTTTTATGATATGAAATTATTGTGTCTAAATTAACGTTTTGAACACTTTTGAAAATATTCATATCTATTTTTTCATATTTTTTTCTTAAAAGTTTTATTAGTTTTTTTACTTCTTCCCTTTTTGAGCCATCTTCATCGGTGTTATCAGCATTTTTTTCAGTAATTTTGCATGCACATGCAATAAATTCTAATCCGTATTTTTTCTTCCAACTAATAATATCTTCTTCTTTTACATAGTAAAGTGGTCTTATTAACTCCATTCCCGGGTGTGATGTACTTTTTACTTTTGGCATCATTGTTTGTACTTGCGCACCATATAACATTCCCATAAGTATTGTTTCTATTACATCATCAAAATGATGCCCTAATGCAATTTTATTACAACCAAGTTCTTGTGCTTTGTTATATAAATACCCTCTTCTCATTCTAGCACATATGTAGCAAGGATGGTCATCTATGTTTTCCACTGCTTCAAAAATATTTGTCTCAAACATTGTAAGCGGTATATTTAAACGTTTAGCATTAGAAAGTATTTTTTGCTTATTTTTTTCGTTATAGCCTGGGTTCATGCTTAAAAACACCACTTCAAAATTCATTTTGCGATGTTTTTTTAGCTCTTGAAAACATTTTGCCATAAGCATTGAGTCTTTTCCACCTGATATGCAAACTGCAATTTTGTCTCCTTCTTGCACCATGTCAAATTCTTTTATGCCTTTAACAAATTTTGTCCAAATTTTCTTTCTATAACTTGTACTAAGTCCTCTTTCTATTTGTTCATATTCTTGTAATTCTTCGAGTTTTCTGCCCATTATTTAATTTCATTCCTTTCTTAATAAGCACAAATCTAGTTGGAAAAGAATTAAATTTTGGCAAGGAAAATTTTATTAAAAAGGCAAGTGCACATACTTTTTGTATGTAAACACGTTTTAATGAAATTTGACGCAGCCAAAATTGTAATTATTTTTCAACTAATAATATCTTTTATAACTTCTCCTGCAATAATAAGTCCTGCTACTGAAGGAACAAACGAAATGCTACCTGGCACATTAGTTTTGCCCTTACATTTTTCATTTATGTTAGGAGAATCTTCAAAAATACTATGTTCACTATCATTTTTTGCTTCATTATTTATTTTAATTGGTTCTTCTTTTGAGTAAACTACTTTTAGCTTTTTAATTCCTCTTGCTCGCAATTCTTTTCTCATTATTTTTGCTAAAGGGCATATACTTGTTTTGTATATGTCTGTTACCTCAAATTTTGTAGGGTCTAGTTTATTTCCTGTTCCCATACTTGATATTATTGGTATGTTTAGTTTGTTTGCTCTTATTACTAGTTCTATTTTTGCTGTAACAGTATCTACTGCATCTACAATATAACTTACTGTATTATCTAATATTCCTTTAGTATTTGGCATAAAAAATTCTTGATAAGTTTGAACATTTGCATTTGGATTTATTGCAAGTATTCTTTCTCTTGCTACTTCTACTTTGCTCTTTCCTATGGCTTTTGTAGTTGCAATTAATTGTCTATTTAAGTTAGTTATATCTACTTTATCGTTATCTACTATTATAAAGTTTTCTACTCCTGCCCTTACTAAACCTTCTACAACAAAAGAGCCTACGCCGCCTATTCCAAATACTGCAACTTTTGCTTTAGATAGTTTTTTTAAGGCCTTATTTCCTATCAGTAATTCTGTTCTTGAAAATTGATTTAACATTTGCTATTCCTCTACTATATTTTTTAACTCTTCTTCTATTTTGTCCTCTCCATTTCGCATTGCCAAAATGGTTTTATCAAATAAATCATTTAGTTTCCATCCTAACTGCTCTGATCCTTTAATTATTACATCTCTAGAACAGCCTGCTGCAAATTTTTTATCTTTAAATTTCTTTTTTAAGCTAGAAACCTCCATGTCCTTTGTGCTTTGAGATGGACGCATTTTGGCTGCTGCCCATATTAAGCCTGTTAACTCATCTGTGGCAAATAGTATTTTTTCCATTTCATGTTCTGGTTTTACATCTGAGCAAATACCATATCCATGACTACAAATTGCATGAACCATCTCATTGCTTGCATCTATTTCTTTCAATAGTTCTGGTGCTTTTTTACAATGTTCTTCAGGATATTTTTCATAATCAACATCATGTAACAAACCAACTATTCCCCAAAAATTTTCATCATATCCGTTTTCTTTTGCAAAATACCTCATGACTTGCTCTACTGTGAGTGCGTGCCTTAAGTGAAACTCGTCTTTATTATATTTTTTTAATAAATTTATAGCAGTTTCTCTATTCATAATTTTCCTCCATCTTTTTAACTTTTGTTATCATTTTAGCACAAATAAGCTAAATTAGCAATTTATTTTTATTTTAACTCAGTATATTCTAAACACTTTTCTTCTAATAATTTAAAATTGCATATATTGAATTTTTTTCTACTTTTTTCGTTTAACCCTAGATTATATACTTGATTTGCCATTTTTCTAATTTTTTCTCTATTTATATTACAATAGTGTAGTTCTTTTCTTAATAAAATTTGATATTTTTTATCTTCTTTAGAGAAATCTTTTTCACTTAGATATTCAATTGGACATGGAAACATAAACGAAAATCTAAGTGAAGCTATTGGTTTTAATTGTTTCGTTATAATGTCTTTATCTTTTATTAAAAAATTAGTATTTACCTTTTTATTATACGAAGAAACTGGTGCGAAATAATTAAAATTATTTATAGTAAGAACTATGCCACAGAAAAATTTTTTATGTTTTTCATAATCAATGTTTGGAATTTTACTATCTCCGTTTTCTTTTATATATTGTATATATTTTCCATCTACTTCATAAAATTTTAATTTCATGTTTTCCTCCTTAACAAAAAATTAGGGGCTAAAATTAAAATTTTAACCCCTAAATTAAAACTCGCTATTTTTTTGAGCTGCGAAATGCTCGAATATATTGTTCGCTGTTTTTTTTAAGCCGCGAAACGCTCGAATATATTGTTCGCTATTTTTTTGAGCTGCGAAATGCTCGAATTATTAAATAGCTATTCTTTAATAGTATATACATTATACTATTTTTTAGTACTTTTGTCAATTTAAAATTATCATTTTCCCATTTTTTGTAATCTATGTATTTGTGCTTTATTACTCAGCTGGATTTGGAGCGCTTACTGGACAAATTCCTGCGCAAGTTCCACATGATATACATGTATTTTCATCTATAACATATTTTCCTTCTCCTTGTGAAATACAAGATACTGGGCAGTTTGCTGCGCAAGCTCCACATGATATACAAGCATCTGAAATTTTATATGCCATATTTTTCACCACCTTTCGCTACTACATTTCTATTTTACATTTATATATCTTCTTCATTTTCTTTATCTAACTTATCTAATTTTTCTAGTTCTTCAAGCTCTTCTAAATGCTCACTTTCTTCTGGGTCCATTTCTTCTTTTCCAATATTTTTAATTATTTTTATATCTGATGCTGGGTATTTTTTGTAAAAAGTTTCATCTCCATCCTTAAATTTAACTCTAATAGTTTCTTTTAAGGTTTCTATTGAATCTACAATTCCCTCGCCATCTTCTGTTTTTACAATTGCTCCTATTTTTGGAAGTCTTTTTAGTTTATCTTCATAAACATCTTGTTCATATTTTAAACAACACATAAGTCTTCCACAATTTCCGGATATTTTTGAAGGATTTAGTGATACATTTTGCTCTTTTGCCATTTTTATTGAAACAGTTTCAAAGTTTCCTAAAAATGAACAACAGCAAAGTTCTCTACCGCAAACTCCATTTCCGCCTATTCTTTTTACTTCGTCTCTAACTCCAATTTGTCTTAATTCTATTCTAGTTTTAAAAATAGCTGCTAGTTCTTTTACTAGTTCTCTAAAATCAATTCTTCCATCTGCTGTAAAATAGAATAATATTTTGCTATTATCAAATTTATATTCAACTTCTGTTAAATTCATATCTAGTTTATATTTTTTTATTTTTTCCTGGCAAATTTTAAAAGCTTCTTTTTCTTTTTCTCTATTTTCTTGGTCATGTTTTATATCTTTTGGAGTTGCAATTCGTATAACTTTTTTTAATGGTGCTACTAAATTTTCTTCTGGAATTGATTTTTTGCTAATCACTACCTCTCCAATTTCTTGCCCCATAGTTGTTTCTACAATTACTTTATCTTGCTTTTCAATTTCTAAATCTTCTGGATCAAAAAAATATATTTTGCCTGGTTTTCTAAATCTAACACCTATAATATTTTTCAAACTAACTCCTCCCATAATTTTAATAGCATGTTATCTATTGACATATCATAATTGGCATTTGCTAAAATTCTTTGTTTTGTTTGTTCTACTATTTCTACCCCATTTGCATAGCAAATTTTGTTTTCTTTTTTTAGTAATTCGTAGAGTATTATTATAATATATTCTAATAATTGTATTATTTTTTCTTTTGCACTATATAAAACTTCTGACTGATTCCAAATTTGAGCAATGTTTTGTTTTGGCATTTTTTTAATTAGTTCTTCTATTTGTAAGTATTTATCTTTTTCTTCTTCTATTTTAAGGGCTTTGCCTATGCTACCACTGCACTGCTTTATCATTGATTCTGTAAAGTTAATGTCTAGTCCTTTTTGTTTTAAATATTCTAAAATTTGGTCATTTGCAATTTTTTGAAAATTTATTTTCATGCAACGTGATTTTATAGTATTTAATAATTTACTTTCATTTGAAGTTAATAAAATAAGTACTGCATATTCTGGTGGTTCTTCTAATGTTTTTAATAAACTATTTGCCGCTTCTCTTGTCATTGTTTCGCTATCATTAATAATGTATACTTTTTTACTCGAAGTAACTGGTTTTTCTGCTATTTTTTCTCCGCAAATATCTTATCTGTTCTATTTTTATAGTTTTGCCGTCTTCTGGCTCTATTTTCATAAAGTCTGGATGATTTAAACTTTCAAATTCTATGCAAGATTTACAATTTTTACATGGTTTATTGTTAAAGCTATCGCAAAGTATCATTTTAGCAAATTCTGTAGCAAAAAGACTTTTACCTATTCCATTTTCTCCAACGAACAAATAACTGTGTACTACGTTATTTTCTTTTACTGCCAAGGTTAATAAATTTTTTATTTTTTCGTTTCCAATTATGTTTTCAAATGCCAAATTTTATTCCCCCTTGCTACTTTAAATTGCAAATTTATACTTTACCAAATAAGTTTAATGGCCAAAATCTAATCCATACTTTACTTTCTATTTTATTTATAGGAATACATCCAAAAGACCTACAATCTGTTGATTGTGTTCTATTATCTCCCATAGCAAAAACATAGCCTTCTGGAACTGTAATATTACTAAATGATATGCCTTTTCCTACATTTGTTGGAGTTTGAAGACCTTCTCTTAAATAGTTTTCTTGCAATTCTTGACCATTTATATATACTTTTCCACCTTCAATTTTAACCTGTTCTCCTGGAAGTCCAATTACTCTTTTAATATAACTTTCTTTATTTATTTCAAGTACATAATATATAAACTTGCTCCAAATGCCTTTTGGTTCATCTTCATATTTTGCAACAGGGTTATTCATGTCAACTTGATCATATGAAACATATTCTCTTATAGAAGGAGCTTCAAATGTTATTATATCTCCCCTTTGTGGTTCTTGCTTAAAGGTTCTAACTAATCTATTTAAAATTAATCTATTGTTAGGCTCTAGCGTTGGTCTCATTGATACTTGCTTTACTATTGTTGGTGTGCCAATAAAATATTTTATTAAAACTGCTAAAACAAATGCTATAACAACGCATAGAATCCATTCTAATATATTTTTTGCTTTATCGCTAATTACCATTTTGCATTTTCCTTTCATAATTTAAACAATATTTTTCTTATTAACAGGTATTCTAATAACTACCTCTGTACCTTTACCTGCCTCACTTTTTATGTCTATACTTCCGTTATTTTGAGTTATTATTTCTTTTGCAATAGGAAGGCCAAGTCCTGTTCCTCCCATTTCACGAGTTCTTGCTTTATCTACTCTATAAAATCTTTCAAATATTCTAGGTAGATCTGCTTCTGGAATTCCAATTCCATTATCTATTACCTTAATATATGCGTCATTATATACAAAACCTACATATACTTTAATTGTACCCTTTTCTTTTGTATATTTTATTGCATTTGAAATAATATTTAAAATAACTCTTTCTATTCCATATTTATCTGCATGCACAGGTGGAACATTCGCTGTAACAAAACATTCTACATTATGCTCTTTTTTCTCTATTTCAAATTTTAATCTTTCTATACATTTTTTAGTTAATTCACCTAAATCAAATTCAGACTCTTCTTTAATAATTTTTTTGTTATCATATCTAGAAAGTATTAGTAAATCTGTAACTAATCTTGCCATTCTTCTTGCTTCTGAACTAATTACCTCTAAGAACTTAGTTTGCATTTCTTTGTCATATTCACTTTCTAAAAGTGTATCTGCATATCCCATAATAGAAGTAATTGGCGTTTTAAGCTCATGCGAAACATCTGCTACAAATTCTTTTCGCATGTTGTCTAATTTTACATGTTCTGTAATATCTTGTATAACAACAATTACTCCAGCAGGTTTATCACTTTCATCTTGAAATGGTGCAAAAAGAAGATTTACATATTTTTCTCCGATATTAAGCCTTTGTTCAGAAGTAGTCCAATTTTCTAAATATACTATTTTTTCTAGATTTATATCTATTTGTAATTTACTAAATATTTGGTCAAAGGTTTTATCTTTCTCAGTTAAATTTAGTAAATTTATAGCTGCTGGATTTATATGTATAACCTCGCCTTCCATGTCAAATGCAATAATTCCATCTGTCATGTGAAGTAGTATTGTTTCTATTTGCTTTTTTTGCTTTCCCATTTGATTTAAATTTTGATTTAGTTCTTTTGTCATTAAGCTAAATGCATTAACTAATTCATCTATTTGCGTTTTTTTCTTTTCAGTTTCAGGAATTTCTATTTCTTCACCGTTTGCTATTTTTTCAGCATTTAAAATTAAATTATTTATTGGCTTAATTACTGTTTTTAATACAAAATAGCATACAAGCAAAGTAATAATGGCAAATGCTCCAATAGCTATTAATGTAATAACTTTAGTTTGTGAAATTTGTGCCTGTATTAAGTTATATGTTTCTTGCTCTGAACCAATATCTATTAGTGGCTTTGCCATTTGTTCTAACATTATTATATGAAAAAAGGAAAGTGCGCAAATTATAGTAATACCTAATACAAAAAAGATTAATATAATTTTCGTTTGTATATTTTTAATCATTTTAATTTCCTCTTAATTGTTTGCTAAATAATAGCCAACTCCTCTTTTCGTAATTAAAATTTTTGGATTTGAAGTATCTTTTTCAATTTTTTCTCTAATTCTTCTAACTGTGACATCAACTGTTCTAATGTCTCCGTAATATTCATAGCCCCAAACTTTTTCTAGTAAAATTTCTCTTGTAACTACTTGTCCTGGTTGATTTGCTAAATATCTTAGTACTTCGAACTCTCTTAAAGTAAGGTCTATTACTTGTCCTCTAACTTTAAGTTCGAATTTATCTAAGTTTATTTCAATTTCACCTAGTTTTATAACATTATTTGATTTTTTTGATTCATCTTGTTCTTGTGTAGATTGAGCTTTAGTTTCTGCTTTTCTTAAATTAGCTTTTACTCTAGCTACTAATTCTCTTACACTAAATGGTTTTGTAATATAATCATCTGCTCCTAGCTCTAAACCTAGTATTTTATCTATCTCCTCATCTTTTGCAGATAGTATTAAAATAGGCACGTTTAGAGTCGCTCTAAGTTTTTTGCAAACAGTTAAGCCATCTATTTTTGGAAGCATAATATCTAATAAAATAAGATCCGGCTTTTTTTCGTTTGCAATTTTAATTGCTTCTTCGCCATCATTTGCTTCTAATGTTTGATAGCCTTCTTTTTGTAAATTATATACTAATATATCTACTATTCTTTTTTCGTCATCTACAACAAGAATTGTTTTTTTGTATTCATTATCTTGAGATTGTACTTCATTTTCAGTAGTTTGTGCAGATAGACTTTGCTCTTTTTCATTATTTTCTTTTACTTCGTCCACAAAAAAACCACCTTTCATTTTAGGGCTATATTTTAATTCATTATAAATATATCATATTAAGATTTTTTTAACAAGTTTTTTTATATAATTTTGTAATATTTTCGAAACAATAACGAAACACAAATGAAATGATTTTGTAATTTAAGAAAAAATACACCTTCATTTAGTTTTTACAAAATGTATTTAACTAAATTAGGTGTATTTTAATTATATTTTTTAATTTATCTTTCTTCATTTTCAATAGTTATATTATTGTTTGCTAGTTGTTTAGTATCTTTTTGTTCATCAAAAGCTACATATTCAAGTATTCCTTTTTCATTTTTCTCTAATACTTTAGCTCCTAATGTTTGTATTTTGCTATATGCTTTTTGTAAAGTATTAAATGCATTTTTTTCGCTAACTTTTCCGTTTCTAATGTCTTTATCTAATTCATCTAGCTCTTTTAAAGTTAAAATCATTTCGCTTATTTCTTCTGGTAATGTTCGTTCATCTACAGGCTCTAAAAAACCTCTATTACTATACCTCTCAATTGGAATACCCGGATTATTTGGATCATAATGGTCTTTATATACAGCAACTGTTGTGGTTTCTGTTCCATCTGCTTGGTTAAATGCATAAAATACTGCCAATTGTGGTATTCTATAACCTGTAACTTTTGACATCTTTTCTTTTATAATGTTTAAGTTTAATTCATATATTTCTCTTTCTTTTTCTAATGTTTCTTGTTTAGAAGGTGTTTGGGTTTTGCCTTCTTCGAAGAAACTATTATATTCTATGAGTGCATCCACACTTTCTTTGCTTAAGCCTAAATCTTCTGGCTCGACTCCTTGCAAAGCTAGTTCTGAAATTTTTGTAGTATCAACAGGATCTTTTATTATTCCACGTCCAATTACTCCAACTGCTAATAGTGCTGCTAAAACTATGGATACAGTTTTTGGACTTAATATTCTTTTTTGTTTTGCTTTTTCTCTAATTGGAACAAAATCTTTTCCACTTCTTTTAAATCTTTGTGCATCTCTTTTTGCAAATAATTCTTCTATATCAGAATCTTTTAAGTAATCTTCATCTAATTTACTATGATGTATTACTGGAATATCTCCTTTAGATGGATTTTTTACTATTTCTTCAAATTTTTTTCTTGCTCTGGCTGTTTCGCCTGCTGTTTCAAAGTTTGATATATTATATTTTTTTCTAACATTATCTGAACCATCCATATATGACGCCTCCTTTTATTGATAATTTAATTATATCAATAACATAGAAAAATGTCAAAAAATGGACTAAATTGTTTGCTTTAACTTTTAAAAGAACTTTCAAAACTTTTTTTCTTACGTTTGTAAAAGGCTTTTTTAAAAAATTTACATTTCTACTTCTATATTATAAATTCCACCGTTTGGATTTAAGGTTATTTGCTTTTCTGGTATTTCGCTATCATTTAATTTGAATTTGTTTACTCCGAATACATTTGCCATTTGGATTTTTTACAATAATATTATATATACTACTTCCAAATTTATATTTTATTGAATATTCTTTCCAGTCGTTTGGAATACATGGTTCTAGCTTTAATTTGTTTTCTTCTATTCTTAAACCTAACAAATATTTAATTCCTGTTTCATACATCCAACTACTTGAACCTGTATACCATGTCCAACCCCCACGACCTGCTAAGTTTTTTTGTCCATAAATATCTGCTGATACTACATAAGGTTCTACTTTGTACTTGTTTGCCGCTTCTTTTGTTCTACTATGCTCTATTGGGTTTATCATTTTATAGAATTCCCCTGCTTTATTTCCAAAGCCTAATATTGCTTCTGCAATTATTGCCCAACAGCTAGCATGTGTGTATTGTCCGCCATTTTCTCTGGTACCTGGAAGATATGCTTTTATATAGCCTGGGTCCAATTTTCCTTTTTCAAATGGTGGGTCTAATAATTTTATAATGCCATTTTCTTTATCTACTAAATGGTTTTCTAGGCTTTCCATAGATATATATTTTTTATCATTATCACCTGCCCCTGATATTACAGACCAGCTTTGGGAAATGCTATCTATTTTACATTCTTCGTTTTGCATACTTCCTAAAATATTACCGTCATCCATAAATGCTCTTTTAAACCATCTGCCATCCCAACCATTGTTATTTAATGCTCTTTTTAATTTTTCCATAATATTTTCATAATTTTTAATTTCTTCATTAAAATTTTCATCATTTAAATTTTCACTTAATTTTTTGCAAATTAAAACCCATTTTTGCAAAACTGTATAAAGGAAAAATCCAAGCCATACACTTTCGCCTTTTCCGTTTATTTCCTACTTCATTAAATCCATCATTCCAGTCTCCTGAGCCAATTTTAGGAAGATTATTTTCTCCAAAATTTAATGATGAATCTATTGCTCTTTTGCAGTGTTTATATACACTTTCCTTTATTTCAGAAATAGGATAAAAATCATATTTTTCATCTATGCCATCTTCTAAAACACTTCCTGCTCTATATGGTACTTCTTCTTTTAATATTCGATAGTCTCCTGTAAAGTTTATATAATCTTCTACTAAATATACAAGCCATAGCTTATCATCACTAAATCTTGTTCTAATACCTCTTGAAGTTTCGCTATGCCACCAATGTTCTACATCTCCTTCTATAAATTGATGCCTGCAATGTTTTATAATTTGCTCTTTAACTATATTAGGATTTATATATTTTAAGGCAATAGAATCTTGAAGTTGGTCTCTAAAACCGTATGCACCACCTGACTGATAATAGCCTGTTCTACCCCACATACGAGATGCTAGTACTTGATAAGTTAGCCATCCATTTAGTAAAATATTTGTAGACTCCACAGGTGTTGTAACTTGCAATTTTTCTGTTTGTTCTTTCCAAAACTTTTTCGTTTTTTCGTATTCTTCATATACTTTTGATTTATTTGAATATTTATATGCTAAGTCTTGCAGGTCAAGTAATTTTGGAGCTACTCCAAATGTAAATATTATTTCTTTTGCTTCTAAGGCCTCTAGCTCCACTTCACATTCAATAGCAATTATTGCATTATTCCATAAAGAATTTTCTTTATTTAATGATATTTGATGAAGTGCTTCTGGGTTACTTAAATTTCCTTTTCCTATAAAGGCTTCTTTTGAGCCAGTATATGAGGTTATTTTTTCGCTACATGATACAAACATGTACTCTTTAAATTCTTCATCTGATACTAAATTTTTAGCACATACTAAATTAGAATTTTCATAAAATTCCAAATTTATATATTCGTTTGTTTTTGTTTCATCTTCACCTAATACTGGTTTTAAATAATACACTAATTTTACTTTTTTCTTTTTTAATTCATTATTTTCAAGCCTTAGTATTTGCAATTTTATATTGTCATTCATTGGAATGAACATGTCTAGTTTTTGTGTTAAACCTTTGCTGTTATGCAAATATTTAGCATAGCCAAATCCATAAGTTATATAATAATCATTATCATCTGGGCATGGGCTTAAGCCTAAAGACCACACCTTTTTGGTCTCGTTTTCTTGTAAATATATAATTTCTGAAGGTACGTCTGTAACAGGCATATTATTCCATGAAGTTAGCCTATTTAATCTACTATTTTTATGCCAAGTGTATCCACCCATACTTTCTGTAACTAAACTTCCAAACTCTTTATTTGTTAGAATATGGCTCCACACTATTGGAAGTTTTTCTTCTTTATTTACTCTAATTAAATACTCTTTTCCATCCCCTGAAAAGCCTCCATATTCATTAAAATATTTTAGGTCTTCTAATTTTTCTCTAATTGGCTGTGCATTTTCTAGAATTTGTACATTTTCTTCTTGTGGCATTTCTTTTATTTGTTCTAAATATTCTTCTTCTAGTTCTTTTAAATATCTACTAGTGCTTGCATAACTTGCATCAATGCACAAATTTGCTCTACATTCTAGGAAATAGCTTTCTTCTTTAGATAAATTATCTAGTACAAAAATTCCGCCTTTTACATTTTGCAAATATGCTATATTTTCATTTAATATACAGTTTAAAATAATATCTTTTAAATCGCTTTGATAATTGTAGCTTTCATCATTTAAAATTACTAAATCCATTTTTATATTTTTTACATTAAAATAGTGGTACATTTTTAGCATTTGCTCTACTACTTCTATTTCATTTTCGCTTTTTATTTTAACTAATAAAATTGGAAGGTCTCCTGAAATTCCATATTGCCATAGCTTATTTACTTGCAAGTTTACTACCCCAGCATATTTAAGCTTTTTAAGAGGGTTTGGAAATATTAAAAGTTTAAGTATTTTTTGATAAAATTCTACTTCCTTTCCTGTAACACCTAAATATCTATTTTCTGCTTGTACTTTTGCTTTGCTAAGTTCTAGTTGATGCTTTATAGTTTCATTATTGTTATACTTAAGTAAAGAATTTAAAACTTGTTTTTTGTCAGTTCCTACAGCTAGCACAAAATTTAATGTTACTTTTTCCTGTGGAGGAATTGTTATTGTTCTTTTAAAACAAATGACTGGGTCTGTGGTGTATTGAATTTGCTTAGTAAATGGACTTGAGTTTAGCACAGCTTTTGGAAGTAACATGTTATTTCTTCCATAAAATTTTTCTTTATCTATTTCATATTCTAATTCTCTTGAAGTTTGATTTTCAGTAAAAAAGCATGCTCCTAAAAATATGCTTGTTTCGTTTTTGTTTCTTTTTCTTCTATTTACTAAAATTGCGCCTTGATCTTCTATATACTCATAATTTAAAAACAAATTATTAAAAGCAGGATGGCTGTTTTCTTGTGCTTCTTCTGATAATACTGGCTCAAAAAAGCTTGTTACCTCAATAGTTTCACTTTCAAAGCCATTGTTGGTAAGTTCAAGGCTTCTAATTTCTGTAGGGTCATTTGGAGCTAAGCCTATTTTTAAAACTGTTTCAATATTTCCATCTTGCCTTACAATTTTATCTTGATCTGGTGCAAAATACATAAAATATTTGTCAGGCTCAGTTAAGTAACTCATGTTATTTGCAGTCCATATTCTATTTGTTTTTACATTTTTAAAATAGAAAAATATTCCTTGCTCTAGGTCTGAAGTTTTTTTGTATCTATTTATTAAAATATCTCCAAATTTACTATAGCCTTGCCCTTTTTCATCTAATACAATTAAATAGCCGTTGCTAGATATTGCATTTATTTGAGGAAGTTTTGAGTGAATTTTTGTAATTTCTCTTTCAGAATAACTACTATCTTCTACATATTTTATTTTTTCTACTTTTTCTTTTTCTTCTTTTATTATTATATTTTCAGGCATTTTTTCTTGAAGCAAAATATCTATTGCTTTAATTTCAGGGTTTTCCATAAATCTTTTTTGCATAATATTATTTGAAAATAAATTATTTATTGAAATTAAAATTAACCCTTGGTGGTGTGCCATATATGTTTTAACTGTGCAAAATTCTTCATTCTTTTTTAGCCTTGTAGGAGTATAATCAATAGATTCGTAAAAGCCATATTTTTGGTACATTCCGTTTTTCTTCTAACTTTTTTAAGTTAGCTACTACTTCTTTTGGCTTTTCAGTAACTGCCATAATACTTGCATATGATGATATAACCATTTCGTCTGATAGGCCTCTTTTTAGCCCAAGCCATGGTATTCCAAATGCCTTATATTGATAATTATGATGAAGGTCTTTTAAATTAAATGCAGATTCAGAAATTCCCCAAGGAAGATTTAATTTTTTTGCATATTCTTTTTGGCTCATTAGCATAAATTTTACAGATTCATCTAGCAGGCTTCCTGGATAATTTGGAATATTTATATTTGGCATTAAATATTCAAATGCAGTTCCAGACCACGAAATTAGCCCTTTGTATTTATTTAAAATTGTAAGTGTTCTACTTAAATTATTCCAGTGCTTAGCTGGCACGTCTTTTTTTGCAATTGCAACTAAACTAGTTTGCCTTGCCTCTGATGCTAATAAGTCATAATATGAATTAGTAAGTTTATTTTCCTCTATGTTAAAGCCTATTGAAAATAACCTTGCTTCATTATCATATACCTTAGAAAAGTCGGTATCGTAAATTAGCTTATCTATTTGTTTTATTAAAATTTCTATTTTTTCGTTTTCATTTTTTATATTTTCTAAAAATTGTTTTGCAGTAAACAGATAACCTACAAAGTTTCCACTATCTACTGATGAAACATATTTAGGCCTTAGTGGCTCTAAAGTTTTTATATTATACCAATTATATAAATGGCCATTCCATTTTTGCAAATTAGAAATTGTATTTAATATTTTTTCTAAAAGATTTATTGTATCATTTAAGGTTTCAAGTTTTAAATCATAACTTGAAATTACAGAAAGTATACAAAGTCCAATATTTGTTGGAGAACTGCGCATTGCTAGTTTTGAATCTCTATTTTCTTGATAGTTATCTGGTGGTAAATACGAAGTTTGTTCGTTTAAGTTATCTTTAAAATATTGCCATGTTTTTTTAGCTATTTCTAGCAAATAGTTTTTATCTTGCTCTGATAATTTATCTAATTTATTTATTTGTTTTATTTCTTTGCTAATATACCAAAAAACTGCCGGTGCAATTAGCCAAAGCATTGATATTATAAATAAAAATATGCTATATATATTTTGCTTTATGAAAAATAGTAAGCATAAAGTTAAAGCACCTAATATAACATTTGGTAACATATTTTGGTAATATGATTTTAAATCTTTTTTAGCTGTTTTTTCTGCTTCCTCACTTGTTAACCATTCCAAAAAATGTTTTTTAGAAACTAGCTTTCTATAAATTGTTTTGTAAATTGCTATTAAACTAAAGTATGCTTTATCTGGAAGGCTTAAAATAGTAAGCAAGCCTCTTATTATGCTTGCCTTTACTCCTGATATTGTTTTAGTAAAAGTTTTTTGAATAGTTTCTTCATCTTTTTTAAATAAAATACGATTAACTATTTCCAGAATACTTGGAATTACTGCAGATATAAATAGTAAGCTTACAAATTTTCCAATTGGAATATTAAAAAATAAATCAATAATATTAATATATATTAATGAAATTATTATTATAAGTTCTTGTATGCTTCTTATTAAATTATCAAAAATTTTATATTTTGATAATAAATTAAGTGGATTTAACTTTTTATTTTCTTTTTTATCTTTTATGGTGTTTGCTAGCCAATCTATGATTTGCCAATCTCCTCTTATCCACCTTGTAAGCCTTGCTTTAAAGCTATTATATCCTACAGGAAAACCATCTAATAAAATAATATCTGAGCTTAAAGCGCATCTTAAGTAGCTTCCTTCTAATAAGTCGTGGCTTAACACCGTGTTTTCTGGTATCTCGTTACTTAAAACTTTAGAAAACACCTCTACATTATAAATTCCTTTTCCTGTAAAAATTCCTTCTTCAAAATTATCTTGGTAAATATCTGAAATTGCATTAGTATAGGCATCTTTTCCACCAGAACCTGCATAAATTTTAGTAAATATACTTTTTTGAATATCTTGGAGTGAAATTCCTATTCTTGGCTGAATTAAAGCATGCCCTCCTATTACGCAGTCTTTTCGTTCATTTAAAATAGGTGTATTTAAAATATGTGCCATTGCTCCTATTAACTCAAATGCAGTGTTTAGCAAAAGTTTAGTATCTGAGTCTAGTGTGATTATATATTTAATATTAGGTAGTTTGTAGGTATTTTTGCTAAGTTCTATGGTGTTTGCCAAAAAATCATTTTTGCTTTTATTTAAAATGTAATCATTAAATTGGTTCAAAAGCCCTCTTTTTCTTTCCCAGCCTAAAAAGCATTCTTCTTTTGCATTCCATGTTCTTTTTCTATATAAAAAATGAAATCTTGGAAAATTTGCATACGGATATTTTTCGTTTAGCTTTTTTGCTTCTTCTAAGCCTACATCCATTATTTCTTTGTCATAACTTTCTGTTTCGTTTCTACCAGAAGTTACGTCTCCTAAAAGAGCAAAATATATGTTATCACTTTTATTTGCCATATAATATGCTTCTAAGTTTTTCATTAAGCTTTTAACTTTTTCTTTTGAATTTAGTATTGTAGGTATTACTACAAAAGTTGAATATTCTTCTGGCACACCTTTTTCTAAATCTATTTTTGGAACTTGCTTTGGCTTAACTATTTTTCCTAAAATGTATTGGAGAATTTGAACAATAATTGTTTGTGTTGGAATAAGTAATAAAATAAAAAGTAAAAATGATAAAATAATGGATCTTATCATTTTATATAATTGAATGCTAAAAATAGCTGAAATTACTGCTGAAATAGTCCAAATTGCTACAAATGCTAATAATATTTTTGTATTATTAGTTAAATGTGCTTTATTTTTTCCCGTTAGTTCTTTTATTAATGTTTCTCTACCTTCTGATATTAAATAATAGCCCACATGTGATTGTTTTTGTAAAAGTACTGTATCTTGCTCTTTTTCACTTTTTTGTCTTGCTAATGATAATACTTTTTTTGTAATATATATTTCAGAAATTTTAGTTTTTTTAGATAATTCTTTTATGGTATTTCTATATAAGATTTTAGTTTTATAATCCATTTTATCATAAACATTTGCTGGGTCTTGCTTTAAAAGTTCTTCTACTCCATTTATTTGTTCAAATATTTCTATCATACTAATACGATTTAGAGTTTTTATACTAGTTATTGCATTTCCCATAGAAATTTTTCTAAGGGCAATGTCAAAGTGCTCCTTTTTTACTGCCTCATCTATTGAAGTTCCTGCTTTTTGTGTTTCTTCTTCTAAAGCCATAAGATATGGATATGCTTTTTTACCATATTTTTTTAATCTATATGATAAATACTCAATAAAAGGATATTTCATTTCTCCATATCCTTTTACCTTTGCTTTATATTCTCCTAAATGAGTAAATTGTAATTCTTCTTTGTTTTTCTTTTCTACTAGTCTTTCTATAATATTTTCTACTTTATATTTTTGCATTTGTGAAAAGTAGATTTTTTCACATATTTCTCTAATATTTTCAATTAAACTAAGTTTTATAAAAATAGGAATGCTCCATATTTCTTCCATGCTTAGTGTTTTCTTTTTTTGGTATGCTTTTAAATATTTACTTAAAAGTTTTCCTTCTATTTTATTATCACTATAATTCACTATTTCACTTGCTAAAACGTAAATTCTAGCAAATCCATCATCTGCACTTCCGCTAATTCCTGGAAAGTCAACATATTTTTTAAGTGTTAATTCTTTTTTTATTTGCTTTACTGTTTCATCTAATACATAAAAATTGTCTAAAATCCACTCTCCTGCTGGATGAATTGGCAGTTTTAAGTTTATATGTTCATTTAATAAATTAAAAACTTCTTTAATTACTTCAAAATTTTCTTTTAATCTAGGAATTGGGAACGTATTTTTATTAGAATTATTTTTTATATTATGATTAGAGGCTATTTTTTCTAAATAGTCTTCTAAACCTGCTTGTCCTAAAATTGCGCCTTTTCCTCTTAGTATTTTATATTCCATTAAAATTTTTCTCCTTGTTTAAATATGTTTTTAAAACTATTTTCTCCAAAGAGTAAAAATATATACATGACTTATGCATAAAAAATACAAAACCTTCACATTTTTTTCACAAATATATTGTATTATATAGGTGTTTTGAGATATTATATTAAAAGATTTTTAAATTTCGGAGGTAATTTTAAAATGGAAGAAAATCAAAATAATGTTGATGAAAACAAATCAAATAATCAAACTTTTAAAAATGTTAATCAAACAGATTCAGCTTACAAAACATTTTATGGTGAAGAAAAACCTAAAAAATCTGGTCATGCAGGATTTGGAAAAACAGTAGTATTACCTTTTATATGTGGTATTTTAGGCGCTACAATTGTTATTGGATGTGCAATTACAATTCCTACTTTAAAAGGGCTAATAATTCAAAAATTAGTAACTGCTCCTGCCGATTCTAGCTCTAGTGAAAATAATAATAATTCTAATTCTAATAACTTAAACACTCAGCTTATTTCACTTCAAGGCTATTCTGATACAGCAGTTGGAGTTGCAAAGAAAGTTCAACCTTCAATTGTTGCTATAACAGTAGAGTATTCTGTTAATTCTATTTTTAGCAGAAATGCACAAACAGCAACTGCAAAAGGTTCTGGAATTATAATTAGCGAAGATGGCTATATTTTAACAAATAACCATGTTGTTAGTTCATCTAGTTCAAGCTCTTTTTATGAAATTGAAGAAGCAAATAAAGTAACTGTTAAATTATATAATGATGATACTGAATATGAAGGAAAAATCATTGGTACAGATAGTCAAACAGATTTAGCTGTTATTAAAATTGAAAAAGATGGTTTAACTGCTGCAGACCTTGGCGATTCTGACTCAGTACAAGTTGGAGAGTTTGCAATGGCAATTGGTAGTCCTTTAGGCTTAGATAATAGTGTTACTGCAGGAATTGTTAGTGCAGTAAACAGAGAAGTTTCTGATGAAGATGGAAATAAATATGTTGCTATTCAAACAGATGCTGCAATTAACTCTGGAAACAGTGGCGGTGCTTTAGTAAATAGCAAAGGTCAAGTTATAGGTGTAAATACCCTAAAACTTTCTGGAACTGGTGTTGAAGGCGTTGGTTTTGCAATTCCTATTAATTCTACAAAAGATATTTATGGACAATTAATTGAATATAGCAAAGTAAAAAGACCATATATTGGAATTGGCGGAACTGATTTAACTGAAATCCTAGTAAAACAATATAATTTACCAACTCTTGGAATTTATATTCGTTCAATTGAAGAATTTTCTGCTGCTGAAAAAGCCGGATTAAAAGTTGGTGATATTATTACAGAAGCTGATGGCACAAAAGTTAAAAAAGTTGATGAATTAAATGAAATTAAAAATAAAAAGCAAATTGGTGATACTATTAAATTAAAAATTAACCGTGATGGAAAAGAAAAAGAAGTTACCCTTACTTTACAAGAGCAACCTTAGGTTATAAAATATTTTCAATTTTATTGCAAAAAAGAAACCTAATATTTAAATAGGTTTCTTTTTATATTGTTAGCCATTTATAGTCCGTTCTACAATCTACTATATAATCTACATATACAATATTGTTTTTTATTTGATATATTATTAAGTATCTTTTTGATATTATTTTTTTATGATATTTATTCAATGGTAAAATTGCATCATTTAAATAGTTATACATATCGGCACTTTCCGATAATTCTCCAATTTCTTTAATGATATTGTTTTTTAATTTTTTTGATGCTTCTATATTTACTTTTGCTAAGAATTTAATATGCGAAGATAACATTCTTGCTGCTTCTTCCGAAATAATAATTTTATAAATTTTTTTGGGCATTTTCTTCCTCCTTGTTAATGATATCTGTTAGTAATGCTTCTAAATCTTTTAGAGAATGCCCCTTTTTCCCTAATAATCTTTCCTCTTCTATTTTCACTAATTCTTCTCGTAATTTTAACATTTTTTCTCTTTTTTCAAAGTCTTCTATCGCTATAACAACTAAATCGCCTTCCCCATTTTTAGTTAAATAAACTGGTTCTTTAGTTTTTCTGCAAATTTTAGCAATTTCATTATAATTATTCCTTATCATCGCTGATGGTTTAATATTCATATTTTCATCACCTCTTATAGTAATATTATAGTATAATTATGTTATAATTATACTATAATATTATAATAATATCAATATTTTATTTTAAAAATCGCGAAAATATATGTTAGCCATATAGTTTAACACTTTTATACAGCAAAGAGCTTCGTTTTTTCTACAAAATAAAAAGTAGCCGTTTCTCATGGCTACTTTTTGAAAATAAAAGGGGATGTTTTACTAATCCATAGTCAATAACGGAGTAACATTATTATTGACTACACATATAATATATCAATTGTTTTTGTTCTTTTTGTGAACTGTTAGTGACATGTTTGAAAATAATATATTAATATTGTATTAAGGCTTAAAATAAATTCTCATTTAAGTATTGCATATTTCAATTTTATTAATTATATTAAAAAGCATTTTATTAAATATTTAATAAAATGCTTTTATTTTAGTTATAAATATAATTTTGTGGGTTTACTCTATTACCATTTACCCTAATTTCAAAGTGCAAATGGTTACCTGTTGAGTTACCTGTTGAACCAACAGCACCAATTTCGTCTCCTGCTTTTACTTTGTCTCCTGCCTTTACATATAGTTTACTACAATGCCCATAGTAAATTTCAACACCATTTCCGCAATTTACAATAATTAAGTTACCATAGCTTCCCTTATAACCTGCCCATGTTACTGTTCCTTCTGATGCAGATTTAATTTTTGTACCATAAGGTGCTGCAATGTCTAACCCTGTATGTGCATATGAACGTATACTTTCTCTTTCGCCATATCTTGATGTTATTACACCTGAAATTGGTTTTTGTGCTAAATAAACACCATTTACTGTAGCTGATTCAATTTCTTCTAACTCATTTGATACTTTTTCTTCTGCAACTTTTATATCAACTGCTTTATATTCATTTTCATTTTGTGTATAAATTTCATTAATGCCTATTTTTTCGATAACACTAGTATTTTTATATTGTTCCTTCATTTCGGAAACTAAATTTTCCGCTTCATCTAAAGTATTTACTATAGATTTTTGCTCGTTATCAATTGTAACAGCATAATATTTGTAAGTAACTACAGTTTGCTCTGCTATTTTATTAAGTATTTGCTCTTCGTTTATTTCTTCGCTATTTGTTATAAAAGCAAGCGAATATTCTGGAACAACTGTATCTATATATGCAACATTTTGCGTTTTTTCTATATTTGTTATTTCAGATACTTTGGCTTCAAACTCGTTTTTGTTAGTTATATAACCAAGCTTTTCACCTGAAATACTTACACTACATACTAATTTATATTTTATGAAAATTACTGTCATTGCAATAAATAAAGCAACTGCAATTAGGTTTAAAATCCTAACTAATTCTTTTGTATAGTATTTTATTTTTTTATTTAAAATAAAAATTCACTCTCCTTTTTTTGTTGCACGACATCTTTAATTATACCATATATTATGCTTAATTACAAATAAGTTATACCTATAAATTTGGAATTTTATCATATTATGTAAAATTTTAGTTTTATAAAATAACAATATGCTCTTTATTTCTTGATTATTCTCTTTCTTTCTTTGTTTTTCTTCATTTTTTAGCTATTGACTTTTATATAATTGTATAAACCTATAAGTTATATTTTGTATTCGGCTTTTTCCTTTTTGTATATTACTTTTCCAAATCTAATTTCATTTATCTTCTTTTGAATTTCTATAATAAATAATGGCATTATAGAAATTATAATTGTATATAACCATTGAATAAGGTTTAATGGAACTAGTTTAAATATACTTGCAATAGTTGGAATTATTACTACTCCTATTTGTAAAAGTGCTCCTAGAATAAAAGCTCCTACTAAATATTTATTCTCAAGTATTCCTACTTTAAATAAAGATTCTTCACTTTTTATATTAAAGCTATGTACTAAT
>CANQRY010000009.1 GCA_947626335.1 uncultured Clostridia bacterium | reverse complement strand
TTGCAACATTCTCTACTAAATAATAATCTCCTTTAAAATGTTTATATACTCCATGTATTTTTACTTCTCTTTCCATATTTTACCTCCACTATTTTAGTATTCAATTTCACAATTAACTACTATGTTTTAAAATAAAACATAGTAGTTATTTTAAAATTATTTATTTGAAATGTATATTGCTAAATCAACTAGTTTATTTGAATAACCCCATTCGTTGTCATACCATGCAACTAATTTAACAAATGTATCCGTTAAAGCAATTCCTGCTGTTGCGTCAAATATAGAAGTATGTGCATCATGTATGAAGTCTGAAGAAACAACTGGGTCTTCTACATATTCCATAATTCCTTTCATTTCGTTTTCACAAGCTTTTTTTACAGTGTTACAAATTTCTTCGTAAGTTGCTGGTTTTTCTAAGTTACATGTTAAGTCTACAACTGAAACATCAACAGTAGGTACTCTAAATGCCATACCTGTTAATTTTCCATTTAATGAAGGTATAACTTTTCCAACTGCTTTTGCAGCACCTGTTGAAGATGGTATAATATTTGCACTTGCAGCACGTCCACCTCTCCAGTCTTTTTTAGATGCTCCATCTACTGTTTTTTGTGTTGCTGTTGTACTATGAACTGTTGTCATTAAACCATCTTTAATTCCAAAGTTATCGTTTATTACTTTTGCAAGTGGTGCTAAACAGTTTGTTGTACAAGATGCATTTGAAATAATATTCATATCTGGTGTATAAGTATCATTATTTACTCCCATAACAAACATTGGTGCATCTTTAGATGGTGCAGAAATAATAACTTTTTTAGCTCCTGCTTCTAAGTGTGCATTTGCTTTTTCTATTGTTGTAAATACGCCTGAACATTCTAAAACAATATCTACTCCTTCTTGTCCCCAAGGAACATTTTTAGGATCCATTTCATTATATACTTTTACTTCTTTTCCATTAACAATTAAAACATTTTCTCTAGCAGATACTTCTCCTTCAAATTTTCCATGAACTGTATCATATTTTACCATGTATGCCATATAATCTGCTGTAATAAATGGATCGTTTATTGCTACGACCTCTACCTCACTTTTATTTAGTGCTGCTTGGAATGTTAAATTTCCAATCCTTCCAAAACCATTAATTCCTATTTTAACTGACATAATTAAATCCTCCTTTTTTTGGATGTTTTCATCCTATTTTTACCTTTATGTAATTATATCCTAATCACTGTAATTTTATATCAAAAAAGAATACTTTTCAAGTATTCTTTCACATTTTATATTATTTATTTTTAAAATTTTAGATACAGAAAATAAATTCCATTTAAAAGGAATTTATTTTCTACTTTTTTACTTAAATTTAAATTAAACACATATATATTTTATTATAGAGTAATGTTATCTATTATTTTTATTTCTTGAAACCAAAAATCATGTATACTTTTAGCAGTAATATCTTGATGCCAAAAATCGTGTACTTCTTGGAATACTTTTTGTTGCTTTGGTGTTAACTCTACTGTAATTTCTTGAAACAAAAAATTTTTTACTTTTGTCCATACACTTACTTCTGCTGGTAAAGCATTTGCCTCAAATTTCACTTCACTATTTTCTAAATTCTCCATTATTTTTCCTCCTTTGTAGGGTTCTTGTTTAACATTTACAATATACTTATACTATAATTTTCAAAAATATTCAAGTGATTTTGTATTACTTTTTTATTACATTTTTATTTCAAATTTGTAATATTTGTTATATCTCCATTTGACTACCTAAAAAACTTGCAGCAGATTGTGCTACTTTTTGCTCTATTTCTGTCATCTTTGTATTATTATCCTTTGATAATAATATTACACTACCTATAACATCTCCATCTGAAATTATTGGATAAACTACTTGAGAATTATATCTTCTTTCTTTATTCTCATTTTTTGTAATTGGAATTGCTAAATCATTATTTTCTCTACTTGTATATTTTTCTTTGTCATCCATTACTCTTTCTAGTTCTTCACTAATATCTTGCTCTAAAAATTCCTTTTTAGAACCACCTGATACTGCAATTACTGTATCTTTATCTGTAATACAAGCAATGTGTCCCGTTGTTTTTGCTAGTGTTTCAGCATATCCTGTTGCAAATTCTGTTAGCTCTCCAATTGGAGAATATTTTTTAAGTATTACTTCTCCTTCTTTATCTGTAAAAATTTCAAGTGGGTCTCCTTCTTTTATTCTCAATGTTTTTCTTATCTCCTTTGGAATAACAACCCTTCCTAAATCATCTATTCTTCTAACTACTCCTGTTGCTTTCAAAAATATTACCTCCTTTTAAATTTAAGGGTTTTTTACCCTTTTGCAATAATTTATTTTTTTCTTAAAACTATTCTTATTATTGCTTTAAAAGGAAATTTTTATACATTTTTTTCATTTTAGCTTAAAAAAATAAGATATATTTCTATATCTTATTTTACAATAGTTTTATATTTCATCTATAATATTTAAATAATTCATTCTTCCATTTAATACCCTGTACACAATTATTTGTTTGTATTTTTCTTCAACATCATATAATGCTATATAATTATCAACCACTAACCTTCTATATATTTCATTATGTGGTTTTACGCATACTTTCATGCATGAATACGGATTATTCTCTAGCCTTAAAAAATTTTGTTCAATCTTTTCCATTAGTCTATTAGCTGCTAACTTTTCGTTTAAATTATTTGAAATATAGTCATATATTTCTTCAAGTTCTTCCTTTGCTGTATTTGTTAATATAATTTCATAATTGTTAATATCCATATTTTTCTTTTAATCCTTTGAAAATAGTTCTTGCACTATGAATTTTGCCCTCTTTATATTCTTTTTTACTTTTTTCAAGTTTGTTTAAAAACATTTCTTTTTGGTATTGTTCTAAACTTATTACTAATAAATCTTTTTTATTTTCTCTTTTTATTATCATTGGCTCTATATCATCAGTTTCGTTTACTGCATTTTCAAATTCTCTAATTGTTATTTCTTTTTGCATAATATCACGACCTTTCTATATTTATATTATAACATAATCTTTTAGAAAATTGCTACTTATTTTAAATATTTTTCTCATTTTATAAAATATTATGCAATTAGGGAAATTATATTTTTGTACCACATTTTTTTACATTGCATCTTTCATGTAAATATCAATAATTCCAATCAAATAATTAGAATCACTTTCATTTAATACTGCTTCTTTTCCATTCAATGTAACATGGCAACTATTTTCGTATACTTCAATTCCATATGTTTCACCAGCTCTTGACGTAATAATGTAATTATTTATTCCATCACAAGTATCTTCTTTATATTCTGCATATTTAATTATATGGTCTATAGTATTACCATCTGCATCTAAAATTTCTATGTGAATTTTGGGTTTTTCTTCACTTTCTCCTGTAGATTCAATTATTACAGGTTTTTGTTCTATTTCTTTAAACTCATTTTCAAAATCTTCATATTTCATAAATAAACTACCAATTTTTATTTCATCATATCCACCTAATCTATTAAAATCAATAACTTTATAACCAAATCCTATATACACATTAGTTCCACCATCTAGGGCAGTGTCTTTTAAAATACAAAAAATTGGTGTTTCACCTTTTTTTACCCTTGAATAATCTACTATAAAAAATATAAATGCTATTAATACAATTATTGCCAAAATAACTAATACAATTTTTAATACTCTATTCATATTTTCCTCCTTTTATTTGATTTTATACTAACATAAAAAGAAGTAATTATCAATATAACTACTTCTTAATATTTTATTAATTTTAAGGAAATTTTGATTATTAATTGCTGCTTTCTGCTACTTCTTCTCTCTCAAGTTCTGTACCCTCAGGCTTTTTATATAAATTTAATATGTTTCCAAGTTCGTTAGAAAAGTCTTGTAACAAAACAATTTTTATGCTTGGCAATTTTCCATCAATATAGTCATCTATAATTTGTTTTAGCTTTTTAATATTTGGAATTTCTAATTCTATTTCCTTTGTAAATCTTTTTGCTCTATCTACTAATTTTTCTTTAATTGTAACAATGTCTTCATTACTTGCACATGAAATTCTTTGGAACATTTGGAAAGAATCATAATATTTAAATATTGGTACATTCATGCACTCTTTATCAAATTTATCGTAAAATTGCTCCATTTTCATTGGAATACATTTAAATATTTCTTCTGCTTTTTCACTATACATTTTATCTTTTAATTTTAGGTTTATTTCATTAAAATGTATTAATATTTCTTCCATATCAGCCTCTATATCTTCTTCTATTGCTACTTGTGATAGTTCTTCATCTACGTTATCACAGTAATTTGAAGTTAAAGATGCAATATTCATTCCATTAAAAAATACACTTTTAATTGTTCTCATATCATATTTTATTAAATCTTTTTTTATAAAATATGAAAAATATGCAAATAATTTTACAATTTCAATAAGTTCAATACTTCCATTTTTTACAACTTCTAAAGTTTGATCTATTACTCCATCAAATTGATCATCTGGAATTTTCCAATATTCTTCTGTAAGAAGTCTTTTATAACCAGGAAGCTGGCTTGTATCAATAGTATTACGTATTACTTCCATATTATCTTTAAATACTTTCATATCAAATATACGTGTACGAATGTATTTTTCAATAAATTTGAAAAAGCGGTATTCTGCTTTAAAGTTGTAATAATAGTTATTATCAAATTCTTTAATATAAAATTGCCTATTGTCCATAAATACTCTTGAAGATACTAAAATAGATTTGTATTCTTCATTGCTATTAATATTAACAAACTTATCTTTAGTAATTTTACCTGCTTTAATTTCAAATGATATAGCTATTGTGAATATAAGCATTGTTTGCAAAATTCTATTATTTGTATTTGGATATGATTTTGATACCATATCAAATATTTTTTTGAAATCATTTAATGCATGTTTTAAAATACGCAGGTTTCTTGTTCCACTTTTATTAAATGTTGATGTTATTAAATTTGTATTTTCACGTAAAAATCTAATTAAATCTGGATATGCCTCATAACGCATTAAAAGTCCGTTTATAATATAGTTAAATTCTGGAGCATATTCAAATGTTTCTCCAATTAATTTTTCTTTAATTCTTTCATAATCGTTTGCTTTATCAAAAACATATTCAATGGTATCACGTATTCTTTCTACCATTGGCTTGTCTGTTTTCATTGTTAGTTTATTTTCTTTATCAAGCAAATATGTTGCAATAAATGTTTTCATTTCTAGATTACTATTTTTTAATTTTGTAGATAATTCCTTTTCATTACATATAATTATTGTTTTTATATGGTCATGTTCTACAAAGTTATTAATATAACCTAAAATATCTATAACGTCTACGTTTGCTCTTTCTAGGTCATCAAAGCAAAGTACTTTATCATCTGTTGAAAAGAATTGTGCATAATCTAATCTATCGCCATTTTGTGTAACTCCAAAAAAGTTTGCCATGTCTAAACCTGTTTTTGCATACTCTGGAATGTTACTAGCTCCATTTGAATCCATAAACTTTTTTAGGTTTTTGTCCATTAGCTGTGTTGTTTCTATAAATATTTTTTTACTTATTTCTTCTAAGTTTGAAATTCCATATAAAGACATGTAAATGGCTGTTAATTTTTTACCATTTACTTGCATAGATTCTATTTTAGGCCTTACTTTATGGTTCCAAAAGTAAGTTTTTCCGCTTCCCCATTCACCATTTATCATAATAGCATAATCTGTATAATCAGCTCTAATATAGTCTAAAATACTTTCTATTAAATCTTCCATGTTTTCTTCCTTTCGTTTGTATTTTTATTTTATTTTTTCAAAATCTTTTGCTATTGTTAATATGCAAATTTCTTTTGCACCTGATTCTTTTAAGTTTTTAATACATTCTTTGCAAGTAGCTCCAGTAGTGTATATATCATCAAATAGCAAAATATTTTTTTCTTTTATTTTTTGCTCATTTTGTACTTTATATACATTTTTTACATTTTCTAATCTTTGCTTTCTATTTAAACTACTTTGCAAATCAGTATTTTTTACTTTTATTAGAATATTTTTTTCGTATATTAAAGTTTTAATATTTTTAGAGATTTCTTTTGCAATTAACTCTGATTGATTGTAGCCTCTTTGAGAAAGTTTTTTTCTTGTCATTGGTACTGGAATTATTATATCATATTTTTTTAAAAATCCACATATTTTTTCATTTTTCACAAAAAATTCAGAAAACATTTTATATAAATATGGCTTGTCCTTAAATTTATAACTTAAAATTTTATTTCTAATTTCTCCTTCATATTTGAAAATATATAAATGCTTTATGCATTCATAAAAGTTATTTTCTAGCTTTATCTCATAATTTTTTATTTGTGGATTATATATTTTTTCATTTTTTAGTTTTTCAAAACATTTATTACATATATAATTTTTAGCTGTTTTTCCGCAAAACTCACATTCTGGCGGAAAAATAAAATAAAGAACATTATTTAAAAAGTTCATATATTTTAAACTCCTTTTCTAAATAGTGCCCCTTATTTTATACTTTTTAATTTAAATTCTAATCCTGTATTTCTTTTTTTGCTATTTTCATTTTGAATCATAAATTCTAAAACATTAGGATTTCCTATTAAAACTAATAGCTTTTTTGCTCTAGTCATTGCAGTATATAAAAGTGTTCTAGTAAGAAGTACTGGTGCTGCTTGCATAATTGGCATAATTACAACATCAAATTCACTTCCGCTGAGCTTTATGAACAGTTATTGAATATGCATGTTCTATTTGCTCTAGTTCATCAAAACTATACCATACTAGTTTGTCATCATCAAATTTAATTTTTATTTTCTTTTCTTCTTCATCTATATTTAAAATACTTCCATACTCGCCATTAAAAACACCTTTACCCATTTCTAGGCTTTTTTCTCTTTTTTCCCAATAAATATCATAATTATTTTTTATTTGCATTATTCTATCGCCTTCGCGAAAAATTGTATCTATATATTTTCTTTCTTTTTTAGTACTTGAAGGTGGATTTATCGCTTGTTGCAAAGATTTATTTAATTCTTTAGTTCCTAGTTCTCCCCTTTTTGTAGGACTAATTACTTGAATATTTTTTATAAAATCGTAATCTCCATAATTTTTAAGTCTTCCAGTACTTAATGATATTATATTTTCTAGTATTTTTAATTTGTTTGGCTCATTTATAAAGAAAAAGTCATTTAATAACTCTTCTTTATTTTCTTCTTCATTTTTAGCAAAAATACTAATTCCTTCATTTACTTTATGGCTATTTAAAATTATTTTGCTTTTTGCAGCTTGTCTAAATATTTTGTTTAAAGTAATTGTTGTTATTTTATTAGAAGATATTATATCTTTTAGTACATTTCCTGGTCCTACTGATGGAAGCTGATTGCTATCTCCTACTAAGATTAGTTTAGTTCCTTTATATATTGCTTGTAATAAGTAGTTCATAAGAAACATATCTACCATTGATACTTCATCTACAATTACAACATCTGCATCTAATGGAGCTACTTCTACATCTGCATTTAGTTCTTGAAGTTCATCACTAGAAGTTTTTCCTATTTCTAATAGTCTATGAAGTGTTTTTGCATCTTCTCCAGTTGTTTCTGTCATTCTTTTTGCAGCCCTACCTGTTGGAGCACATAGTACAACCTTTTTTTGTTCTTGTTTATATAATTCAATTATTGTTTTTATAATTGTAGTTTTACCAGTTCCGTGGGCCTCCTGTAATTACACAAACATTGTTATATTGTACTGCTTCAATCGCCTCTTTTTGTTTTTCAGATAATTCTATATTTGAACTTTCTTCTACCTTTTTTAATTTTTTATTAAAGCCCTTTATTTCCTTTGTATTTAAATAGTTGTCTAATGCTATTAAATTTTCAGCTATATTTTTTTCTGCTTTATAATAATTTTCTAAATATACCCATTCTTGTTTATCATCTCTTAGTTCTAATACAATTTCTTTTTTTGTTTGCAAAAAAATTACATTATTTTCTATCATTTCTTCTGAAACACTTAAAAGTTCTTTTGAAAATTGTATTAAGTTTTCATATAATACTGCACTGTGTCCGTTTAAACTTGCAAGTTTTAAGGCATATTTAATACCGCTTCTAATACGTAAATCATTTTCTAAATCCATTCCCATTTTTATTGCAATTTGATCAATTTGATTAAAGTTTGTTTTTGGGCTTAAATCTACTAGAATATATGGGTTTTGCTCTATTTGTTCAATTGTATTTGCACCTAACTTTTTATAAATAGTTTCTGCACTTTGAGGACCTATTCCAAATTTTTCTAGATAGCCTACTATTTTCCATATATCCCAATTGCTATTAAAATCTTCAGATATTTGAAATGCTTTTTCTTTTGTGATTCCTTTAATACATACTAATTTTTCAGGTTCAAATCTTAAAATTTCAATAATTTCTTTACCAAAAGAATCTACCATTTTTCTAGCAGTTGCAGGTCCTATTCCTTTTATTTTTCCACTTGATAAATATTTTTCTATTGCATCTAACGATTCTGGCATTAGCTTTTCAAATGTTTCTATTTTAAACTGCATGCCATATTCTGGGTGCTCTATAAAGTTTCCTACTAAATTTAGACTATCTCCTTTTTCTATAAAAGGAAGATAGCCTACTATAACAGTTTCTTCGTTTTTATCTGTTTCAAAGGTTGCAACCATATAGCTATTTATTTCATTACGATAAATAATTTCCTTAATTTCGCCTTTAAGTTCCAAATTTACTACCTCAATTTTTTAAAGTTTAAATATATTTTATCTTTATTTCTTTTATTTAGCAATATTTGTTTTTATTTTTTTAATTTAACTTTTTGTTTCATCAATATTATCTATTAATTCTTTACATTCTCTCCAGTTTGCTATTTTTATTTCATCATAATCATTAGATAGTTTTTCTAATATATCTTTTGTTTCATCACTTGAGTTTAAATCAACCACTATTACGTCTTTAATATTTTCTTCTTTTCCATATATAATTCTAAATAATACAGAACGTATAAAACCTTCTATTCTTCTTTCTTGATTTTTAGCTGCAATAATTACATAAATTCCATCTGCTCTTAAATTTGTGTATGTATAAGTATAAATAATAGTTTTTATTATTTCAAACAAGCCATATAAAGCTAAAACCCAAAGTGCTCCATTTAAAATATAATCTATCATCTTTTTTCTCCTATTACTTTTTTTCATATTTTATGATTTAATTTTGTTTATGTTACAACTCTTCTAAAATATCTTGTATATTAGTAACTAATTTTGCACCTTGTTTTATTAGTTCATTTGTACCATAAGAATTATTGCTTGTAATGTTTCCTGGAATAATAAACACATCTTTTCCTTGTTCTAAAGCATAATCTACTGTAATTAAAGTTCCACTTTTTTCTTTTGCTTCTACTACTAAAACTCCATTAGAAAGACCACTAATAATTCTATTTCTACATGGAAAATTTGTTGGTATTGGTTTTATTTTAGGTTCATATTCTGTTATAATTGCTCCTCCTGTTTTTAGTATTTCTCTGCAATATCTTTTATGTTCATCAGGATATATATGGTTAAAACCGCTTCCTAATACAGCAATTGTTTTTCCATTTGCTTTTACTGCTCCTAAATGACTACAAATATCTATTCCTCTAGCTAAACCGCTTATAACTACTATTCCTTTTTTGGCTAAATCATAGGCAAACTTAAAAGCCACCCTTTTTCCATAACTGCTTGCATTTCTGCAACCAATTATAGCTACTGATGGCTTATTTAAAATGTTTTCATTACCTAGAACATATAACTTAGTAGGTGGTGCATAAATTTTATTTAATTTTTCAGGATATTTTTTTTGGGCTTGATAAATTATTTTCATAAATAATTCCTCCTATTTTGTTTTCAAGCCCCCGATTTATATTTTTTAAAGATTTTCTGTTGCTTTTACTACATTTGCCATTAACATAGCAACTGTCATAGGTCCAACTCCGCCTGGAACTGGTGTTATATATGATGCTATTGGCTCTACGTTTTCGAAGTCAACATCCCCTACAAGTTTTCCTTCTTCATTTCTGTTAATTCCAACATCAATAACAACTGCTCCTTGTTTTACCATATTTGCTGTTACAAATTTAGCTTTTCCTAATGCTGCAACTAATATATCTGCCTCTTTTGCTATTTTTTCAATATCTTGAGTTTTAGAATGACAAACTGTTACTGTTGCATTTGCATTTTGTAATAACTGAGAAAGTGGTTTTCCTACAATATTACTTCTTCCTATTACAACAGCTCTTTTACCTTGAACTTCTATTTTATATTCTTCTAACATTCTCATTACTCCTGCTGGCGTGCAAGAAACAAAGCTTTTTTCTCCTATGCATAATTTTCCAACATTTATTGGATGAAATCCATCAACATCTTTTCTATAATCAATAGTGTTAAATGCTTTTCTTATATCTAAATGTTTTGGAATTGGACTTTGAAGTAATATTCCGTGTACATCTTTTCTATTATTTAATTCTTCTATTAAACTAAGTAATTTTTCCTCTGTTATATCTTCTGGCATTAAAAATTCCTCAAAAGCAATTCCTACTTCATCACAGGCCTTGCTTTTATTACGTACATAAACTTCTGATGCTTTATCATTTCCTACCATTATTACTGCAAGTTTTGGATTTATTCCTCTACTTTTTAATTTTTCTACTTTTTCTTTTTGTTCTAATCTTACTTTTTGTGCTAGTTCTTTTCCATTTATTATTACTGCCATTTGCTTTCTCCTTTTATGGTTAATTTTTTAACCATTTTCTTTTTTCATATTATATATTACCATATTGTTTTTGTAAATATTTTTTAAATTTTTGTCATAAGTTTTGGAATAGCTAATATACATTAAATAAAGTTTAGTACAAACATTTCTTAGAGGGGGTTTAAAATATTAATGGATGAGAATTTAAAGTTATATCAAGATATAGCTGAGCGTACAGAAGGCGATATATATGTTGGTGTAGTTGGTCCTGTACGAACACGGAAAATCTACTTTTATTAAGAACTTTATGGATTTATTAGTTATTCCAAATATTGATAATGAATATAAAAGAGAAAGAGCTCGAGACGAGCTTCCTCAAAGCGCTGGTGGAAGAACTATAATGACTACAGAGCCAAAATTTATTCCAAATGAAGCTGTAGAAATAACAGTTGGAGATAATTTAAAATTTAAAACAAGACTTGTAGATTGCGTTGGGTATTTAGTAAATAATGCAATTGGTTATTTAGAAGATGATATGCCTCGTATGGTAAAAACACCTTGGTATGAGGAAGACATTCCTTTTGAAGAAGCAGCTGAAATTGGAACACGTAAGGTAATTGCAGAACATTCTACTATTGGCATATTAGTTACAACAGATGGTAGTATTACTGATATTCCAAGAGAAGATTATATAAATGCAGAGCAAAGAGTTGTAAATGAACTAAAAGAATTAAACAAGCCATTTGTTATAGTTTTAAATAGTAATGATCCTTTTTCAGATTACACTAAAAACTTAGCTAAAAATCTGGAAGAAAAATATGGTGTATCTGTTATACCTACTGATTGTGCTCATTTGGATTTAGAAGATATTGATGACATATTTGGAAAAATTTTATATGAATTTCCTATTGAAACTATAAATTTAGATTTTCCTAAATGGGTTGATGGATTACCTGACGATCATTGGCTAAAAAAAGAACTATATGATGAAATTCAAAATGCGTTTACAGATATTCATATTTTAAAAGAAATAAGCAGTGGCGTTAGTAAACTTCAAAGTACCAAAGTAATTACTACTAGTAGTTTAGAAGAAATTAATCTTGGAGATGGTAGTGTTCATGTAAGAATAAATCTTATGGAGCAACTATTCTATCAAGTATTAACAGAAATTTCTGGTACACAAATAGAAAATGAAAGTGCACTATTTACTACTATGACTGAATTTTCTAGAGTTAAAAAACAATATGATAAAATAGCGTATGCTTTAGAAGAAGTAAAAAGCAAAGGATATGGTATTGTTACACCTTCTATCGATGAACTTATTTTAGATGAACCAGAAATGGTAAAACAAGGCTCTCGTTTTGGAGTAAAATTAAAAGCCCGTGCTCCAAGTATACATATGATTAGAGCTGACATTGAAACTGAAGTTTCTCCAATTGTAGGAAGTGAAAAACAGTCTGAAGATTTAGTAAATTATTTGCTTTCTGAGTTTGAATCAGACCCTAAAAAAATTTGGGAATCTAATATATTTGGCAAAAATCTACACGAGCTCGTAAATGAAGGCTTGCAAAATAAACTTTCTAGAATGCCAGAAGAAGCACAAGCAAAGCTTCAAGAAACATTAGAGAGAATTGTAAACGAAGGAAGCGGAGGATTAATTTGTATTATTCTTTAAAATTTTAAATAATAAAAAATATTTAAGGTAGTTGTGCCTTATAACAGTTTCATAATTTTTATGAAACTGTTTTTTTTGAATATTTTTTCATTTTATGGAAAAGACTATTTAAAAACAATAAATATTAGGAAAGGATTAAAAATATGGAAAACGGTAAGTCTAATGGTAATAATGTAAATACTAATAAGCAAAACTGGTCTGATAAAATTATAAGTTTTATGAAAGATTATTTCGATAAAAAAGAACATATAGATTATCAATTTAGCATTCCTTCTGCTTATGAGAATGAGAATAACAAAAATATTAACACTCGGTAATTTGCAAGAAAATGAAAAAATGTTTGAAGCAAAAGAAATTTTTCCAAGTCTTAATGTTACTTTAGAATATATAAAAGTAAAATATAATACTTTAATTAATAGTGATATTGTTCTTCGTGAATTTACTTTAACTGCTAGAAACAGGCAATATAAAGCTCTTTTATTTTTTATTGATGGTATGGTTGATTCTGCTTTAATAAATAATAATGTTTTAGAGTCTTTAATGCTACGAAATAGAGCTAATATTTTTGAAGCCGACCAAAATCAAGTGATTTCAGAAGCTAAAACAAACAATATAACTGTACGAAAAGTTAAAAAGTTTAATTTAGAAGAATACATTTTTGATAGCCTTCTTCCTCAAAACAATGTAAAAAAGGTTTCTAGTTTTGATGAAGTATTTAATGGTGTAAATGTTGGAAATTGTGTGCTTATAGTAGATACATTATCAGTAGCATTTGATATAGACGTAAAAGGTTTTAAGCAAAGAGAAGTAAGTACCCCTAATAATGAAAATATTATAAAAGGTCCTCAAGAAGCATTTGTGGAAAATATTAGAACTAATACATCTCTTTTAAGAAGAATGTCAAATAACAAAGATTTAATTATTGAAAATATTGAAGTAGGTAAATTAAGCAAAACCAAATGTGCAGTTTGTTATATTCAAAACATTGCAAATTCTGATTTAGTTGCAGAAGTAAAATATAGAATGAACAATTTAGAAATTGATTCACTTTTATCTTCTGGGGAGCTTGAACAACTTATTGAAGAAGATAATAAGTTTAGCATTCCTAAAGTTTTATCAACAGAAAGACCTGATAAAGCAACAAAATATTTATATGGTGGTAGAGTAGTTGTTTTAATTGGTGGCAATCCATATGCTTTAATTATGCCTGCAACAATGATTGATTTTATTGCATCTCCAGAAGATACAAACTTAAAATTTCAGTTTGCCAATTTTTTAAAATTTTTAAGATTACTTGCAATTATTATAACACTATTTTTACCTGCTTTTTATGTTGCAATTACTAATTTTCATCAAGAACTGCTTCCTACTGAGTTACTATTTTCTCTTTTAGCTTCTAGAGAAAATGTACCATTCCCTATAATTTTTGAAATTTTAATTATGGAAATTTCATTTGAGTTAATTCGTGAGGCAGGAATTAGAGTTCCTTCTCCCCTTGGCTCTACCATTGGAATTGTTGGTGCTTTAGTTATTCGGACAAGCTGCAGTTAGTGCTAGCATTGTAAGTCCTATTTTAGTAATTGTAGTAGCAATTACTGCTGTTGCATCATTTGCTATTCCAGACTTTTCTTTTGGATTTCATTTAAGGTTAATGCGTTTTATTTTCATATTTTTAGCATATATTGCAGGCTTTTTTGGCCTAGGACTTGGAATGTTTATATATTTATGCATTTTAACAAGTTTAAAATCTTTTGGCGTACCATATATGGCACCTTATGCTCCTGTTACTAAAATAAATTCTAGTGGATATTTTTTAAAGCCTATTTGGGAAAGAGAAAAAAGAGCAGATTATTTAAATACAAAAAAGCAAAATGCACAAGAACATATTAGTATGAAATGGAAATATAAATAGGAGGACATTATGACAAATCAAAAAATTGGAAATTTTGAAGCAATAGCACTTGTTTTAACTGTTATGGTAAATCATGTTGTTCTTAATTTACCTAAAAGAATTATATCTTCTACCTCATCTGGAACTATTGTAAATATTTTATTTATAACTATTGTAGCTTTAGTTATAGTTTATTTAATATGCAAATTATTAGAAAAATTTCCTAATTTAGATATATTAGATATTGCAAATTTTTTAGGAGGAAAATGGCTTAAAACTTTAATTGGTATTTTATTTTTAGCTTACTTTCTTTTTACTGTTAGTATTACACTTAGGAGCTTTTCAGAAGGATTAAAAATAATATTTTTTCCTAGAAGTTCTGTTGGTGTTATAATGATACTTTTTTTAGTTGCAATTGTTATTACAAACAAACTAGGTTTTCATGCAATTGTTCGTTCTAATTTATTTGTAATGCCAATTATACTGTTTTCAATTTTATTTGTTTTTATTTCAAATTTTGGAAATTTTACGGTTCAAAGAGCCTTACCTTTACTTGGAGAAGGTGCATATACAACTTTTTTTGCTGGGACTAGTAATTTATTTGCTTTTAGTGGAATTGTTTACTTATATTTTATTCCACCATATTTAAAAAATATTTCAGACCAAAAGAAAATATCTTTAATTTCTGTACTACTTTCTGGAATATGCTTACTTCTTAGTGTAGCAACTTTACTTTTTATATCTCCTAGTGCAATTACAGCAGAAGAAACTTTTCCACTTTATTTAGCATCACGTAATATTGAATTCGGCAGGTTCCTGCAAAGACTAGACGCTTTGTTTTTACTAATTTGGATAATATCTCTTGTAGCATATTTAAGTATTTCTTTTTCATTTGCTACAAAAGTTTTTCAAAAGTTATTAAATATTAAGCATACCAAATGGTATATCGGCCTATTTACTTTATTTATATTTACGTTTTCACTAATTCCTGAAAATATGTATCAAATTATTTTTATTGAAAATACGGTTTATCAATATGTTGTTTTGGTTATAGTATTTGCTGTGGCCCTTAGCTTACTCGTTTTAGCTAATATTAAATATAATGTTATTCAAAAGAAGAAAGGAAGTGTTTTAATTGATAAAGCACCTGTATAAATATATTGTAATTATTTTTATAGCTATTATATTTTCTTCTGCTTTTGTTGGAGCTAGTAGTATACAAAGTGTAGATGACTTGGCCTATGCAGTGGCAATTCGGTTTTGACGTTGGAGAAAGTGAAAGAATTAAAGTTACATTTCAATTTACTAAACCTAATTCAAGTGGTGAAAATACTTCTTCTGAAACAGCTCCTACTATAGTTGATACTGTAGAAGCTGCATGTATTGACTCTGCTGTAAACTTAGTAAATACATTTGTTAGTAAAGAAGTGAATTTATCTCATTGCAAAGTAATAGTATTTTCCGAAGAAATGGCAAGACAAGGAATTAGCAAAGAAATATATAGCTTAATGAACAAAGTAGAAGTTAGACCTGATAGTAATATTATAATAAGTACTACAACTGCACAAGAATACATTGAAAGTGTAAACCCAAGCTTAGAAAACTTAGTTGCTAAATTTTATGAAATTTTACCACGTTCTAGTGAATATACAGGTTTTACAACAGATATTCATTTAATTGACTTTTTTAATAAACTAGAAAGTAAATCAGAAGAACCTATTGCAATTTTAGGTACTCCTGTTTCTGAATCTAATGAGAGCGGAGGCTCTGGTGGTTCTGGTAGCTCTGGAGGTTCTGGCGGTTCTGGCGAAGGAGGCTCTTCTAGCTCAACTTTACCTGCAAATAACGGAATAGAAAATATTGGTTTAGCAGTATTTAAAAATGATAAGTTAATTGGAAAATTAACTAAAATTGAAACATTAAGCAATTTAATTATAACAAACAAATTAAAGAGTTGCAGGCTTTCTATTCCAGATCCAGATGACCAAAGCAAAGCAATTGATTTTTATTTAACACTAGATACTAAACCACAAATTAAAGTTTCTATTTTAAATGGAACACCATATGTAAATATAAAGGTAAAACTAAATGGTAGAATTTCATCAATAAACCAAATTTCTGAAGAAATAACAGATGAAAGAGTTGCAAGAATTGAAAACTCTGCTTCTCATTACCTTCAAACTCATATTTTAAATTATTTATATAAAACGGCAAAAGATTATAAGTCAGATATTTCTCGGTATTGGTAAATATGCCATTAAGCTTTTTAATACTAGGTCTGAATATGAAAACTATGGATGGCTAGATAAGTTTGAAAATTCATTTTTTAATGTAGATGCTCAAATTAAAGTAAGGTCTAATTTCCTATTAACCGGAACCTAAAAATTATTATAAGGAGAAAAAATAATGATTGCAGTTTTTTTAATTATTATATTTTCTATTACAGCATGCTTAGAAAGCACAGCTTATGCTATTTATGAAATAAATGTAAATAAAAATAGGCCTGGCGGAATAATTTTAATTTTGCTTTCAATTATTGGCCTTTTTCTGCCTGTTAGTGTTTATTTACTAAAATAATAATTTTATACACAAAAATTCCAGCGATTTCTCACTGGAATTTTTGCTTTTGGGCTATTTTAATAGTATTTTTTTACCAAAGGCCAAAGTTAAGTATAAACTTTGATCTTTCTTTTCCAAGTTCTCCTCGTCCATCTGTATCTTCGAGAATATTATTGTAGGATTGAATTTCATTGCTGAATTTACTATATTCAGCAAAGGTCTCCCGTAATTCATCTACACTAACTCCGTACTCCTCTGCTTTCTCACAATACCATTCCTCAACTTGTTCTTCAACTTGCTCCTTATTTGCTTTAGCCGCTTCCGCTTTTGCAATTACGTTATCGCAATAGCCACCATAGATTGAAAAAATGGCTAATCCAATAAAAGCTACTTGCACGGTCACTGCAGCAAAATACATATTTTTTACGACTTGACTACTGAACTTTAAGAAGGGCTTTTGGCATTTGATGCAGTAGATTCCTCTTCCTGCAAAAAGTACTACTAAAATTAGAGTTACCATTTTTGTTTTCCTCCTAAAATAACTTTTATTGCTGATTTACTACATATATGCTTAAACCAAAAAGTAAGAAGGAATTTTATCTTTCCCTACTAATTAGTAGAATAAAATTGAAATACAGGTAACTGCCTATATCAACATATATTATACCATAATTTTACATAATATTCAAGTTTGTGTTTTCAAAGTCAATTCTTCTAGAAAGCTTATCTGCAAATTTTACTCTAATTCTTATTTTATCTCCTATTTTATAAGTTTTTTTAGATCTCTCACCTTGCAAAATTTTTCTTTGCTCATCATATATAAAATATTCGTCGCCTAAGTCTTCAAAACGAATAAGTCCTTCTACAGTGTTATCTAATTCTACAAATATTCCAAAAGATGTAACACTTGATATAACTCCTTCGTATTCTTCTCCAATTTTGTTTTGCATAAACTCTGCTTTTTTAATATCTTCTGCATCTCTTTCAACTTTTTGCGCTATTTTTTCACATTCTGAAGAACTTTCTGCGTATTTAGTAGCTAAAGCTTTATATTTTTCTATACTTTCTTCTTTTAATTTATATTCTTCATTTAAATATTTAGATATCATTCTGTGTATAAAAAGATCTGGATACCTTCTAATTGGTGATGTAAAATGGCAATAATATTTACTTGCTATACCAAAATGACCCTTATTTTCACTTTCATATCTTGCTACTTTTAATGTACGTAAA
Source organism: uncultured Clostridia bacterium (assembly GCA_947626335.1). Taxonomy (GTDB): domain Bacteria; phylum Bacillota; class Clostridia; order TANB77; family CAG-508; genus CAG-273. The sequence continues at coordinate 21,979 of CANQRY010000009.1, read as the reverse complement.
ATCAAATTTGAAACTACTCTTTCTTCTGGTTTGCCTTTTACTTGTTCTAATACTTCTGCAAAAGCTTTTGGATATACTGTATCTTGACTAACTTTAATTTTATAACCTAAATTCCACAAAAATGTATTTAGTTCTTTTATTTTGTCTATATCTGGAATTTCATGAACACGGTAAATAAATGGTAGCTCAAGCCAATAAAATTTTTCTGCAACTGTTTCATTTGCTGTTAGCATAAACTGCTCTATAATTTCATTTGAAAAATACATATCATATTTTTTTACATCTATTGCTATTCCATTTTCATCTAATATTATTTTGCTTTCTGGTATGTCTAAATTTAAGCTACCTGCGATATTTCTTCTATTTTTTAATATTTTAGCTAATTCTTCCATTAGTTTAAAATGGCTAACATAATTTAAGCATTCCTTAAGTAACTTCTGTTTTTCCTCTTTTTTATATAAGTCGTCTTTAACACCATTTGCATCATTTAAAATAGCTTGTACTTCTTTATAGCTCATTCTTCTAGTTACATTTATTATGCTTTTTTTAATATCTGATGAAACCACATTTCCTTTTTTATCTATTTCCATTAAAACTGTTATTGCAAATCTATCTACACCTTGATTTAAACTGCAAATTCCATTTGATAATTCTTTTGGAAGCATTGGAATAACTCTATCTAGCATATATATACTTGTTCCTCTTAAAATTGCTTCTTTATCTAACTTTGAGTCTTCTGTAACATAATAACTAACATCAGCAATAGAAACATTTAGCATAAAGTTTCCATTTTCTAGTTTTTCTACTGCAACCGCATCATCTAGGTCTTTTGCATCTTCTCCATCAATTGTAAATATTTCTTTTTGCCTCAAATCTAATCTGTTTGGAATATCTTTTTTAGCAATTTCTTGTTTTATAGATTTTGCTTCGTTTATAACAGGCTCAGAAAATTCATAAGGAAGGTCATATTCTTTTACTAAAGATAGCATGTCCACTCCTGCCTGATTTATGCTTCCTAAAACCTCTATAATTTTTCCTTCTGCGCTCTTATTTCCTTTAGGATATTTTGTTATTTGAACCACTACTTTTTGTTTATTTTTTATTTTTTTAGAGTTCTTTTTTGAAATATATATATCTGTGTTTATTTTTTTATCATCAGGCACAACAAAACCGAAGTTTCTGCTCTTTTCAAAAACTCCTACAATTTTATCTTTATTGTGGCTTACCACTTTTATTATTTTTCCTTCACTATGCTCTTTTCTAGAGTCATTTTCTAAAATTTTAACTATTACTTCGTCTCCATCTAAAGCTTCTCCAGTATCTCCTCTAGAAATATATATTTCTCTTTCTTCTCCTTCTATTTTCACAAATCCGAAGCCTTTTTCATTTCCTCTAAAAATTCCTGTAAACTCTTTTTTCATTTTTCTCCTTTTTTTTTAAATTATGTTTTTATTTTGTTAAGCTAAAGTATAATACAATCGCAGTGCCGCGTAGCGAACAAGCGAGAGCTACCTGTAAAGGTAGCGGAGCGCGACTGGAGCAGCCTACCCGTATTTTTTGGCTGCGACAAACAAGGCACAAGATGTATTATACTTTAGCTTGACACATACAATAACATTAAAAAATGACAGAAAACAAAATTTTCTGCCAATTTTTTAATTTATACTAGATATAGAATTCCTAAGGCTACCGCTAATATTACGAAAACTATTCCTAAAATAATAGTCCATCTTTTTAGCTTGCCTTCCTTTGTTCTTCCTTTATTTTGCTCATAAAAATTATTTGTCGAAGAACCTGTAATTGTTCCTGATGCTCCTGACTTTTCTTTAGTTTGTATGGTTGCTAATATAATTAAAGCAATACATACAATAATATATATACCTAATACAATATATTTTGCTATTTCCATTTTTACACTCTCCTATATCTGTTTATAGACCAAATATTTTTAAAAGCAAATTAAACTAGTTTTAAAATAACAGTTTCTGCATTATCTCCTCTTCTAGGTCCAGTTTTAATAATAGATGTATATCCACCAACTCTACCTGTATATTTAGGAGCTATTTCATTAAATAACTTTGCAGTTAAATCTATGTTATTTCCTTTACTATCTTTTACTTTATTAACCATTTTCATCATTTTTCTTCTAGCATTTAGTCTAGATGGCATATCTTTTTGTCTTTTTTCAGTAGTTTCTTCTTTAACTACTTTTAAATATTCTTTTCCGTTTTTGCTTTTTGCAAGCTCTGTAACTTTATTTCCTTTGCTATCTAATTTTGCTTTTGAAACTTTTACATCTACCATTTCAAAATTATCTTTTTCTTTTATAGCTAAGGAAATTAGACTATCAGCAATTGATTTTACTTCTTTTGCTCTAGCTTCTGTTGTTTCTATTTTTTCATGTAATATTAAGTCTGTTGTTAAAGTTTTAAGCATTGCTAATCTAATATCGGTTGTTCTACCTAATTTTCTATTTGTAGCCAATTTATTTCCCTCCTTCTTACAAGCCTATTCTTCTTCTTGTGTGAAATCTAGTCCTAATGAATGTAATTTATTTGTTACTTCATCTAAAGATTTCTTACCAAGATTTCTTACCTTCATCATATCTGATTCTGTTTTATTTGTTAAATCTTCTACTGTAGAAATTCCTGCTCTCTTTAAGCAATTGAATGATCTTACAGATAATTCTAGGTCTTCAATTGACATTTCAAGAACTTTTTCTTTCTTAGATTCTTCTTTTTCTATCATTACTTGTGTATTTTTTGTAGCCTCTGATAAATCTATAAATAATTCTAAATGTCCTGTCATAACTTTTGCAGCTAAGCTTAATGCTTCATCTGGCTTTAAAGAACCATTGGTCCAAACTTCTATTGTAAGTTTGTCATAATCTACCATTTGACCAACTCTAGTGTTTTCTACTGAATAATTTACCTTTTTAACAGGTGTATATATAGAATCAATTGGAAGAACTCCTAAAGCTTGATCTGGTTTTTTATTTTTTTCAGCGTTGTTATATCCTCTTCCTTTGTTTGCAGTAAGTTCCATAATTAAATGTCCACCTTCTGCAACTGTTGCTATATGTAAGTCAGGATTTAGAACTTCTATAGTTCCATCTGTAATAATATCTCCTGCTTTTACTTCTCCTGGACCTTTAAAATCAACTCTTAAAACTTTTTCTTCAACATCATCTTGTTTTAAGTTAACACCTTTTAAGTTGATAATAATTTCTGGAACATCCTCTACTACATTTGGTATAGTAGCAAACTCATGTAAAACACCTTCGATTTTTACACTTGTAATTGCACTTCCTGGAAGTGAAGATAATAAAATTCTTCTTAGCGAATTACCTATTGTAATTCCATAGCCTCTTTCTAATGGTTCACACACAAATTTTGCATAGTTATTGTCTTCATCCATACTTAAGCATTTAATATCTGGCTTTTCAAATTCAATCATTTTTTACCTCCTAAAATAGTTCATAGAAAAATATTTCTATTTTAACAAATTTATTATTTAGAGTAAAGCTCTACTATTAAATGTTCTTCTACTGGGATATCAACATCTTCTCTTGCTGGTAGTCTTACAACTTTACCACTTAAGTTTTGAGCATTTTTTTGTAACCATTCTGGAACAGGTCTTGCAGAATTTTCTTCTACATTTAGTTTAATAACTCCATTATCTTTTCTAATTTCTCTAACGCTAACAACATCTCCTGCTTTTACTAAATAAGATGGAATATTAACTTTTTGTCCATTTACTTCAAATGCTCCGTGTGTAATTAACATTCTTGCTTGTGCTCTTGAAGCTCCATATCCTAAGCGATATACAACATTATCTAATCTTGTTTCTAATATTTGTAGTAATACTTCACCAGTTTTACCACGGTTAGCAGATGCCATTTCAAAGTATTTTCTAAATTGTTTTTCGCCTACACCATAAAAAGATTTTGTTTTTTGTTTTTCTCTAAGCTGTGTTCCATATTCTGAAAGTTTTTTTCTTCTTTGACCATTTTGGCCTGGTGCATAATTTCTTCTAGAAATACTGCATTTATCTGAATAACATCTTGATCCTTTTAAGAACAATTTTTGTCCTTCTCTACGACAAATACGGCATTGTTCATCTTTATATCTTGCCATTTTTCATTTTCACCTTTCTTTCAATTTGTAATAGGTAAATTTTACCCTATATTTATTTTATACTCTACGTCTTTTTGGTGGTCTACAACCATTGTGTGGTATTGGAGTAACATCTTTAATTGAGCTAATTTCCAAACCAGCAGATTGAAGTGACCTAATTGCTGCTTCACGACCAGAACCTGGTCCTTTAACAAATACTTCTACTGTTTTTAATCCATGTTCCATTGCTGCTTTTGCTGCAGTTTCTGCTGCTTCACCAGCTGCAAATGGTGTGCTTTTTCTTGAACCTTTAAATCCAAGTTCTCCAGCACTTGCCCAAGAAATTGCATTTCCTTGAACGTCTGTTATTGTAACAATTGTATTGTTAAAACTAGAATGAATATGTGCCATTCCTTTTTCAATGTTTTTTCTATCTCTTCTTCTAGTTACTGTTTTTTTAGCTACAGTCTGTGCCATTTTTCTCTATTTCCTCCTTACTTAGTCTTTCTTTGATTTGCTAACTAATTTTCTAGGTCCTTTTCTTGTACGAGCATTGGTTTTTGTTCTTTGTCCTCTAACTGGAAGACCTTTTCTGTGTCTAATTCCTCTGTAGCAACCAATTTCTGTTAGTCTTTTAATATTTAATGCAACTTCTCTACGTAAGTCACCTTCAACTACGTAACCTTCCATTGCATTTCTGATTGCTTGTACTTGGTCATCTGTTAAATCTTTTACTCTTATGTCTGGATTAACTTTTGCTTTTGCTAATATCTTTTGTGAGCTTGTTAAACCAATACCATAAATATAAGTTAGACCAATTTCTACTCTTTTCTCTCTAGGTAAATCAACTCCTGCTATACGAGCCATTTTTCTTTGCACCTCCATAGTTTTTTATTTTACTATTTTATTTGTTATTTTGTTTTGCCTAATATTATTGGTGAAATGCATTGGCTAAAAAACCAATCAATAATATTTTTGGGCATATATATAAACACAAATCTGAATTCATAAGGTTAAGTAGTTTTTATATATATTTTAATATTTAAAGGAACTTAAACCTTACAGCCGCTATTCATATGACTTGTGTTATATGCTTTTTATCCTTGTCTTTGTTTATGTTTAGGGTTTTCACAGATTACTCTGATTACACCTTTTCTTTTAATAACTTTACATTTTTCGCACATAGGCTTTACTGATGGTCTTACTTTCATTTTTTTCACCTCTCTATTAGGATTATTTTTCTATCTTTTATATATTTTTAGAAACTTGCCTTTCTAAAAATAGGGTTAACTTTTTTTATTTTGCTCTCCATGTGATACGACCTTTGGTTAAATCATATAGTGATAACTCAACTTTTACTTTGTCTCCTGGAAGAATTTTTATATAATTCATTCTTAGTTTTCCGGAAATATGAGCTAAAATTTGATGCCCATTTTCTAGTTCTACTTTGAAATTTGTATTAGGTAAAGCCTCAACAACTGTACCTTCTACTTCAATAACATCCTCTTTTGACATGTGGTTTACATATGTTAGAAAACTAACATATCTCCTTTCTTTTTCTTTTATTTTCAAATTTGCATAAACAAGTATGCACAATATCTTATATAGTATACAGCAAATCTACAATAATGTCAATATCTCAGGCTGTTTTTCTGTAATTAAAATTGTATTTTCGTAATGAGCAGAAAGCGAACAATCTTCTGTTACAATTGTCCATCCATCATCTAAAACACAAATATCTTGTTTTCCTGCTATTACCATAGGTTCTACAGCCAGTGTCATTCCAGGCTCCAGCCTTATTCCTCTTCCTGCTTTTCCATAGTTAGGAATACCTGGGTCTTCATGCATTTCTTCACCTATTCCATGACCTTGAAATTCTCTTACCACTCTATAACCATTTTTTTCAACAAATTCACCAATTGCATGTGAAATATCGCCTACACGATTTCCTTTTACAGCTTGGGAAATTCCCTCAAAAAAAGCTTGTTTCGTGATATCTACTAATCTTTGTTTTTCAGGTGATGATTTTCCTACTATATACGTTCTTGCAGCATCTCCATTAAATCCATTTTTATAAACTACTAAATCTACACTTACTATATCTCCATCTTGTATAATTCTTCTGCTAGATGGAATGCCATGTATTATTTCATCATTTATTGAAACACATAAAGTTCCTGGAAAAGCTGGTACTCCTTTTTCTCCACTAGGATAACCTTTTTGTGCAGGAATACCACCATTTTGTCTAATAATTTTTTCTGCGAAATTATTTAAGTCCATTGTAGTAATTCCTGGCTTAATATATTTTTCTATTTCTTCATAAACTAATGCAGTAATTCTGCAAGCTTCTCTCATTTTTTCAATTTCTTTTTGTGACTTAATTGTTACCATTGTTTTTTCCTTTAATTTTAAGTTAGATAATATGAATATTTTTCATACTATCTAACTATTTAATTTAAAATTAACAAACTTCTTTAAAATGGCAAATTTCATCTGCCACTTGCTCAGAAGAACTTTCTGAAGTTGGGTCTTTTGGTGTTATAGATAATAAAACTTTCTTTTCTTTATAATAATCAAGTAAGCTTTGTACATTAGCTCTATATACTTCTAATCTGTTTTTTATTGCTTCTTCATTATCATCTGTTCTTGTAACTAATTTTGAGCCGCAAACATCACAAATTCCTTCTACTTTTGGTGGTTTATATTTTGTATTATAAATTGCACCACATTCTTTATTAGAGCATGTTGCTCTATTTAAAATTCTATCTATAATAATTTGATCTGGAACAATTAGTTCAGGTACTATATCAATTTGTTTTCCTTGCTCTTGCATAATTTTATCTAGTGCTTCTGCTTGAGCTTTTGTTCTTGGAAATCCGTCTAAAATGGCACCCTCTTTAGTGTCAGGTTCACTTAGTCTTACTTTTACCATATTTATTGTAACTTCATCTGGTACTAGCTCTCCTTTTGAAATATAGCTATCTGCTAATTTTCCAAGCTCAGTTTGATTTTTTATTTGCTCACGAAAAATATCACCTGTTGAAATATGTGGAAGGTTTGTTTTTTTAGCTAATATTTTTGCTGTTGTGCCTTTTCCACTTCCTGGAGCTCCTAACATAACAATATACATATTTTTTTCTTCCTTTCACACAAGTTTGGACGGAACTAGAAAATATGTACTAGCCCGTCCTATCATACAATATTATAGTTTGGAAAAGAATTGATATTTGGCTAGGCAGAAATGCTTTGAAAGGCAATGGCGCATACGCTTTGTATATAACCCAAGTTTCAAAGTATTTCTAACGACGCCAAATGCAATTATTTTTCAAACCAAGTTTAATCTAAGAAACCTTTGTAATGTCTCATAACAAGTAAAGACTCTAATTGTTGTACCATTTCAAGTGCAACACCTACTACGATTAATATAGAGGTTCCTCCAAATGTTAGGTTTACATTTGGTATAAATCTAACAAGCATTGGAAGTATTGCAATAACTGCTAGGAATAAACCACCAAACCATAATAGTTTTGATAAAACAGATGATAAGTAATCTGTAGTTGGTTTTCCTGCTCTAATTCCTGGAATAAATCCACCATTTTTCTTAATATTATTAGATACTTCTGCTGGATTGAATGTTGCATATGTATAGAAGAATGTAAATCCAACAATTAGTAGTAAATATACAATTGCATTTACTATGGTATATCCTATTGGTACAGCAGATGATGATGTAGCAATAGAAAATTTATAAATTACTGACCAAAATCCAGTTTGACTTGCAATGTTTGGTGAAAACATTTGAATAATCATTGCAGGGAAAGTCATAAATGATGAAGCAAAAATTATTGGCATAACTCCAGCCATTGCTAATTTAAGTGGAATATGTGTATTTTGTGCTCCTACCATTTTTCTTCCTACAACTTTCTTAGCATATTGAACAGGTATTCTTCTTTCAGCTTCTTGTACAAATATAACACCCATAACTAATATAATAGCTCCTATTATAATTCCTAAAGCTGTTAATAAGCCTGTTGTGCTAAATCCTCCTGCTCCAAATATTAAGTTCCAAATTAAAGTTACTGCTCCTGGAAGTCCAGAAATAATACCTACGAATATAATCATAGAAATACCATTTCCTACTCCTTTATCTGAAATTTCTTCTCCTAACCACATTAGTAATGATGTTCCTGCCATTAAAGAAACTACTACTAAAAATCCTGTTAAGAAATTAGTTGAAACGAATATTCCAGAATTTCTATATGATAAGTATAAACCTACTCCTTCTATTAACGCAAGAACTATTGTTAATAGTTTTGTATAGCGGTTTATTTTGTTTCTTCCTTCTTCTCCACCATCTTTTATAATTGCTTCTAATGAAGGAATTACCATTCCTAATAATTGAATTACAATTGATGCTGTGATATATGGTGTAATTGACATAGCAAAAATTGAAAATCTAGAGAAAGCACCACCTGAAATTAAGTCTATCAATCCTGCTATTCCATTATTACCACTTGACATTGCCTCAGCTAAAGAAACTGAGTTAACACCTGGAATTGTAATATAGCAACCTAATCTAAATATTACTATTAAAAGTAGTGTATATAAAATTCTTTTTCTAACATCAGGTGTTTTAAATGCGTTTATAATTGTCTTAAACATTAAATCACCTCTGCCTTTCCGCCTAATGCTTCTATTTTTTCTTGTGCGGATTTAGTAAATTTTACGGCTTTTACATTTACTTTTTTATCTAATTTACCTGTTGCAATAATAACAATACCATCATTTATTTTACGAATGATTCCGTCTTTTACTAGGCTCTCAGCTGTAACATCTTCTGATTTAGATTTAGATAACATTGTAAGTGTTACTTCTGTATAGTTTTTAGCATGAATATTGTTAAATCCTCTTTTTGGTAATCTTCTATATAAAGGAGTTTGACCACCTTCGAATCCACGTCTTACTCCTCCACCGCTTCTTGCTTTTTGTCCTTTATGTCCTTTACCAGAAGTTTTTCCAAGACCTGAACCAACTCCACGACCAACTCTTGTTCTTGTTTTTGCTTTTTGTGCTGGTTTTATTTCGTCTAATTTCATTTATGCGTACACCTCCTATTTTTATTATTTAAGATATTATAAAATATCTGCTACTGCTTTTCCTCTCTTTTTAGCAACTTGTTCAGCTGTTTGCATACTTTTTAATCCTTCTATTGTAGCATAAACTACATTTCTAGGATTGTTTGTTCCAATTACTTTTGTTCTAATATCTTTATATCCTGCAAGCTCTAAAACAGGTCTTACGCTACCACCTGCTATAACTCCAGTACCTTCTATAGCTGGTTTTAACATAACACTTGCGCTTCCAAATTTACCTACATATTCATGTGGAATTGTTGTTCCTACAACTGGAACTTCTATTAAGTTCTTTTTAGCTTCTTCAATTGCTTTTTTAATAGCATCTGGAACTTCTGCTGCTTTACCATTTCCTACACCAATATGTCCATTTTCATCTCCTACAACAACAACAGCACTAAATCTAAAGGTTCTACCACCTTTTACAACTTTTGCTACTCTGTTAATTGCAACTACTTTTTCTTTTAATTCTGATGTATTTTCTGATTGCACTTTATTTTTCCCTCCTTTTTTATCTGTTAGGTAACAAATTTTAAATCCACTTTTGACTAAAATATGTTTCCTTGCATTCTCATGCTAATTTATATATAGTTTTGTTAGAATACTAGTCCGCCTTCTCTTGCAGCTTCTGCTAATTCTTTAACAACACCATGATAAATATAACCACCTCTATCAAAAACAACTTCTTTAATATTTTTTTCTGAAGCTCTTTTTGCAATTAAGGTTCCAACTTCTTTAGCTGCTTCTTTATTAGAATGTTTTGTTTTAACTTCTTTATCTAATGTAGAAGCTTGAACTAAAGTATTAGCATTTACATCATCTATTATTTGAACATATAAATTACTATTACTTCTAAAAATGCATAATCTTGGACGTTCTGCAGTTCCAGAAATTTTATTACGTACTCTTATATGTCTTCTTTCTCTTTCAACTTTTCTGTTTATCTTTTTAATCATTTTTTGCTCCTTTCTACTAATGTAACAGCATTAGTAATTTTAAAAAATGTATATATTTCTTTGTTTAACATTTAAATCAAAAACGAGTATTACTAGGCGAATGAATAAAATTTTTTGAGATAGTACGAGCTGTACATCGAAAAAAATTTTATGAAATTCAACGAAGTAAGACGAAGTTTTTCATTTAAATGCCTACTTTTTGCCTGATTTACCCTCTTTACGTCTAATATGTTCTTCAGCATACTTAATACCCTTACCTCTATATACTTCTGGAGGTCTTTTGGTTCTTACAACAGCTGCTGTTTGACCAACTAATTCTTTGTCAATTCCTCTAACAGTAATGTGGTTTGCGTCTGCTAAATCAAATGTAATTCCTTCAGGAGGATCCATCTCAACAGGATGAGAATATCCTAAGTTCATTACTAATTTATTTCCTTGTTTTTGTGCTCTATAACCAACACCATTGATTTCTAGTTCTCTTTTAAATTCATGAACTACTCCTTCAATCATGTTGTTAATTAAAGTTCTAGTTAATCCATGTAAACTTCTATTTAGTGGTTCGTCATTTGGTCTTGTTACATGAATAGTATTTCCTTCTAAAGATACTTTCATATTTTTATGAAATTCTCTTTCTAATGTTCCTTTTGGTCCTTTTACAGTAATATGATTTTCGTTTATAGAAACTTCTACACCTTCTGGTACTGTAATAGGTTTATTTCCTATTCTTGACATTTTATTTGTTCCTCCTTTCTACCAAACATAAGCTATAACTTCTCCACCTAGTCCTTCTGCTCTTGCTTCTTTATCTGTTTTTATTCCTTTTGAAGTAGAAATTAAAGCAATACCTAAACCATTTAAAACTTGTGGCAATTCTTCTTTTGAAGCATATACTCTTAATCCTGGTTTGCTAATTCTTTTTAAACCATCAATTACTCTGCTTCCTTTTTCATCATATTTTAAGGTGATACGAATTACACCTTGACTATTATCACTGATTTCTTCATAAGCAGCAATGTATCCTTCTTTAAATAGAATTTCAGCTATTGCTTTTTTCATATTAGATCCAGGTACATCTACTGTTTTATGTTTTTGACTATTTGCATTTCTAATTCTTGTTAACATATCTGCAATTGGGTCAGTTGTATTCATTTAATTTATTCCCTCCTTTTTATATACCTCATTTAATATACACTAAAAATTCTTGTTTACAAATTTGATTCAAAATTAGTAGGATGCAAGGCAAACAAATAAAAATTTTTGAGACTATACGAGTGTATGTCGAAATAAATTTTTATGCAGTTTTGCCGACGCAGACTGCTGATTTTCAATCAAATTTTTTACCAGCTTGCCTTCTTAACTCCCGGAATTTCTCCCTTATGAGCTAATTCTCTAAAGCAAACACGGCAAATTCCGAATTTTCTAATATATGCATGTGGTCTTCCACATATTTTGCAACGATTATACTCTCTTGTTTTATATTTTTGTGCTCTTTGTTGTTTTACTTTTAAAGATTTCTTAGCCATGAATTTCTCCTTTCTTAACACTACTTACTTAAGCTTGGAATGGCATTCCTAATAAAGAAAGTAATTCCTTTGCTTCTTCGTCTGTTTTAGCAGTAGTAACGAATATAATATCCATACCTCTAATTTTATCTATTTTATCATATTCAATTTCAGGGAAAATCAATTGTTCTTTAATTCCCATTGAATAATTTCCTCTTCCATCAAATGAATTGTTAGATACTCCTCTAAAATCTCTTACTCTTGGTAATGCTACATTAAATAGTTTGTATGCAAAATCATACATTTTTCCACTTCTTAATGTAACTTTGCAACCAATGTTAACACCTTCTCTAATTTTGAAAGCAGCAATAGCTTTCTTAGCCTTTGTTACAATTGGTTTTTGACCTGTAATAATACTTAAATCATTTATTGTATTGTCTAATGCTTTTGGATTATCTTTCATATCTCCTAAACCAACATTTATAACTATTTTTTCTAATTTTGGAACTTCCATAATTGATTTGTAGTTAAATTTTTTCATCAATGCTGGTACTACTTCTTTTTGATATTGTTCTTTTAATATTTCCATAAGTCTTATTTAGACCTCCTTTCTATTTTAATTTGTTTCCGCATTTCTTGCAAACACGTACTTTTTTATCTCCTTCTATTAAATACCCAACTCTTGTAGGTTTGTTACATTTTGGGCATATTACATTTACTTTGCTACTATGTATGCTACATTCTACTGGAATAATTCCGCCTTCTTCGCCTTGTTTTCTAGGTTTAACATGTTTTTTACGAACATTAACACCTTTAACAATTACTTTTTCTGTTTTAGGAATTACTTCTAAAACTTCGCCTGTTTTTCCTTTATCATTTCCAGATAATACTTTAACATTATCACCTTTTTTTATTTTCATTTTCATTTTCACCTCTTTTTTATTTGAGTTTTTGAATCGTATAGAAGCTTCAATTTATAATTTGTATCTCTCGTTTAACCTAAGAGCTAAACTCGTTAACAAATTATACAATTTACGCATCTCTAATCTGTAATACTTAAATGTCTACAAGACATTTAAGTTAACAGCTTAGAGAACTTCTGGAGCTAATGATAATATTTTCATATATTCTCCATCTCTTAATTCTCTAGCTACTGGTCCAAATATACGAGTTCCTCTTGGTGTTTTATCATCTTTTATAATAACTGCTGCATTTTCATCAAATCTTACATAAGAACCATCTGCTCTTTTAACTGGCTTTTTAGTTCTTACTACAACAGCTTTTACAACATCACCTTTTTTAACAACGCCGCCTGGTGTAGCTGTTTTAACAGAAGCAACAATAATATCACCTATACCGGCATATTTTCTATATGAGCCACCTAAACATCTGATACACATAATTTCTTTTGCACCAGTATTATCAGCAACTTTTAAGATACTTTGTTGTTGTACCATTTTATTTTCCTCCTTATTTGATTACTGCCTTTTCTAAAACTTCAACTACTCTCCATCTCTTATCTTTAGAAAGTGGTCTTGTTTCCATTACTTTTACCTTATCACCTGTTTGGCATTCATTGTTTTCATCATGAGCTTTTAATTTATATGTACTTTTTTGAATTTTTCCATACATTTTGTTCATAACATTAGTTTCTACAGCTACTACAACTGTTTTATCCATTTTATCAGAAACAACTGTGCCAATCATTACTTTACGAAGATTTCTTTCTTCCATTGGTAAACTCCTTTCTATTTACATTACTTTTGAGATAATTCTCTTTCTTTTAAAACTGTTTTTATTCTTGCAATGTCTTTTCTCACTTCTTTTATTTTCATTGGATTATCTAATCCATTTGTTGCTAAACTAAATCTTAATTTAAACAACTCATTTTTTAGTTCTCCTAATTCTTTTTCTAATTCTGGTGAAGACATTTCTTTTATTTTATTTATCTTCATCGCTATCACCACCTATTTCAGTTTCTCTTTTGACAAACTTACATTTTACAGATAGCTTGTTACCAGCTAAACGAAGAGCTTCTCTTGCAACGTCTTCTGGAACATCTGCAATTTCAAACATAACTCTTCCTGGTTTTACAGGTGCTACCCAAAATTCTACTGCACCTTTACCTTTACCCATACGAGTACCAATAGGTTTTGCAGTCATTGGTTTGTCTGGAAAAATTTTAATCCAAACTTTTCCACCTCTTTTAATATAACGAGTCATAGCAACACGGGCTGCTTCTATTTGATTAGAAGTAATTAGTCCAATTTCTTGTGATTGTAAACCATATTCTCCATCTGTAACAGTATTTCCTCTAGTTGCTTTTCCTCTAACTCTACCTTTTTGTTGTTTTCTATATTTTGTTCTTTTTGGCATTAATGGCATTATGCTTCTCCTCCTTCCTCTTGCTTCTTTTTAGCTGGAAGAATTTCTCCTTTATAAATCCAAACTTTAACACCTATTTTTCCATAAGTAGTATCTGCTTCTGCGAATCCATAATCAATGTCTGCTCTTAAAGTTTGAAGTGGAATTGTTCCTTCTTTATAAAATTCTGTTCTAGCCATATCTGCTCCACCAAGTCTTCCTGATACAGCAGTTTTAATTCCTAATGCACCTGATTTCATAGTTTTTTGCATACATTGTTTCATTGCTCTTCTGAAAGAAATTCTTCTTTCTAGTTGTCCTGCAATATTTTCAGCAACTAATTGTGCATCAATATCAATATTTTTTACTTCAACAATATTTAAGTTTACTGTTTTTCCTATCATTTTTTCAAGTTCTGCTTTTAATACTTCAGCAAGGTTTCCACCTTTTCCAATTACTAATCCTGGTTTTGCTGTGTATACATTTACTTTAACGAATTTAGCAGTTCTTTCAATTTCAATTCTTGAAATACCTGCAACATATAATTTTTTCTTAACATACTCACGGATTTTATGGTCTTCTACTAAATAATCTGCAAAATTGCTTTTATTAGCATACCATTTTGAATTCCAGTCTTTAATGACGCCTATTCTTAATCCGTTAGGATCCATTTTTTGTCCCATATTTGTTAAGTCCTCCCTTCTTAATCTCTTTCTTTTAACACGATTGTAATATGACTTGTTCTTTTTCTAATTCTTACTGCACTACCTTTTGCAGCTGGTCTAATTCTTTTTAGAGTTGGACCTTGATTTGCATAAATTTCAGCAACATATAATTTTTCATGTGCTAAATGATGGTTATTTTCTGCATTTGCTATTGCAGATTTTAATAATTTTTCTAAAATTTCGCTTGATGCCTTTGGAGCATATTTTACAATAGCTAAGGCTTCATCAATATCTTTTCCTCTAATTAAGTCTGCTACAATTTTAACTTTTCTGCTTGATATTCTAGCATACTTTAGAGTTGCTTCTGCTTTTGGAATAATAACTTCTTGTTTTTCTTCCACTTTATTTTCCTCCTTCTCCATTTTTATGAGTTTTAAGCTTTATATTCTCTATATTTTTAAGCTTATTTTGCTGTTGTTGTTTTATCTCCTGAATGTCCTTTAAATGTTCTTGTTGGTGCGAATTCACCTAATTTATGTCCTATCATTTCTTCTGTAATATATACAGGTACATGCTTTCTACCATCATGAACAGCGATTGTATGTCCAACCATTTGTGGATAAATTGTAGAAGCTCTAGACCATGTTTTTATAACTTCTTTATTACCGCTTTCATTCATTGCTTCTACTCTTTTTAATAGTTCAGGTGCAATAAATGGCGCTTTTTTGCTTGATCTTGACATCTAAATTTCCCTCCTTATTTTCTTCTCTTTGTTATAAATTTATTAGTTTGCTTATTTTTCTTTCTTGTCTTATATCCTAATGCTGGTTTACCCCAAGGAGTCATTGGTCCTGCGTGTCCAACTGGAGCTTTACCTTCACCACCACCATGAGGGTGATCTACTGGGTTCATTACAGAACCTCTAACTGTTGGTCTTACTCCCATATGTCTTGTTCTACCTGCTTTACCAAGTTTAACATTTTCATGATCTGTATTTCCTACTGTTCCTATTGTAGCTTTACATACAGCCATTACTAATCTCATTTCTCCTGAAGGAAGTCTTATATGTGCATATTTTCCTTCTTTTGCCATAAGTTGTGCTTCTTGACCAGCACTTCTAACTAGTTTTCCGCCTTGGCCTGGATTAAGTTCGATATTATGAATCATAGTACCTACTGGAATGTTTTCGATTTTCATACAGTTACCTGGTTTTATATCTACTTTATCTCCAGAAATTACTTTGTCTCCATCTTTTAATCCAACTGGTGCTAAAATATATGCTTTTTCTCCATCTTCATATTCAATTAATGCAATGTTTGCAGTTCTGTTTGGATCATATTCAATTCCAATTACAGTTGCTGTCATATTTTCTTTGTTTCTTTTAAAATCAATAATTCTATATTTTTGTCTATTTCCACCACCTTGATGTCTTACTGTAATTCTACCATATGAGTTTCTACCTGCATTTTTCTTTTTAGTAGCAAGTAGTGATTTTTCTGGTTCTTTTTTAGTAATTTCATCAAATGTAGAAACTGTCATGTTTCTTCTTGATGGGGTGTAGGGTTTAAAGTGTTTCATTCCCATATCTCTTTCCTAAAAATCTTGAAAAACTTCGTATTGCGTCGTTAAACTCAAAAATATTTCTTCGACATACAATTCGTATAGTCTCAGCAATATTTTTTCGTTTGCCTAGCACTACTCGTTTTTGAAGATTTTAATACCTTTCTTCTTAAATTTACGGACTTTTTCCTGCTCCGCATGCAGATATTTTTTATTTTCCGAGTTACTTCTCGATATTTTTTAATTTTTAGGCTCCCATAAAGTGTTCTATTGAATCTTTATATTTTTTAGAAACTTTAACTTCTTTTCCGCCTTTGCTTAAATATTTCATATCAGATGGGTTTGTATCAATTGTAACAATTGCTTTTTTCCAGTCTGAAGTTTTTCCAGATGTTTTTCCCATTCTTTTTTCTTTTCCTTTAACTGATATTGTATTTACACTTAAAACTTTTACTTCAAAAAGTTTTTCTACTGCATTACGAATATCAACTTTTGTAGCTTTTTTGTTTACTCTAAAAGTGTACTTTCCTGTTTGGATACCATCATTACTTTTTTCAGTAATTACTGGTGCTAAAATAATATCTTCTGGTCTCATTTACGCGTACACCTCCTCTAATTTTTTAACAGTATCTACTGTAACAACAAGATTTTTATGTTTTAATAGGTCATATACATTTATAGTACCTACTTGAAGTGCTTTAACTCCTTCTATATTTCTTGCTGATTTTTGAACTGTTTCATCTTTTTCTGGTAAAAGTATTACTGCTTTACCTTCTACTTTTAAATTGTTTAAAATTCTTGCCATTTCTTTTGTTTTAATTTCTTTTAAATTTAATTTATCTAAAACAACTAGTTCGTTTTCTAATACTTTAGAACTTAGGCAAGATTTAATTGCTAATCTCTTTTCTTTTTTATTAACTGTGTAATTATATGAACGTGGTTTTGGACCTAATGCAATTCCTCCACCAACCCAATGTGGTGCACGAATGCTTCCTTGTCTTGCTCTACCTGTACCTTTTTGTTTCCAAGGTTTTTTACCGCCACCAGATACTTCGCTTCTAGTTTTAGTGCTTTGTGTACCTTGTCTTTGATTAGCTATGTAGTTTACTAAAACACTATGTACCACTGCTTCATTTGGTTTTACACCAAATACTTCTTCTTTAAGGTCTAAGCTGCTTACTTTTTTACCTTCTATATCATATACGTCTACCTTAGGCATTTTTGTTTCCCTCCTTATTTACTTTTTACACTTGATTTTAGTTTTAAAATAGAACCATTTGCTCCTGGTACACTACCTTTAACTAAAATAGCATTTTTATCTAAATCTACTTTTACAACTTCTAAGTTTTGAATTGTAACAGTTTCTCTACCCATGTGTCCTGGTAAGTTTTTACCTTTAAATACTCTACCTGGTGTAGATGTTGGTCCCATTGAACCTGGTCTTCTGTGATACATAGAACCATGTCCCATAGGTCCTCTAGATTGTCCATGACGTTTAATAACACCTTGGAAACCTTTTCCTTTTGAAGTACCTTGAATATCTAATTTATCTCCTACTGCAAAAGTATCTGCTTTTAATTCATCACCTACATTTATATTTTCAATAGAATCTAATCTAAATTCTCTTAAATGTTTTTTAGGTGTTAATTTTACTTTTGTATAATGACCTTTTACAGGTTTAATAACTTTATGTTCTTTAACATCTCCATAACCTAATTGAATAGCATTATAACCATCTACTTCTGTAGTTTTAATTTGTACTACTGTACATGGACCTGCTTCAATTACTGTAACTGGAATTACTTTTCCTTGTTCATCAAAGATTTGAGTCATTCCAACTTTTTTTCCAATTAATCCTTTATTCATTTTTTCTCCTTTACTATTGGCTGATATTTTGTATTCCATTAAAATTATATAATGTTATATCAGCTTGGCAAGTTTTGTTTTTCAAAACTATAATTTAATTTCAATATCAACACCAGCTGGTAAGTCTATTTTCATAAGACTATCTACAGTTTTTTGTGTTGGATAAAGAATATCTATTACTCTTTTATGTGTTCTCATTTCAAATTGCTCTCTTGAATCTTTGTCTTTGTGTGGAGAACGTAAAATTGTAATAACCTCTTTTTCTGTTGGTAATGGAATAGGGCCTGATACTTTAGCTCCTGTTTTTTTAGCAGTATCTACTATTTTTTCAGCAGACTGTTCTAAAACAACATGATCATAAGCTTTAAGTCTTATTCTGATTTTTTCACTTGTTACTGCGTTTTCTTTCTTTGTTGCCATTTAAATTTCCCTCCTTCTAAATTTAGAGCTTTGCTCTTTTTTTGGTTTTCCCTTTAATTTTTTAGGGTTTCCAATGATTATTTGGTCGGAAGTTATAACGCACCCTGGTGTTTCCTTGCTTACCAATATTAAAACCCAAGTTTGTATGATAATTCTTGGGATAAGTGCTTTATTTTTAACTTACCGCCTTAGTCAAAGCTAAGACATACTCCATAAGAGTTCCCTCCAAACATAGATAAATACTGTGTTTGTAGCCACATCTTACTTCATCGCCAAATACATACTTTAATATTATACCTCGCCTTTTCCCTAAAGTCAACAGTTTTTTATTAAAAATTTTATTGATTAAATAAATTTAATATATATGTACCCTATTATTTTAATAAATTGATATTGTAAATTTGCATTCATAATATATAAAAATAATGCTAATATACTTGCAAAAGCTTACAAATCTTTACAAATTAGGCTTTTTGTAGTATAATATATATTATAAGGTGATAAACCTAAATAAAAAAAATTGAGAGGTATACAAAATATGCAACAAGAAACTTTTACTTTAACCTTAACTTTGCAAAAGCGGAGTCTGAAGAAAAATTTTGACGGCATTTCACAAGTCTTGCCGAAAAACACAATTGGCTCATATATGAGCCATAAAATTGGAAATTTGAAAAGAATAAAACTTGTGGTCCCATCACTTAAGTTTTCTACTGCTTTTAATGTAGTAGAAGACCATGAGCAGATTTCTCAGGTACTAAGCTTTTATAATTTGGTTTGCTCACTGCAAACTTGTGGCATAAACTTCAAATTATCTGATGTAAATAGTGAACTTGAAAGGTTAACCATACTTTTCATCGCAGAAAATGCCGAAGTTGCTCAATTTTTAAAGAGCACTTCCGAAAAGTTAAGCAAAATTATTTAAAAACTCTCAAAAACACACCCTATTGCAACTGCAATTGGGTGTGTTTTTATTTATAATACGTTTAATTTTCACATATTTATATGATATTATTTTTCATTTTTTCCTATATTAAAATCCATTTTTTGTAAAATTTTTGCAATTTATGGAATTTTGTGGTATAATATAATGTAGCGCACCAATGATGGAGCACTATATTATATAGAAAGGGTGTTTAGCTCAATGAACTCGACAGCAAATCCGAGCAGAAGAATTGTTTTGAAAGACCTTTTTTTGGACGGAAATGTAATCTTTACCACCACCGAGCAACTTACGCAAGAGAGAAGTCAGTTCGGTGATAAGGTAAAGGAGATTGTCAGAATTAATTCTGACAATTGGGCAATAGTCCTTGCAGTAAATTAACCCTTTTGCTAGGTGGAATTTTTTCCACTTAGCTTTTTTATTTAAAGAAAAAGAGATACTATTTTTAAAAATAGCATCTCTTATAATACATATTTATTATTCTGCTGATTCTGTATCTGTAGTTTTCTCAGTTTCAGGAGCTTCATAAGCTTCTAATATAGCTTTTTGAATCTTCTCTCTAGTTTCAGCATTAATTGGATGAGCTATATCCTTGAATTCTCCGTTTGGAGTTTTTCTACTTGGCATAGCAATGAATAATCCATTTTGACTTTCAATAACTTTAATGTCATGAACAACAAATTCGTTATCAAATGTCACAGAAGCAACAGCTTTCATTCTGTTTTCTGAATTTACTTTTCTTAAACGTACATCTGTAATTTGCATTTTGCGTACCACCTTCCGAGTTTATTTTTTGTACATTTTTATGTACATTTATATTATTCGCCACAAATTTGTTTTTTCCTTCTTTATTTTACAAATTTTATTAATTTTTTTTTGCAAATATTTTCACATATTTTTTACATTTTCATATACTATATTATCTCTACAATGGGTAAAATTTATACATGTATAAAAGAAAAAAATAAAAAATATTGAAAATTGTTAATATAAAGTGTATAATACAATACAGTGTTTATGTTTATTAAAAATTTATTTATATATTCATTTTAAGGAGAGTGCATTTCTTTGGCTAATATAGAAGAACTAAAACAATATAAGAATATCCACATGGTTGGTATAGGCGGAATTAGCATGAGCGGAATCGCCGAAATTTTAAAATTCTGGGGTTTTAATATAACAGGATCTGATGCAGTTTCATCTGATATTACAGAAAAATTAAGAAAAAACGGAATACCAGTAGTTATAGGTCATGATTTAATAAATGTAACAAAAGCAGATGTTGTTATTTATAGTGCTGCCATAAAGCAAAATGACCCTGAACTAATTAAAGCAAGGGAATTACATATTCCTACCATTGATAGAGGTACATTTTTAGGAAAAATTACAAAGGCCTTTCGTAATAGTGTTTGTATTTCTGGTACACATGGAAAAACCACTACTACTTCTATGATTTCTATGTGCTTTTTAGAAGCTCACAAAGACCCTTCTATACAAGTAGGTGCTTATTTAAAACCAATTTCAGGAAATTATCGTGTTGGAAGCAGTGAATATTTTATTATTGAAGCTTGCGAATATTTTGAAAGTTATTTAAAACTATTTCCTAAAACAGAAGTTATTTTAAATATTGACAACGACCATTTAGATTATTTTGGAACTTTTGAGAATATTGTTGCATCTTTTAATAAATATGTTGGTCTGATACCTGAAGAAGGACTTCTTGTTATAAATAGTGATGATGAAAACTGTGCTCAACTTGCAAAAACTGCAAATTGTAAGGTTGTAACTTATGGAATAAAAACTGAAAACGCTAATTTTGTTGCTAGAAATATTACTTTTAATAAAAATGGTTTTGCAACTTTTGACGTTTATTATAATAATTATTTTTATAAAACAATAAGTCTTTCTATACCAGGTATTCATAATGTTTCAAATGCACTAGCTTGTATTGCTACTTGTTATGAATATGGTATTAGCAAAGAAGATATTAAAAACGCTCTTTTAAAATATACTGGTGCACATAGAAGATTTGAATTTGTAGGTACTTTTAATGATGGCGTAACTGTTTTTGATGATTATGGTCATCACCCTACAGAAATTGTAGCTACATGTAATGCTTTAAAGCAAAAAACTTATAGACAATCTTGGGTTGTATTTCAGCCACATACTTATAGTAGAACTAAGACACTACTTGATGATTTTGCTAAGGCTTTAATAAATTTTGATAATGTTATTATTACTGATATTTATGCAGCTAGAGAAGATAATATTTATAATATTTCTTCATTAGATTTAGTAAATAAAATAAATTCATATTCTAATGGTAAGGCTATATATATTTCAGATTTTGATGAAATTATTAAATATTTAAAAGAACATACTATAAAAGAAGATATTGTACTTACTTTAGGTGCTGGAACAGTAACTGAAATTGGACCTAAAATTGTTTCAGAATGTTA
>CANQRY010000008.1 GCA_947626335.1 uncultured Clostridia bacterium | reverse complement strand
TTACTTTTTATTACTAAATTTATTTTAATATTTAATTTTAAGCATTTGTTACTTTTGATTTAGGCTTTCTAGGTTTCATTTTTAATACAACTATTAATAATACAGAGCCTATAGTAATTTCTATTAGATTAATAATTATATTTTTGTCTTCTCCTGTTGGTGGTATAATAGTAACTAAATTTGTATAACTAGAACAGTCTCTATCTTTACTATCACCTGGATATACTCCATGCATTACTTCTATATTGTATAATACATTATTGCTATTTACTTTCAAATTTTCTTTATAAGCCATTCTTCTGTTTGAACTATCTTTATATACTAGTACTTCTGCAATATTTTCATGCATTGATTCTATATCATTTAATCTACTAATTACTTTACTTGTAACATATTTTAGTATATATTCTCCACCTGGTGCTATGTAGAACCCGTCTTTTCCTTTGCCTTTATTATCCAAAGTTGTTTTTATTGTTCTTCTAGTTTTACTATAATTTAAAGTTTCTTCTGATATGTAACCATTATCATATAAATTTTGAAGTGAAACCTCTTCAAAGCCATAATCTGAATTCTTTTTATTTTCTGTAATTAATTTTACATTTCTTGAATATATAAATCCTGGTGGTAAGTGGTTAACTAATTCTAAGTAATTACATTGTATTGAAGAATCATTTTTTATGCAAATAGTATATTCAATTCTTATTGTAGCACCATGTGTTAACTCATCATCTATTGATTTAATTATTGGAAAAGTTGAGCCCATCTCTCTTGTTTGTACATCTAATATTGAACCATCTGATAAAATAATTTCTAGTCCTGTAGCAGTTGTTGTTGTTACTAATGAGAACATTGGTCTTTTACCTAAAGCTAAATCTTGTCCAGAATAGCCAGTTGATATATTGTATATTATTTTAATTACTTCTCCTGTTTCTTCATCTTTTATCTCTATACGTTCTGGTGTACCTGCTGGTTTACGTTTAATTGTATAATTTTGTCCACCTACTACTCTCATTTTGGTTAATTCGCTTAATTTGTTAGCCTGTTCCCTTGCTTCGTTAGTTGCATCATAACTATTTATTTGCTCAAATAATATTGTATTGCTATAATAAAAAGTTTCAAAGTTTTTATCTACCTCTGCTCTACGAGTAGAATCTTCATACCCTGCTATTACGTTATTATATTCTGAATATTCTTTTTCTTCAGTAGAATTTATAAGATATTGTTTTATATTTTGTGTTATCATTTTTATTGTTTCTTCACCATCTTGCATAGTTGCATATATACTAGATGTATCTTTAAATATGCTTTCTACATATGCAACTTCTTCACTATCATCTGATTTTGCAAATAATGATATGACTTTAATTCCTTCTTTTACTAAATCTTCTACCTTTTTCTTAGTATTTGGTCCTATTTGGTTATATAATTTACTTAAAGTTGCTGATTCAGATTCATTATTATATACTTGAACTGTTCCATCTGATGTTGGTATACCATCTGATAATATTGCAATATATCTATTTGAGTTTTCTTTATCGTTATTATAAAAAGATTCTTTTGCTTTATTTAATGCGCCTATAATATCTGTATTTGGTGTATACCAATTATTATTATTAATTTCTTCTAAAGCTTTTGATAATAATTCCTTATTTTTTGTAAGTGATACTGCTCTATAATTTGTTCCTGAGAAAAATACAAGTCCTATATATATGTTTTCGCCACTATCTATCAATGCATTAATTAGTTTCTCGGCAGATTCTGTTGCTACTTGCAGTCTTGTTTTCATTTGTCCATATACATTTACTTTAGTAGTACGTGAACTATACGAACAGTCTAATGCTATAAATACTTGTGCAGCACCTTTTCCACTTTGTTTAATTTCTATCTCTTCTGAACTTATATATGAATTTGAACTTGGTGTTTTTTCAGTA
Organism: uncultured Clostridia bacterium; assembly: GCA_947626335.1. Taxonomy (GTDB): domain Bacteria; phylum Bacillota; class Clostridia; order TANB77; family CAG-508; genus CAG-273. The sequence goes on along the minus strand of CANQRY010000008.1, from coordinate 38,538 downwards.
ATATAATCGTGTCCATTATATTTCAATGTGGATTTAACTAATTCTTTGTCTTGCATATTTATTTTGCTAAGATCTCCATACCAAAACTCAATTGAATATGTTCCATCTGGTGGTGAAAAACTATAATTTCCATTTTCATCTGTAACTGTACTTTCTACAACATTATTACCTTGTTTTAATAAAACCGTTACTCCTCTTGCCGGAGTTCTTTGTTTTCCATTATCTGAATTTGAAGCAGTTCCTGTAGCAGTATGTCCTAAGTCCTCCCATACATTTCCAGAAATTGTTTCATAATAATAATTATATTCTGTTGGTATTGTCTCTCCTGGTGGTTGTGGGCTTGGATTTGTTTGTGGGGAATCAGGTGGTGTAGTAGGAGGTGGTATTGGTCCACTTTCCCCTTGGGCATTTCCTGCAAGACCAGCATATGTAATTGGAACTTGCATGAATACAATAATTATTATTAAAATTGATATTATGATTTTATTTCTTCTTTTTTGCTTCATTTGTATCACCCCATTGGTTAATATAGTTATTATATATTATAACATTTTTTGTTATTTTTTTCAACTTTTTGCCATTTTTATGCCACTTTTACCATATTCTTCTCTTTTAATTTAGTTATTTCTTACTTTTTTACTTCCACTTATTAATTTTTTACTAATGAGCATTTAAAGGAGTTTAATTTACCTCCTTCATTTGTTTTAACATAATATCTGCAAAAACACCATATCCTAATGTAGGATCATTAACCAATACATGTGTTACAGCCCCTACAAATTTTCCATTTTGAATAATTGGTGCTCCACTCATTCCTTGAATAATTCCTCCTGTTTTTTCAATTAGCCTTTCATCTGTTATTTTAATTAGCATACTCTTATTATCGTTATTATTATTAAAATATATTTTTTGTATTTCTATATCATAATAATCAGTATTTCCATTTTCTAATTCACAAATGATTTGTGCCTTGCCTTGCTTTATTTCTTCGCGAAGGCATACATCTACAGCATTTTCATCAGAAATATTTAAGTAACTTGGTTTACTTAGGCTTCCAAATATTCCAAACTCCGTATTTTTTGAAATTTCTCCAATTGTATAACCTGATTCTATTGTTCCTCTAATTTCTCCTGGTCTCCCCTTTTCTCCTTTTGTAATATCTAAAATATTAGTAGTTACTAATTCTCCATTTTCAATTTTTATTAGTTTAGCAGTATCTATATCTAATATACCATGTCCTAATGTTCCAAACATTTTAGTTGATGGTTCATAAAATGTAAGAGTTCCAACTCCTGCTGCTGCATCTCTTACCCATAATCCTAACTTATATTCATTATTTTGGTTTTTAACTGGTGTAATACTTGTTTCAGTTGTTTTTTCTTCATGAATATATTTTATAGAAAGCGCATTTCCGTTTAGAATTATTTACAACTTGCATTAAATCCTCTGTTGATTCTATTGCATCTTGATTAATTTCAATAATTCTATCTCCCTCTTGTATTCCAGAATTTTCGTATGGTTTTTTACCTTCTATTTCTGACATTCCAACAACTAAAACGCCCTCTGTATATAGTTTCATTCCAATTGCCCTTCCTACCGGAACAACTGTAGATTTTGGAATAACATTTACATTAATATTTTTTATAGGAAATATATTAAATAAATTTAAAGAATAATTTATTTTTCCAATTTTATTTACTTTTGTTTGGTTCGTATTACTTACTGTTTGAAATGTATAGGGAAAATCTTTTTCTTGAAGAAACAATCCTGCTAATGTAAAAATATTAAGACTTTCTCCTTGCATTAAGATGTAACTACTAGGAAGAAAAGTAATATTGCAAACATAAAAATATACAATAAGTAAAGTTAAAATTATAACTACTATTCCAATTTTTTTCATACATAGTCTCCTTTTTATATAGGATAACCATCTTTAAAAAAATTAAACAGTATTTATAATTTTAAATTAAAATATATTAAAATTCAGAAAATGAGTCTATATTATATCTATATAAATCATATCTTTCTCGAGCTAATGCCTTTATATAATATTCTCTAATTTCTCTTAATCTTTCATTACTGCTTACATCTGCTATAACTTGGTCATTTCCATCTATATCTTTTTCTATTATTTTTCCTTGTATAATTTGATCTGGTGAATATACTACTGCTGCATTAACTATACAATGATAACAAGCTGTAAGAGTTGTTACACTACTTCCAGATACTCTTGTTTGAGGATAAAAATATTTATAATTACCTTCTGAAATTCTTACTGTTTGCCTTATAAAACTTAAGTTAGAATATGCGGTTGCTACTGGATAGTAATTACCACTTCTATAACCATTTAAAGTAATTCTAAGATTTGTTTGACTTTCTGGTTTCAAAAGTTCTTTACATCCTGGCAAATGATATTCTTTTTCTCCTGTTATAGTATTCTCAGTTATTATATAAATGTTTTCTTTATTTATTGTCTCTTCATTACTATCATTAGTAATTACACAATAGTTATTATAATATTTATGACCAATTGGTATGCCCTGCATAAACGAAATTACAGATACTTTATTTGTAATTTTGTCCCAATCTGTTTCCTCTAATTTTGGAAGAGCAAATTCATAAAAGCTATCATTATATACACTATATTGAGCAATAGCGGCAGTTAAATTTGTTTCTATTGCTCTTTTAATTACTTGTCTACGATTCTCATCAAAGGCAGAACCTGAAATTAATGGGTCATTTGTATTAGAAGTTACAAATATACTTTCTGTACCCGTGTCTACAGTAAATTCTATTGTATTTCCGTTTTCATCCTTAGCATCTGCTTGTGTAATTCCACTTGTTAGGCTTGCTACCTCTTCACTAAATTTTTTTGCAGTTTTATAATATTCAAAACTGCTTGTACTATATAAGTGATTATTTTCTGTTCTTTTGTTTAAATAATTATTTATATCTCCATTTCCAGATGATATTGTTATATATGTTTTATCATAGTTTTGATAAAAGAAATATTTAGTTTGTGTAATATCCGTGTCTGTTTTATCTTTATCATAATAAATTTTTTGACCATTATATACAAGGTATTCATAGTCTTTTTGCTCTCCGTTTGAGAAAAGCAAATGCTCTGTTAATAATTCTGGCCCTATGGTAACACCACTATATGTTAATGAACATGCTAATGGATTAGCTGGATCATCATTATTTATGGTTACACTCTTAGGATTTATTAAATAACCTGATAAAGTTTTATAACCTTTGCCAGGGAAAGTTCCATAAATAGTAATTGCATTATCTAAAGTATAGTTTACAACAAAGTCTGTAGAACCTTTTTGGTAACGACATGAATAATAAATATATGGTTTTAGTCCATCGCTCTCATGAGACTCAGAATTTAAAACATCCGGATTTAAATCAGGTTGTCCATTATTTATAGGATATGCATTATCAAATTTACTATAAATATAATAACCATCATATAATGTAAATACTATAGCTGGCACATATGATTTTAATTCTTCTACTGTCATTTTTTCATTTGATGAAAGTGAGTTAAAAAATGTAGAAACTGCTGCCTCTATATCTCTTATTTTAGAATCACTAACACTAGAATACCTATTATTGGTTGTATTTATTTGAAAAGCTGTTATTGCATCATACGTAGACGTAGTTAGCTTTTCGTTATATTTTATTTGTAGTTTAATGGTATCTATCTGTGTGCCAATATAATATGCAGTAACCATAGAAATTGGTAAAGCAATTATTATAAAAATAACAGCAATATATTGTATCTTCATATTGTTTCCTTTCATTAGTTTAATATCTTTAAAAGGGAGTGGATTTTTTCCACTCCCTAAATTTAAATAATTGTAGGGATTTAAATTCTAAAATCCCAAAAGGTTAACCTTTTAATAATATTTAATTACTTCCATTTACAGTAACAACTCCGTTTTTACTAGCTGCAACAGCATATGAGTCATTTCCTGCAATTCTATAAAAGAAGTTTCTTAAAATTTGAGCAATAGTTTGGTTTGTATTTTTTACTGTTACAGAAACCATGTCGCCTTCTTTAAGTCTCATTCTGCCATCTTTACTTAATGTTTCTTGAATTTGACTAGTATATATATTGTAATATACGTTTTCACCTATTTTAGTTTGCTCTGCTTGTGTAACTTTTACACCTGGGTTTTCGTCTAGTTGGTATATTACCATATCTGTTTCAAATGAATTTCCTGTTGATGAAATTGTCTGCAAATATTTTTCGTAATCGTCTAATGTAAGTTTTCCTGTGTTTCTAATTTTATCAACAAATTCATCTGTTGCTGATTGTACTACAAGCTCTGAAACATCATCCGTTCTATCTGCTAATGACATAAGCGGAAAAACAAACATTAAAACAGCTGCTAAAAATATTGCAATAATTGTAATTAAACTATCACCCATACTCATAATATTTTACTCCTTTTATTTAAACTATTGGTTTTAATTTTCTAATTTGTATATAATTACTCTTTTTTTCTTACTTACTTCTGAATTTGTATCACTCTTTCTGGTGTAAGTATATTCTCCTAAGTATTCTCTAAATTTTTTGTTACTATATTTTTTTACAAAACCACTATATTCGTAAGCAGGTACTCCTTGTTGACTTGGATAGTAAAATATTCCTCCATTAAGAAAAGCATCAATATTGTTTTTGTAATCAGTTATAGTGCCTGTCCAAGGTTCATGACGAGTTGTTTCTTCATCAACGTCAAATGAGCACACTATTCCTTGTGTATCGTATGTAGAATATGATGTTTCTGATTTTGTATAATATTTTCCTATGTTTCCTACATTCGGATTTTTACCTGTCTCTATATCTAGTCCACTTCCCCATAAATCTGGTTCTGTTACTGTTTTATAAAGTTCTAAAGGTTTTCCACTTTCATCTAAGAATATTATTGTAAAATTTTCTTTGTAATATTTATAAAGAGTTGGAATAATTGTTTCTAATCCTACTATTCTTGACAATCTATCTTCATTTGCACCCTCATATTGATAAAAAGCAGTAATATCTGTACTTTTAATAATTTCAGTTGAGGTCGTATTTAATAATGTAAACATATACATAAAAACAGATAGGGCTAATACAAATACTATTACTGCAAAACCAATCATTAAAGCATTTGTAGCATTTTCCATAAATTTTACACTCCGTTATTTTTTAGGTTGTTCCTCCGCCTGCTCCTACTTCTTGGAAACCTACACCTACAACATATCCTGTTTGTGCATCATAAGTGAATGTTACTTTATAATTTTTTCCTGCTCTTAATTGATTTCTTGCTGTGTTTACTTCTTTATTAACATCTGTAGCTGTTTTTGATGTATTATCTATTTTTCCTTCAGTAGTATCATAATCTACACCATATGTTGCAGTAACATATTGTGATGAATCTGCTGCTGTAATATTATGTGATGTAATAGTGCTACATAATTGTCTTGCACTAGCACCACTTTGTGTTCCTTCAAAATTTGTAAATTTACTATTATATGCATTTTTTTCTGCTGAAGTAAGTGCATCTGTTTTCATTACACCAGCTGCTTGTTGGTATACATACATACCTAATCCTATAATTAAAATTGATATTAAAATAGCTCCTGCTATAATTAATGCTTTTGACGCATTTTCCATAATAAAGTTCCTCCTTTAAATTTAACTTTTGTATTTTTTATTTTAAATTAGATTTCTCTAATAATAAAATCAACCTTTTATATACTCAAATAGCATATATTTAATTCTGTTTGTTTTTTGATGATATTCTATTTTTGTACATTTAAATGTAGCTGTTGGATATAATTTAACAAATGATTCTGTTCCCTGGTTTGCTATGCTTTCCATGGATACATTAGCACGATCATCTGAAAACTTAACCTCTATTTTTATAGAATTTTCATCATTTTCTTCATAAAGAATATTATTTTTTTGTGTAAACACTCCATTTTTTTCGTTGTCATCCATTGCTTTATTTATAATGCTAATTAAAGTTGTACCTAATATTTCTTTGTTATAATATTCTTCATAAAATTGATTATAATTTTTAGCTAATTTTGCTAAGCTTCTAGCATTATATACATAATAAGCTGAAATAGCAAGTAAAATAATAAGAATTGTTAAAATTATTATAAAATTTTTTTTCATTTGCTATTACTTCCTTTATTATAACATTGCTTATTTAAATATGCAATTGTTTTTTTGTTATTTTATGTAGAAATTTATGGTATATATTCCATAAAATGTACATAACATACTCTTTTTGTAATATTACTAGTTCTAGGTTCCTCATATATATAATAATATTTGGTTTGTTGCTTTGTTTTTCCATCATCTGTTGTTATATTTATGGTTGAGTTATCTTGTATAAATTTTAATTTTTCTTCTTCATTCCATTTTTCTACATTTTTAGTATTAATTGTCTTTCCAACATCTATTTGGACATAATATGTACTTTCATCATATTGTGATTGTTCACTTAAATCATATTTAATGTTATTTTCTCTTGCAAAATTTGCTATAGTAATTATATCATGTGCTGTACATAATATTGGACTTTTTGTTTCTATTATTCTACCATTTGAATCTTCAGCTTCTGTTGTTATTTCTCCATAGTATTTTAAAAAGTTAGTATTAAATTGCTCTATTTGAGTAGCTTCCATTTGTTTATATGCATTTGAACTAGACTGAGCATAACTATAAAACAGGAAAACACCTATGGAAAGAATCATAATACCTAATAGTATACCTGCTGCCATAATTAGAGCATTTGATGCATTTTCATCCATGTGTGTTTCCCTCCTTTTAAGTTTAAATTTTTATCTGCTTAAAAGACATTTTACTTACTCTACCTGTATTAGGATCATATTCTACTTGTGGTCTTTCAAACTTTTTATTTTTTAATTCTTTTACTGCTGACTCAATTATATTATACTCTTGCCTTTTTTCTATTATTTTTTCATATTCTGAAGTTTTATTATTTCTTTCTAAATATTCCATTATCGCAAAATCGGTCATTCCAACCCATTCTGATATACTTTTTCCTAATATTTTATTTTCTTTTAAATCAGTTAACTTATTGTTAATTTTATTAAAGTCCTGAAGCAGCTGCAAATATGAAGAATTTCCTTTATATGATGATTTTATAACAGCTTCACCATTTTCTCCTGTTATTTCTGTCATTTCTACTTCAAAAGCAATTTGTGAATAGCCTTGTAAATCTGCTTGTCTCTTATTATAGTCGTCAATTAAATTAGCTAAAGATAGTAGTTCACTACCATACAATGTTTCTTTATTAAATGTTTCTATTTCTTTATTATATTCAGTTAATTTTTTTATAGCATCTTCATCTGACTGTCTTTGACTAAAAAATCCTAATTGGTTAAACATATATACTAATGCTCCAATAATGAGTAAAGATAATAGAACAGAACCTGCCATAATTAAAGCTTTTGATGCATTTTCCATACTTTGAACTTATCTCCTTTCTAAAAAGATAACTATACTGTTGATGTCATACTATTAAATGATTCTGTCATACTTGTTAAACCAATAAATACTAATGGAACAATTAAAAATCCAACAAATAGTATAACCATTGGTGCAAAACCTATCAATTTACCTATTCTACCTTTTCTAGAAATTAGTCTTTCATTAGATTCTTTCCTTTTTGCTTGATAGTAATCTCTTTCTGTATCTAGTTCATCAAACGCATCTGCAATTGGAATTTTTTCAACTGCTGCTTGAAGGCTTTCTACTATTCTAATAAATTGTTGGAAAGTAACATCTTCTTTTAATTGTTCTAGAGCTTCCCATGCACCGCTTTCGTAGTTGTTTACGCATTTACTAATTGGTTCTTTGAAAATATTAGCATAACGTTCAAGCCATTCTAATATAATTTCAACATTTACTCTTTCTATTTTCATAAGCATTAATATAATAGTATTAAATTGCATAACCTCGTCTTCCATTTCTAGTTGACGCATTTTAGCTTGGAACTTTAGCATCCAGATAGGAGCATTATATGCTATTATGGCAAATACCATTGCAATTAGGATCTCAAACCATTGCATTTGCTCTGAATTAACAGTTTGCAATTTGTCTAAGATTCTTTCTGCAGCTGTAGAGATTTCTGAATCTGTACTGTTTACATAGTCTTTGTTTACCTTTCCTCTTTTCATTGTTTCTTCCATTTTCTCTTGAGTTATAGAAGTATCTCCTCTAAAGAATCGTATGTAATCGTTATCCGATTCAGTAAGTTCCATTGCAGTTTTCAGTTCTTTTCCCTGTAGGTCACCTATTAAGTTATATGTTACAGTAGGGTCCGTAAATACGTTATTTATTGTTATTTGATGTAGTTGTCCGATTAAGAAAATACTAACAATAAAAACTAAAATACATAATGTAAGTCTATTTACATATATCCACTCCATTTTATCTTTAGATGCAGCATCTTTCATATTCTTTTTTAAATTAGAATATTCTTTTGTTCCTTGTTTTGGTATAAATAAGTCTACTATTTTTTTGATAAAAGGAATTTTATATATTTTTTCTTGCCAAGGATTTTCTGTGTTTTTAGTGTTCATTGCAGTTGATCCATTGTCTTTTAGTTTTCTGGTTAATATATAACAAACAAATGTGGCAATTAAGATTAGTATTTGTACAATCATACCATTTTTTCCATTATAAAATCCTGCTGTAAAGCTAAATTGAGATACTGCCCAGTTTTTTATTGGTTCAATTGCAAGCATTGGTAAAATTGCAATTACAGATAAGCTTTGAAATGTATAATCTAATTTATCTCTTTTTAAAATTTCTAGTTGCATTTCTTGTGTAATATTATTTAAGTTTTTTAAATATAAAGATGAGTTATCTATTTTTCTGTCACCAAATTCTTTGGTTAAATATGAAATTCCAGCAAATTCCTTTAAATAACTATTTGGTGCAATATCATAATATTTTTCAAGTTCCCCTTCTGGATCATTTGAAATTAAAACCTCATAGATTTTTTCAGCTTGTCTAGACATTTCTGGTTTTTCATCATCTTGTGCTACTTGATATATTGCTTCTTCAACCATATTAAATTCATGATAAGCATGTCTTATTTCTGAGAAAAAATCTATTTGTTCTCTTAATAATTTATTATCTAGTTTGTCTACCATACCATCAATAAAAGTATCTACCATGAATAGTTCAAAAATAAGTAACATAATCATAAGTAAAGTATTATTATGTGTTATAGCAATAATTATAAGTGCAAGTGGTACAATTATAAGAATTGTATTAGTTAGTATTTTTGATGCTTGCTTTCTAGTTAAATACTCATCATCCACATTTATAATTGCTAATCTTCTTCTAATTTTTAATAGATATCTTTTTAAAAATGGTGTTTTAAGGTAAATAACATATAATTTTTGATATAAAACTTCAATTGAGAAAGATTTTTCTTGTGTTCCTTCTCTTAGTCTTCTAATTTGTCTTGCTTCAGAGGTTTTTAATTTTTTATTTATGATTAAAAAAGCAACCACAAGCACAGCAAGTAATGCACAAACTCCACCCATTAAGTATAACAACATTTTAGAATCCATTACCTTAAAACTCACCTCTTTCTTATAAGCTATTTTTTATGCTTCTACTATATTTTTTGGTCTTCTTCCTCTTCTTTTTGTTTCACTTGTAGAAGCTGAAGTAGTTACAATTTCATCAGTTTCATTATCAAGTTTTTTGATTTTAATTCCCCAGTTTCTTTCTAGGAAATTGTCAAATCCATCTAAATCACTATCATCCATGTTGTTTCTCATTTCTTTAATATTATGTTCTGATATTGGATTTGTAAGTACATAAGTTCCATCATGGTACTCTAGTATATTTCTATATTTATATAATTCTCTATTTGTTGTTTTTGTAAAATATACTGTAGCATTATCAATAAATTTATCTAATTTACCTTCTAATGTTTTTTCTTTTCTGTGATCATATGTATATTCATTCTTTTCTTCTACTGGAATACATTCAGTAACTCTTTCAATATATCTTCTACCTCTAAAGTCTTTTACTAAGTGAATGTCAAAGTTTAATACTTGTACAACTTGTTCTTCTGCAGTTCTTTCATTTTTAAATACACCTGCTCTCAACATTGAGTTACGAAGAGCTGTAACTAAGTCTGGAAAAGTTTTTGCGTGGTGAGTAAATAAAGTAAATTTAGATGCAACCTGTGCAGATTGAATCATCCAAGATGCTACTGGGTCTGTTGCAACCTCACCTATGATATTAACAGAACCATCGGTTTTTTTCTGAACGTCTAAGCAGTCTTGTCCAGAAACTGTTTCTGTTTCCCTCATTGATAAGATATTTCTTGTTGGATAAATTTTTCTTAAGTGAAGCTCAAATGCAGTTTCTGTAATACGAAGGTTCATTGTTTCATATATATTTTCTATCATAGCCATAAGCATTGTTGTTTTTCCGGCAACCTTGCTCACCAGTTAGAGAAATAATTCTTGCACCTTTTACTAAATATTTTAATAAATCAATTGCTTCTTCTTTTCCTGGAAAACGTATAATTTGTTCTAGTGAAGCACGTTGGACGTCGAATTTTCTTACGAAGAATGCCCATGTTTCAGACATACTTGGTCTTACAACAACAACACGAGAACCGTCTTTCATTTCATTAATTTTATAACCATTTGTGTCTGATAATTGTCCTGGATTGTTATATTTATATATGTTTTGGCAAACTCGTTTAAGTTCTGCTTCTGTTCCAAATGAAAGGAACGCTAAACGAATTGATTTACCATGGAACATTATCCAAATGCTATCACAAGCACGTGGAACTTTGTGATCAGCTATTTGATCTAAATAATCTCCATCTGTTTGTGCAACCTGGCTTAAGAATGACTCTGGAAGTCCTGATACACCGCCAGATATACCATCTATATTCATATCTCTAATTTCATCAATACTGCTGTAGCCTTTATAGTGTTGATAAATCCTTTGTACTACAACATTTAGTTTGTCTGTAAATGTTAAAGCAAAATTTTCTTTATCATATATGTCTTCTATTTCTTCTGGAGTTATTACATAGCAAGGTTTTGACTCTCCTGATACATATTTTAATTCATCTAGCTTATATTTCTTAATAAGCTCTCCCATTGCTTCATATCCGAATTCATTTTTATACATATATATAATAACATCAAATTTATCTTGAGGAGTTAAAAGTGATGGAATATCAAAAGGTATAGCATTTGATATATTTGTTTCATCTACTCCATATTCACGGTATAATAAGTCATATATAAGTTCTTTAACGTATTTTTTATCGTTAACATCACCATATGTACAACCTTTTAGGGCTTTTTTTAGTTCATATTTTTTTTGTTTTCTTCTTTTTAATTCTTCTTCTGAAAGTCCTATATCATATAAATTTATTTTAGTAATTTCATCTAATCTTTTTTTAACAAATGCTGTCATGAGTTCTAGGGTAAATGTTTTATCATCTACTTCTATTTCTTCTTCAGCTTGCTCACTCTGTCTTTTTTTAATAAATCGTAAGATTAGAAAAGCTGCTATTAGTAATACAATTACAATTAAAAGTATATTAGGCATCTTTTAGACTTCTCCTTTCAGATTAAATTTTCATTTGTAATTCTTGCAATTTAAATATAATATCATTAGAAGCTTCTTTAACTTCTTTTAAGAAAATAAAATTATTATCCGTTTCGTCTGATACGCTTCTCATTTTTACTATAAAATCTATTATTGTTCCTTCTGAACATGCTTCGAATAGTAATGTGTTATATGGTACGGCTGAAATTAGTTTTCTTTCTTTTAAATATCTTGTAATATTTTTATTGTTATATTTTGAAAATTTATCATATCTACTAATTGTAAGCATTACATTTTTTCTTTTATAGAATTCATCTTTTTCTTTTAGTTTTATAAAATCATTTATTGCTTTTAATTTTTGTGATAAATTTAAAACAACAACATCAGACATTTGCAAAATAGCAACTTTGTCTTTGCTAGGCATTTGTCTATTTAAATCTACAAAAACTATATCATAATATTTATTAGCATTTTGAAGAATAGTTGTATAATACTCTGCTATATTGGTATATTCATTAAAAGATTTTGTTATTGGAGACATTAGAATGTCTAGTCTTTCTTTTAATATTGTTCTTGAATAATCTTTAATTATTTCACTACTAATTCTATTGCTATTTAATACTGTTATAAGTCCTTCAATGCCAGACGCTAGTCCTACACTTTTATTTTTATCACCAGTATCTATTACAGCATTTTGTCTAATTTTTTCATATTCCCAAAAGCAGTTTTCTAAACTTAAGTCATCAAAAGCAGTTGATACTAATAATATTTTATAATTATGTTCTATAGACATGTGTGTAGCAATTGTAGCAAGTGATGTTGTTTGACCTGTTGGTTTTGTTTCATTACTGCAAAATGTAATAACTGCCATATTTACTATACTCCTTTTTCTAAAAGTTTTATTGCCCTTCTTAAATTTGCACTTTCTTTTTCATTATCTAAAATTTCTTCTGTAATGTATTCCAAACTATCTTTGTATAACTCTGATAATTTTTTTATTCTAATTTTAGAAACCCTTTGATTTTCCATAAGTACTGTTTCATCGCCTTGTTCAAAAGGAAAATAAATTTTTTCTTCGTCCCAAATTGCTTTACTACCTAGTGAAATCATGTTAAAATAATCGTCTTCTTCTTTAGTAATTTCTCTTGAGAAAAATACTTTTTTTAAAGGCATTGGCTCTAAAATTCCAGATAGTATCTCTAGTCCTCTTTTAATATCATATGTTCCAAAGGAAGTAACAAAATATCTTTTATTAGCCATTTTTATATTAAAACTCTCTAATGCTTCTGGTGAATCTATATCTAAAAATATATAATCATAAGTAAATGCTGCATGTAGTGGCATTCCTAGATATTCTTTAATTGAGTTATAGTCATAAAATCCTACTGCTATGTCAATATCTTCAAAGTTTGTAACATAGGTTTTAGCTGGAGATATAGTTGGTACTATATACTTTGCCTTTTGTAAAACTGTAGAATCTATAACTAATACCTTTTTATTCATAGTAGCTAAAATTTTTGCTATATATATAATTAAATCTGTTTTATCATAAGCACCTATAAATCCTACTGTATTCATCTTTTGTGCCTCCTAAAAAATTATTTTAATAGCCTAAAGCATCTAAATATTTCTGTCTTTCTTCTTGTGTTTTTTGAATTTCTTCTTGCATTTTATCAATTACATTGTCCATAGCATCTTCTTGTCCGGCAGTTAAAGCACTGTTTATTGAATTTCTAACTGCATTTTTGATATTTTCATCATTGTTTCTTGCAAAAATTGCTTGTTTTGCAGCATCTACACAGTTAGGATCACGATTTATTAAGTTAATTATTGCATCATCTGGTAAATATGTTAATTCTGCTGCTGTTTGTAAACCTGGTTCAACATATTCTGATAAATATAGCTTAGAACCTTCTATTTTATATGCTTCAATTATTGCACAACTTAATGTTAATATTTCAGTTTCGTTTAGATTCATCCATATTGTATTTGTTGAATCTATTCCATCTACATTAGGAATTTCAATTTTTTTGTGAGATACCACTATTAAGTCTTTTCCATCAGGTAATTGCAGACGAACATCAACATATTTGTCTGTTTCTATTTGTGATGGCATAGTTATCATATTGTACTCTACTTTTCTAATGTCATTAGCAATTTCGCCTTCTTCTGCAATCATGTCTTCTGTAAGTACAGTACCTTTTTTTAGGTTTATTTTTGCAATAATATTTACTTTTTTAATTAAGTTTCCTTCTTCATCGAAAACATTCATTTTTTGTTCTAATGCTGCAGAATTTATTGCATTAGAAGGTATTGTATCTCCGCTTACTGTTACTGATTGTAATTTATCAGCAGTAACGCTATCTCCTGAATTTATATCTTGGCTTAATACATATGTAGTTTTTAATTTAGCTTCTTCTTCTTTTTGAGCTCTTGTCATATTTGTTAATTGTAATACTAAAAATGCTATTATTACTCCTGTAATTAATAATGTTATTAACATTCCTAAAAGAAATGAGTTTTGTGCCTTTCTTTGCATTGGATTCTTTGCCATTTATTTATTCCTCCTTATTTTTTCACAAAATATCATCATTTATTTTATTGTACAACATTTTTTGACTAAAAACAACGTATTTAGTGTGTGTAATATAAATTTAATATTGGTGTAATATTTTTGTAATATTGTATGTTGCAATACATAATTTTAAAAAATATCTACTATTTGAAAATTACGATAGATTAGCGATTTTGCACTAATGAAGCATAAATATAAAAACTGCTAATATGCTAATAAATAGCACTATTAACAGTTTAAAAATAATATATTAAGATTGTTATCATAAGAAGTTTTTGGAATTACATAAAATTATTACATTCCCATTTACGTACCAAGTTACAATTAAGGTGCTACCAACACAGGGCGAAAGCCTTCACTCGTACTACTTCCGAGACGAACCGTAAGCAAATAAACCCGCAGTGGTCCCATAACCGCAATACCCCCCTCGACGAAAGAATGGAGTATAAGAAAAAGGGAACCCGGCTTCGTCCCCGAACCACACAGCGCCTGAACCACCCGATATTTCGTATATTCCATCTCCATATCTATATTTACTATCTTCATAGTTATCCTTCTCATATACATCCTTTTTATATCCTTCCGCATTCACTAGTGACTCCCCATAAGAATCTAAAGATGAACTTTTATTATTTACATATGCTGCCACATACTCCGATGATCCTCCGCTCATATCATATACTCCATATACATTTCCTGTTGTACTTGCTTTTTTACCATTATCTGTTTTATAACTATATGTTGTGTCAAAATCACTTACATTATATTGATATCCTGTATTTGTAGTTCTAGCTTCTCCATTTGTTCCTGCACCTGTTATCCAGCTAATACACTGATTTGGTCCTATCTCTGCTCCATTTAATCCATATTTACTATGTGCTAAATATGTTACAGCTCCCCATTCACTATTCTTAATTAAATGACTATTTAATGGTGAATTATAACTCTCACATTTTATAAAAATATCATTTATTGTCATTTCGTTCTGCCAAATTTTCACACTTGGTTGTATTTTTATTGTTGCATCACTCCCTGCATTTGTTGCTGTTGCATCAATTTTACTTGCTTCAAACTTTGCTATCCATATTCCACTTAATTCTGCATTCCATTCTCCGTTTTTATAGTCTGTTGCACTTCCATCTTGAAATGCTGGGTGTACATTCCATTTATTTTGCCCACTTTCATTGTCCCAATCTTCTTTTTTAGTCTTGCTTGTATCTGTCCCTGACTCATAAGTATTGCCTTTTAAAAAGTCTATATTTATTACTCCTGCTGTATTTGTATGATACCCACTTTCTATTTGATATGCATACCTTGGTATCCATACAAAATAACTTCCATCTTTTAGTTTTACGTTTGCCCAATGGCTACTTTTTTCTTCATTTTTAGGATCTGACGTATCTTTATAATCATACCACTCATCCACATTAAAATTTGGGTTTACTTCTTTTAATTCTAAATCTGTATAATATGTTATTTCATTATTATTTTCATCCCAATACACTGGATTCATTTCAGCTGTTATTTTGGGGCTATTTACTTTCTTTTTACTATCATATTCTCCATCTGCTTTTAATGTTGGCTCTGGGCTTATACTTGGGATTGGTTCTTCAGAACTTTCTTCACTTAGTATATTTGATAATTCTCCTACTAAGTTTTTTATATTTTCTTGCTCATCTTCTACTATATTATTTGTTTTATCTGCTGCTCCTTTTGCCGTATTTAATATTCCACCTTCACCTGGCACCATGGTTATTGTTACTCCTGCTAGTATTAAAAGCACTACAATTGTTACTACTAGCGCTATTAGTGTTATACCTTCTTGTTTTTTCATTTTCATTTCCTCCTATGTTTTTTAGTATCTTTTGTAATATTTTTTTGCTAGTTTATGATTTTTATTCACATGCTTTAAAGAAATATTATCATTTTTTCACACTGGTGTCAATATTGATTTTTTAAATTACCTATATAATAAATAAAATATATTTTAGAAGGTTAAAAGCTATGAAAAATTGTGGTAAGTATGAAAATAATTTAAATGTAATAGGACCTATTTTAAGAAAAAAGCGTAAAGAAAAAAATATATCTCTTGAAGCACTTTCTTCAAAACTACTTTTACTTGGCATTAACATACCTGTTACTAGTCTTCATAGAATTGAAAATAATCAAAGAACAGTTAGAGATTATGAAATTTGCGCATTATGCGTTGTTCTTAATATTAGCACAAATGATTTACTTGAGCCTATAACTAATAAATTTAAGGCATTATAAAATTATATAAAATTTACATATTATACTTTGTAGCACATGTTTACTTTAGTGTAAAATTGTAGTAAAATTAAAAAGAATATAGTTTTTTTAGGCTATATTCTTTTTATTTATTCACTTTTTATCTTCTTCTACAACACCATGTGTTATTGTTGCACCTTCTGTTTGAAGTTACAAGCAGGCTTGCTCCATTAGTTAAGTTTATTACACCATTTGGTGTATTTTCATTTAATGTAACCGGAAGTGCTACAAGATTACTTATTGGACTTATCCCATTATTTCCGTTATTATTTCCACTGTTGTTATTTCCATTATTATTGTTACCGCTATTATTGTTTCCATTATTGTTATTACCAGTGTTGTTATTGCCAGTATTATTGTTGCCACTATTGCCATCTCCGTTATTATTATTTCCGACTATTGTTATTGCTATTATTGTTACAATTATTATTGCAATTATTGTTGCAACAATTATTTTCACAATTAAAATGATTTAAAAGTAAATGTATTAGTCTGCAAATAAGCTGTGTTAATACAGCAGTAACATAAGCAAGTAATGTATATAAAATAGCATAAACTAAAAAGCTTGCATCAAAGGCTGCGAAAGTTACTATTAAGTAAATTGCAAAAAATGTACCTGCAACAAGCAAAGGGTTTCTTAAAATTTTTTGTAGCACAATTGATAATATAACAGTTGCAACAGGAAGTGCAAAAAATATCAATAATATGTTCATTATTGTTATCATTCCTTTCTGAAAATTTGTATGATTTAAAATCATACACTCATTTTTAGTTTTCCTGTTATATATTATGCTATTTAATTTTATTGTGTGCTATGTTTAAGAGTAACTTACCTCCATTAAAAAAAGCCCCTGTGGTGGAAGTGTTTTTCCTGCAAGCCCCCTATTTTTTGCCTCCAAAATGTTTTTTATTTCTTCTGGATTTTTATTGCCTTTTCCTATTTCTACTAATGTTCCTGCAATAATTCGCACCATGTTATATAAAAAGCCATTACCTGTTAGCATTATAACTACTCTGTCTTGTTCTTTTAAAACTTGTGCAGAGTAAATTATTCTAACACTACTTTTGCTACTTGTTCCACTAGATTTAAAACTACTAAAGTCATGCTCGCCTACTAAATAACTTGCTGCTTTTTGCATTGCTTCAATATTTAGTGGCTCTTTTACATGATAAGTTATATTTCTATATATTGCTGTTCCTTGATCTGAGTTGTCTATAATATATGCATACGTTTTTTTATGGCAATGATATCTACTGTGAAAATCCTCTGGTACTTCTTCTGCAGTTTTTATTCTTATAGAAGTTTTTAGCTGAGAGTTTATAGCTGTTGCCATTTTTTCTATAGGAAAATTACTTTCTATTTTGAAATTTGCAACTTGCGCAAATGCATTAACTCCAGCATCTGTTCTGCCGGAGCCTATTAATTCCACTTCTTCACCTGTGACTATTTTTATTGCTTTTTGTATTTCGCCTTGTATGCTTGTTTTATTTGGTTGGGCCTGCCAACCACTATATTCTTTTCCATCATATTCAATAGTTAATTTAATATTTCTCATTTTTTATTTTCTTTTTTCTTTAATTTTTTTCTTATTATTTTTATTTTTTTTGTTTCCTTATTTTCGTATTGTTTTTTTACAACATGTTTTAATAAAATATTTCTTAATGTATCTTCTTTTAAATCTGCTATTAATGTACCATCTTTTGCAACTGATATTTTACCAGTTTCTTCTGAAATAATTACAGAAATAGCATCTGTTTCTTTTGAAATGCCAATTCCTGCACGATGCCTTGTTCCTATTTCTTTTGCTATATCTTTATCATCTGCTAGTGGCAAAATGCATGCTGCAGATGCAATTTTGCATTTAGAAATAATAACAGCTCCATCATGAAGTGGTGTATTTGGTGTAAATATATTTACTAAAAGCTGTGGTGATACTTCTGCATCTAATTTTATTCCATTTTCTATTATATCATTTATTTGTATTTCTCTTTCAAAAACAATTAGTGCACCTGTTTTTGTTTTTGAAAGTTCTGTTGCTGCAATTACTACTTTATATATAATTTCTTTTTCTTTTGCCTCTAAACTTTTATCTAGTCCAAAGTATTTTGTTATTTTATTTGAACCTAGTTGCTCTAACATTCTTCTAAGCTCTGGCCCAAATATAACAATTAAAGCAATTACTCCATAAGGCATAAATAATGTTAATATAAAGTTTAATATTCGTAAGTTTAGAACTTGGCTAATAGTTATAATAACTAATATAAGCACAATTCCTTTTAATAATTGCCATGCCCTTGAAGTTTTAGCATAAGCTATAAATTTATATATTATATAAATTACAATTACTAAATCCAATATAATAGTTACTAATTTAAATGGATTTTGTGATAGTTCTTTCATATATGTTGCAAAAGGGTTTAAAATTCCATTATTTATATTGTATGAAAAATTTTCAAACATATTTGTTCCCTCTTTTGTTAAATTAAAATTTTAAGCAATTAAGCAATAAATTAAAGTAGCTGCAACAGATAGTACCATCATAGCAACTAACACTATTGCTAAAACTTTTCCTGCTATTTTTTTAATGTCTTTTTTCTTTTTTTCCACTTTTTTATTTTTCCTTCCTAAATTATTTTTCTATTCAGATACATAGCCATATTGCTCCATTAGCCAACTAGTATAATCAAATGGTTCTACTGTTTTTGGAATTCCGTAATCTACGCCATAAGTTTCTACTGATACAGATTTAATTTTAGGTGCTTTTTTTGGAGTATCTGATGCAATTGTTTCTCCATCTTTATCTTTTGGTGCCTCTTCTCCTTCTTTTAATTCACTATCTCTATAGTATACTTCTACTTTAGATACTTTTTCTACTACGTCCATTCCTTCTATTACTTTTCCAAATCCTGCATATACACCATTTAAAGAAGTGTTATCATCTGTCATAATAAAGAATTGTGAACCTGCTGAGTTATATCCATAAGTTGTAAGTGAAGAGCTTATATAACTATAGTCTGTTCTTGCCATAGAAATAACTCCCGCATCATGTTTTAATGTATTAGTATAATTATTTGCAATAAATTCTCCAGGAATGTTGTATTCGGTATTTATATCAAGTATTGTGTGTCCTTTTAGCTCAGTATTTGCTAAAGAAGAATTTGTTGTATAATAGTTACCTGCAATTTTGTAAATTTCATCTTGTCCACCTAATTTTACTTTATAATTATCTAAATTGTTTTTTACTAAATCTAATATTGTTGGTGAACCAGAGCCATTTCCTGCTTTATCTCCACCTTGAATCATAAAGTCTGGAATTGTTCTATGAAAAGTAAGATCATTGTAAAAACCATTATTTGCTAAAGCAATAAAGTTTGCAACTGTATTTTGAGCTTTGTCTGGATAAAGTTCTATTTTAATGGTTCCATAGTCTTCTATTTCCATTGTTGCAACTGGATTTGGAATATCTTTAAGAGTTAATTTTTTATAAAATCCATAGCTAACAAATGTTATTCCTACTATGCTTAAAATAATTCCTATAATTAGTAATATTTTTGTATATGTTTTCATGTTTTATATTGTATGGCTTTTTTGCCATACTCTCCTTTCTTATTATATGTTATTTTGCTATGTTTCATATTATATAATTTGATACTTAAATTGTCAAATTATTATATAAGTAAATTATCAAATACAAATTGTTCTTGCATACGTTTTAAAGATTGTTTAATTGTTCTTGCTCTAATTTCTCCTATTCCTTCTACTTCATCTAGTTGACTTAAATCTGCTGCTAAAATATGTTGAAAAGATTTAAATGATTTAACTAAGTTTTCTACTATATTTGCTGGCATTCTAGGTACTTTGTTTAATATACGGTAACCTCTAGTATAAACTCCAACTTCATCATAATTGTCAAAGTCTTCATAGCCTAGTAATTTTGCAATTTTTTCAACAACCATTAAATCATCATGTTCAAGTTTTCTAATTTCTTGTAATATTTTTTCTTCTGTTTTTCTTCTGTGTTTAATAACAACATAATCTTTAATAATAAGTAATTCTTCTTCTTCTAAATCTCCTACTAATTCTTCAAGTTGCATTTCAAGAAGTCTGCCTTCTTCGCCTAATTCAAAAATAGCTTTTTGCACTTCTTCTACAACCCTCATAACCATTTCAGCACGTTGAAGTACATTTATTACGTTTTCTAGTGTAACAATGTCGTTAAATTCATATTCATTTAGAATATTTAGTTTATTATCAAATACTTTTTTATATTTTTCTACAGTTTGTAAAGCTTGACTTGCTTTTGAAATAACACCTGCACTATCTTCTAGAACATACCTTTCGGTACCCTTAAAAACAGTAATGACACTTCGTCTTTGTGAAATGCTAATTACAAGTGCTCCTGTTTGTTTTGCTGTACGTTCTGCTGTACGGTGCCTTGTACCTGTTTCAGAAGTTGTAATGCTAGATGATGGAATAAGCTGTGTATTTGCATACAATATTTTTTTAAGGTCACCACTTAAAACAATTGCTCCATCCATTTTAGCAAGTTCATAAAGTCTAGAAGAACTATAATCTATGTTCAGTTCAAAACCACCATCTACTACATCTAACGCATCTTTTGTGTCAGCTATTAAAATTAATGCACCTGTTTTTGCTTTTAAAATATTTTCTAAGCCATCACGAATTTGAGTTCCTGGTGCAATCATTTTTAGTACTTCTGTAATATCCATTTGGTTTTTTCCTTTCTTTATATTTTATAGCTTGCTATTTTAGTTTTGCAGCCTTCATGGCTTCTAACACATTTCTAACCCCTATTATATCTAATTTATATGTATCTTTCAATAGTTTTTTATTACTTTCTGGTATAATGCAAGTTTTAAAACCTAGCTTTTCCGCTTCTTTTAATCTTTTATCTATTAAATTTACTGCCCTTACTTCCCCAGTTAAACCAATTTCTCCTATAACTACTGTATCTTTTTCAATACTTATATTTTTAAAATTAGATGCAACAGCTAAAATTAATGCTAAATCGACTGCGGGTTCACTTATTTTGATTCCACTTACTACATTTAAGTAAATATCTTGCGAGCCAAGTGCCAAACCTGCCTTTTTTTCTAGTACTGCTACTAATAATGTAAGCCTGTTATAATCAATGCCATTTGCAGTTCTACGAGGAATGCCAAATATGCTAGGTGTAGTTAATGCCTGTAGTTCTATTAAAAGTGGTCTTGTTCCTTCCATACTTGCTACTATTACAGAACCTGAAGGGTTATCTTCTCTTTCTGAAATTAAAACAGATGAAGGGTTTGTTATTTCTACCATTCCTTCGTTTTGCATTTCAAACATTCCAACTTCGTTTGTAGATCCAAAACGATTTTTTACACTTCTTAAAATTCTATAAGAAAAATATCTTTCTCCTTCTATGTAAAGCACTGTATCTACCATGTGCTCTAATACTCTAGGACCTGCAATGTTACCATCTTTTGTAACATGTCCTATAATAATTGTTGTTATTTCATTACCTTTGCATACACGCATTATTCTAGCAGTAATTTCACGAACTTGACTTACTGTTCCTGCAGCAGACGATATTTCATCTGAATACATTGTTTGAATAGAATCTATTATAACAAGCTTTGGGTTTATTTCTAGTATGTAGTTTTCAATAAGCTCTATATCTGTTTCACCTAAAAATAAAATGTTTTCGTTTTTTATTCCAAGCCTATCTGCTCTTAGTTTTATTTGCTCAGCAGATTCTTCTCCTGAAACATATAAAACTTTTCCTTCTCCTTGCATTTTATCGCATAACTGCAAAATTAGAGTAGATTTTCCTATTCCTGGCTCTCCTCCAACTAAAACTAAAGAACCTTTAACTAAGCCTCCACCTAGCACCCTATCCAGCTCGCCTATTCCAGTGTGTGTGCGAATTGCATCTTTTCCTACTACTTCATTAAGTAGCTTTGGTTCCACTTTTCTTTTTTCAGAAGATACTTTAGATGAGTTACTTGTAGTTAATTTTTCTTCATAAAAACTATTCCATTCATTGCAACTTGGGCACTTTCCTATCCATTTTGAAGATTCATACCCGCAGTTGCTACATACAAATACAGTTTTTGCTTTTGCCATTTTAATTTTCCTCGCTTTGCTTATGGTTATAAGCTAACATGTCCCCCACTTTTGATAATACTTTACCTATTTTATTTTCTTTATTAAATCCTAGGTATTCTTTATGGTCTAGATACCAATCTATTGTTTCAATAATTCCATCCTCAAATTTTGTTTTTGGCTCCCAACCTAATTCAGTTTTTATCTTAGTTGGATCTATTGCATACCTATAATCATGTCCTTTTCTATCTTCTACAAATTCTATTAGACTCTCTGGTTTTTGCAAATGTTTTAAAATTAGTTTTACAATGTCTATATTTCTTTTTTCATTATGACCACCTATGTTGTATCTCTCGCCTGCTTTTCCATTATGAAAAACTAGGTCTATTGCTTCGCAATGGTCGCCTACATATAACCAGTCTCTAATGTTTTGCCCTGTGCCATATACAGGAAGTTTTTGGTCATTTAATGCTAGTTTTATCATGTGTGGAATTAGTTTTTCATGATGTTGATATGGACCATAATTATTTGAGCAGTTTGTTATATTAACATTCATTTTAAATGTTTCAAAATATGATCTTGCAATTAGGTCTGAACTTGCTTTTGAAGCTGAATATGGACTATTAGGTTGTATTAAAGATTTTTCTGTAAAATAGCCTTCTTCTCCAAGCGCACCATAAACTTCATCTGTTGATATATGTACAAATTTATTTGTGCTTCCTTCTCCCCAAATATTTCTTGCTACTTCTAGCAAAGTATGTGTTCCTATAACATTAGTCTCAGTAAATATAAATGGATTTTTTATGCTATTATCAACATGTGATTCTGCAGCAAAATGAATAACTCCATTAATGTTATATTTTTCAAATATTTCTTTTACAAGGTTATAATCGCAAATATCGCCTTTTATAAATTGTATTTTATCTATTACATATTTTAAATTATCCATATTGCCTGCATATGATAGCTTGTCTAACACTACTATGTTATATTCTGGATATTTTGTTTTAAAATACTCTACAAAGTTTGAACCAATAAAACCTGCAGCACCAGTTACTAAAATATTTTTTTCCATTTTATAGACCTCCCTTTTTAAGAGTTTAGTTCTCCCCAATTTTTATCTTTTTCAGATTGAATTATATTTTCTTCTCCGCCTATTTTATCAAAAGGCCATTTAACTCCTATTGTTTTATCATTGTATAAAATTCCACCTTCATCATTTGGATGATATAGGTCATCTACTTTATATACAAATTCCGCTTCACTGCTAATTACTAAAAAGCCATGTGCAAAACCTCTTGGTATAAAAAACTGTTTTTTATTTTCTTCAGATAAATATACTCCATAATATTTTCCATAAGTTTTAGAGCCTTTTCTTAAATCTACTGCAACATCATATACCTCGCCTTTTATAACTCTAACTAGTTTTGCTTGTGGATATTCTTTTTGAAAATGTAAACCCCTTAAAACACCTTTAACTGATTTTGAATGATTATCTTGCACAAATTCTTCATTTATTCCTATCTCTTCAAAATCTCTTTTATTATATGTTTCCATGAAAAAGCCCCTATTGTCTTCAAATACAGTGGGTTCTATTACAAATAAACCTTCAATTCCTGTTTCTATTTTTTTAAACTTTCCCATTTTTTTGGCTCATCCCTTTCTAGAATGCTTTAAAATTTTAATAATTTTGGTATCTTTAAAATATAATTTTATTTTCTGCTAAATCCTTTAAAAATTTTCCATATTCTGTTTTCATTAGTTTATCTGCTAAATTTGATAGTTCGTTAGTTGATATCCAACCTTTTTTATATGCTATTTCTTCAGGGCAACATATTTGAATTCCTTGCCTTTTTTCTATTGTTTGAACAAAACTTGCTGTTTCTAATAATGAGTCGTATGTACCTGTATCGAACCAAACCATTTGTCTACCTAGTATTTCTACTTTTAATAAATTTCTTCTCATATACTCACTGCTTACTTCTGTAATTTCTAGTTCTCCTCTTGCAGAAGGTTTTATTTTTTTTGCAATTTCTACTACACTATTTGGATAAAAATATAATCCTGGAACTGCATAATTAGATTTTGGCACTTTTGGCTTTTCTTCTATTGATATTGCTCTTTTATTTTCATCTATTTCAACAACTCCATAAGCTGTTGGATCTTTTACATAATAACCAAATATTGTTGCTTCATTTTCACGCTCATCAGCACTTTTTAAAATTTTATTTAGGTTGTTTCCATAGAACATATTGTCACCTAAAATCATAGCAACATTACTATTACCAATAAATTCTTCTCCAAGTATAAATGCTTCAGCAAGTCCATTTGGTTTTTCTTGCACTTTATATGTAAAACTTATTCCCCACTTACTGCCATCACCTAAAAGTTCTTTAAAAGTATTTATATATGCCGGTGTTGATATTATTAGTATTTCTTTAATATTTGCCTCCATTAAAACAGATATTGGGTAATATATCATTGGCTTATCATATACTGGCATAATTTGTTTAGATATTGAAAGTGTTAATGGAAATAATCTTGTTGCAACGCCACCTGCTAATACTATTCCTTTACGTTTGCTCATATAAAAACCTCCTTTTATAATTTAAACTTCTTTTTCTAGGTATCTTTTTAGTGCATCTTCATAGCTAGGCAAGCTTATTCCCTGTGCTAATATTTTTTCTTTTGATAATTTAGAATTTTTAGGTCTTTTTGCTTTGCTTGCAAATTCTTCGCTTGTTACTGAATTTACTTTGCAAGTAATATTTTTTAGCTCAAATATTTTTTTAGTAAATTCATACCAAGTGGTATACCCTTCATTTGTTACATTATATATTCCATAAGGTATTTGTTTTGTAACTGCTTCAAATATAACCTTTGCTAGGTCTACAGTGTATGTAGGACTTCCATGTTGGTCTGATACAACATTTACTTCTTCTTTTTCGGTTCCTAATTTTATCATTGTTCTTATAAAGTTTTTTCCATCCCCAAATAGCCAAGCTGTACGGAATATATAGTATTTATTACAATTTTTTTGAATTTCGCTTTCACCTTCTAATTTTGTTATTCCATATACTGTATTTGGTGCTTTTTCATCATCTTCTTTATACTCTTCATTTAAAGGCTTATTTCCTCCAAATACATAGTCTGTACTAATATGTACTAAGGTTATATCATTTTCTTTTGAAGTTATAGCTAAATTTTTAGGACCTATACTATTTACTTTTTCTGCTAATTCTTTTTCATCTTCTGCTTTATCAACTGCAGTGTATGCAGCACAATTTATTATTAAGTCTGGTTTAACTTTTTTTACAAATGCTTGTACCGCTTCTAAATCAGTAATATCTAATTCATCAACATCTGTGCAAATTAGTTCATAATTTTTAAATTCATTTTTTACTTCTTTTGCAAGCATTCCGTTTGCACCTGTTATTAAAACTTTCATACAATACTCCTTTAATTTAGCTCTTGTTTTGCTAGATTTAAAGCTTCCAAAATTACTTTATCCATATCGTAATATTTGTATGTTCCAAGTCTTCCTCCAAATATTACGTTTTTATTTTCTTTAGAAAGTTCAAAATATTTTTCATATAACTTATTATTTTTATCATCATTTATTGAATAATATGTTTCTTTGCCTCTGGTCCATTTATCTGGATACTCTCTTGTAATAACTGTTTTATTTGGATTGCCTACACCAAATTCAAAATGTTTATGTTCTATAATTCTTGTAAAAGGAACTTCATATTCTGTATAATTTACTACTGCATTTCCTTGATAATTTTCTTCGTTTAAAATTTCAGTTTCAAAACGAAGACTTCTATATTCTAATTCTCCAAATTTATAGTTATAAAACTCGTCTATTGGACCTGTAAATACTATTTTATTTGCTATTTTTTCTAACTCTTCTTTATGCTTAAAAAAATTGCAATTTAATTTTATATCTATTCCATTTAGCATTTTTTCTATAATTTTAGTGTAACCACCAATTGGTATTCCTTGATATTTGTCATTAAAATAGTTATTATCATATATAAATCTAACAGGAAGTCTTTTTATGATAAAACTTGGAAGGTCGCTTGCTTTTTTGCCCCATTGTTTTTCTGTATAACCTTTTACTAATTTTTCGTAAATAGTTTTTCCAACTAAACTTATTGCTTGTTCTTCTAGGTTTTTTGGCTCGGTTATATTTGCTTCTTCTTTCTCTTCTTCTATTTTGGCTTTTGCTTCTTTTGGAGTTTTTACTCCCCATAGCTTATTAAATGTATTCATATTAAAAGGCATATTATATAATTCATTTTTATATATAGCTACTGGTGAATTTGTATATCTGTTAAACTCTACAAAGTTATTTATATATTTCCATACTTCTTCATTATTTGTATGAAATATATGTGCACCATATTTATGTACATTTATTCCTTCTATGTTTTCTGTGTATACATTTCCGCCTATATGATTTCTTTTGTCTATTACTAAGCATTTTTTACCTTTTTTGTTTGCCTCATGTGCAAAAACAGATCCAAATAGACCTGAACCTACAATTAAATAGTCATACTCCATGTTTTATCATCTCCTTTTACAAATTTTATTTTATATTTTTACACTCTTTTAAAAACTTTTTTTATTTTATCTGTTATTGTGGATAGCATATCTATTACAACATCATTTCTTAATAATATGCTTATTACGCTATAAACTAACACTCCACCTATACAAATAAGTATTGTTTGTGTAATATTTTTTTGTGCAAAAAGCCTAACAAGTTGTGCTACCCCAATTATTGGAACACTTGAAATAAAGCTTATTATTATTGTTCTGCTTAAGTTTTTAAATTTATATATTTTTATAGAATAGTATAAACATATTACACATACTATAAACTCTGCTATTACTGTGGTTACTGCCGCACCATTTTGCTGCCACAATGGTATTGCTATAAAATTAAGAAGTATATTTGTTATTGCAGCAATTAAAGTTGCTTTAAATGCTTGTTTTTCTTTTTTGTTTGGAATTAAAATTCCGATTTATTAAAATATTTCCTATTGTTGAAAAAGCTAATGCAATGCTAAGTATTTGAAGAGATGTTGCTGCATCTGCATACTGACCTCCACCTATTAATAGTACTATTTGCTTGCTTAGAATTATAATTCCAAAAATTGCAGGAATAATTAGTGTTATTATTGATTTTATTAAAGTTTCTAGTAAGCGATTATATTTTTCTTTATTTTCATTTGCATAAAGTGACATTCTAGGAAGTGTTGCACTTGTTACTGCATTTATCATTTGCTTTATTATACTATATACTTTTACACTAACTGCATATAAACCAACATTTAAGTCACTTGTCATCATTCCTAAAATTATTACGTCTGAATTAACATATATTTTAATTGCAAGTGTATTTGAAAATAAAATAAACATTGATTTTATATGTTCTTTTATATGTGGTTTTTTTGTTAATTTTAATTTGCAATATTTTTTTGCATGTATAAAATTAAATATATTTACACTTCCACCTGCAATAACTGATATTAGTGCATAAATATAATAATCTTCGCTTTTTCTAACAAATAAGAATAATAACGCCATAGATATAATATGTGTTATTATACTTTTTTTGGTTATGTATGCATAATCTTCATAAATATTATAAATCCAATCAACACCTATTGTTGTAAACAAAATACTTAAACTTTGTATAAGTATTAAATATCGATAATTTTCCAGTTTTGTTGGAAGCAGTAGCATAAATACCATTATAATATAGGTAATAGCAGTAGTTATAATATTTATGGTAAATATTTGGCTTGCAAACTTTTGAAGCTTTTCTTTATCATTTCTAATGATAGCACCTTCCCTTGTTGCATAAGTACTTATCCCTAAAGCTGCTATTAGTGATAAATACTCAATTATGGAAGCTCCAAATTGTACTTTTCCTATATTATCTGCTCCTAATACTCTTGAAGCATAAGGAAATGTAATAATTGGAAATATTATTGACATCGCCACTTTTATTGAATTTATAATTGCATTTAATTTTATTGATTTTTCTTTCACTTTTTATCTATTTCCTCTATAATTTTTAAAATATGAATTGGTGAAAATTCTCCATTATAATTATAATTTATATTTTCTTTTTTCTTTACCCATTCTGTATCTATATCTTCTAATTTATTAAATATTTTCATATATTTTTCGTTATAAAAAGACAAATTTTTTACATTTTCATTATTAGTTAATAGTTTTTTATTATAACAAACAGCTTCAAAATATCTTAAAGATTGTGCATGTTGCCCTGTTTGTAAGAATTCTATTATACAATTTGTTTTCTTAGTTTGCTCTAAAGCATATGAATATAATTTTCTCTGTTCTAAAACATTAAAACCTTCTTCTTTATAGTTCAAATCCATTCCGTCATTTTTAACAACATCAAATTTAACATTTACGCCATTTTTGTGTAAATAATCAAATAAATTTATAACTTCATCTACTCTACCAGGTTTTAATCCACCTATAAAATATGCATCACTATTTACCACTTCTACTTCATCGTTTTCTGGTTTTGAGTAATAAGTTTCTCCAATACAAGTAAAGCCATATTTTTTAGCATCATTTGGATCATATGTTAATATATGATCCCACATTTTACTTTTATATAGTGTATTTATTAATCTACCTGATGGTGTATTTACACCTATTGTATCAAATATAAGTAAAACCAATTTTACATTTTTAAATTTGTGAAATCCACTTATTGCAGATTTACTATATTCCCAAAAAGCACCTGTTGGCACTAATATATAATAATTATCATTTTTATTTATATTTAGCTTTTTAAAATCATACCAAATCCATTTTAATGGTAATTTTATAATTTTTGAAATTTTATAACTTAAATGTATTTTTTGAAGTATTTTTAAAAACACATTTTTTATATTCTTTTTTTCTAGAGTAATCATTTCTACATTATCTAGTTTACTTATATCTCCCATAATATATTTATCTACTAAATTTGCTGAATCATTAGCCTTTATATATAAATACTTATTTGCCATATTTTCTCCTTTTACTTCCAATATACTATGTTTTCATGTTCATTTACTCTCTCATTCTCTGGTGGTAATTCCATATAGTTACCATAGTGTTTAGTTAGATATTCTTCAATTTCTATTGGTATTTTATATTCTTCTCCTTCAAATTCTGCATATTTATAATCTGAAACATATGAAGCAGGCATAATTTCCTTTCTTGCATATCTTCCACCTATATATGCCACCGTATTTGTTTTTTTATATTTTTTTGTTAAATTTTCTATTTTCCTTAAAGCAATTTTATATATCTTTAATTTATCAATTATTGGTATAGCTATTTTCTTAAGAATTAGTTTAAATTTATTTTTAGTAGCTTTTTCTATATCTTTTGTTTTATACATATTTATAAAGCTATATAGAAATTTTTGCTTTTTATATATTTTATCTAATGCTTTTGGATTATTATCTGGAAGATAATATAGTGGGAAAATATCAATATTTACCCCTAATCCTGGTATGTCTCTACTATTTTTCTCAACTAAAACAGTTTCTAAGTTTGTAACTTTTGCAAATTGATAATAGTAACCATCCATATTTTTATAACTTACTGCTTTCATTTTGTTATTACATTTCTCATTGAAAATTTTAAGAAACTTATCATAATCTTCTTTTAACATATTT
This sequence comes from uncultured Clostridia bacterium, assembly GCA_947626335.1. GTDB lineage: Bacteria > Bacillota > Clostridia > TANB77 > CAG-508 > CAG-273. Next base: position 8,218 of record CANQRY010000008.1, on the reverse strand, counting down.
ATATCTATGTCATCATCCCATGGAATATATCCTTTATGCCTTATTGCACCAAGTAAAGATCCTCCTGCTAAAAAGTATTTAATATTATTTTCATCACACACTCTTCTTAGCTCGTTTAACAAATCTATTTGTATTTTTCTTTGTTCTTCTAAAGTAACTTCTCGCTTTTTTTGAGTAGATTCTTCTATTTGTGCATTTTTTTTATCTTTACCATCGTCAAATAGTAATTTACTTAAAAATAGTATTGGGAAGCCTATAATTGGATTCATTAAATATCTTTCTGTAAATGCTACTAATGAGAATAATAAAATGAAACTTCCATAATTGCTTTTTGGATATTTTTTCATTAAGGCATAAAAGCCAGCTTCAAATATTACTAAATATATAATTCCATAAACTATATAGCATCTGGTATATAAAGAATCTATTAGTAGTTCCTTTTGACCGCCATAAGCCCACTCAACTTCTTCTTCTAAATTAACATTATGTGAAAGTAGGCTGGTTCCGTATTTATGTACTGCTGTGCTTGCAAGTGATACTCTATAACTCAATGCCCCATCTATTTTAGCTATAAGACCTCTATTATTTATGTTATAGCCTAATACAAAGAAGGCCATTAGAATTGCCATAAATCCGAAACTCCATTTTGCTATATTATTTATTATTATTCTAAATTTTTCTATTTTAGAAAATGCTATAAACAAAAGAAATAATAGTGAAGCAAGTAAAGCTGTTCTTGATATGGTTAATAAGTATGTAAGTATATAAATAAATCCTATTCCTGTTAATGTTGATACAGTAATTTTGTCATAATTAATAAATATGTACTCTGCTGTAAGCCATAATACTATTCCTGCAAAAATATTTGGATGGTTTAGGTAAAATCCATATCTTGTTAAGCCTGCAGCTGTATGCAATACTGGGATATTACCTAAATTTATAACTAGGTTAAACATAAATATTACTATGTGAATTACCAAAAATGTAAACATAGTATAAAATGAACATTTAACTGCTTTTTTTATATTAATATTCTGCGAACCAAATACAACTAAATAACAAAAAAGTGGGTTATAATCCTTGCAAATAAATGCTGTGTGTAGTACTAATAACCCAAATAATACATATATACATAATTGCTTTTTTGTATATTTTTGAAATAAGAACTTAACTGCAAATAAAACTATAATTGTAACATCTAATAATAAATCTATAAAATGATTTATATTAAAAAAAGTAGTTCTACTAAAGAAAACATTTATGGTCAATAAAATTACACCAATGTAGTAAAATATATTTGCATACTTTTTCATTTTATTGTTTTCCCTCCTAACTAGTGTTAAGTCCTACCTGTTAACTTTTTATATAAAATCCATGAAAATTTAAAAATAGGTAATCCCATATTTAATAATATAATTGCCATTTTATCTCTTTTTGGAGTTTGACTGCATAAAAAAACCTCTTTTTGATTTTCTTTTATTTCTTTAATAATTTCTTTTTCCATTTGCTTATTTTTAGGTTTTGTAAATATTAGCATTCTAAGTATTCTAAAATCGGCATATACTTGATATCTGTTAACTGCTGTAGAAAGCTCAGGATACTTAGTTTTTATGTCTGTTAACATTTGCTTTGTGTGCTTTATATAATATTCTTCGTTTTTATTAAATCCTGGTTGTTTTGAAATAGAGCCAACTCTAGCTATATAATAATAGCATTTTTTATTTCCAAAGCTGACTGAATTTGCTGATTCTAATAATTTATATATAACAGCTGTATCTTCATAAACTTTCCCTTTTGGGAATTCAAAATTTTGCCATAACTCTGTTAAATATAATTTGGCAGGTGCACAAACATCAATACCTTTGTGAAATAACAAATTTTCATATGCAGATTTAGTATCTAAAAGCTCGTCTTTTAGATTAGTATTTTCATCAGGTTTTGCCTCTCCCCATACTATATTTACACTGCATATAGATAATTTAACATTATATTTTTTTATTAAATTATATAAGTATTCTATGTAATCTAAGGTTATGTAATCATCTGAATCGATGAATGTAATGTATTTTCCTGTGGCAGATTTTATACCTACATTTCTTGCATCTGAAAGCCCACCATTTTGTTTATGTATTACTCTAATTCTAGAATCTTTTGATGCATATTCATCACAAATTAAACCACAATTATCTGGTGACCCATCATCTATTAGTATGATTTCTAAATTTTTGTAAGTTTGGTTTATTATGCTATCAACACATCTTTTTAAGTATTGTTCTACATTATATATAGGTACAACTACTGTTATTAAATCTTCCATATTTTAAAAACTCTTTTCATATTTTTTGCCTGTAAATTTAGCTCTTAAAAATGCAGTTCCTTTTTTTAGCCAATTTACTTTTTCAATATTTAGTACTTTTATTTCTTTATATTTTAAGTTGTTTGTATTTATCCATACATCTAGTAATAATTCAGATACTCTTCCGAAAAATCTTGCATGAAATGCATCATATTTAGTAATATCTACTCTTTTTTCTAGCTCAAACAAAATATCAAATAACCATGTGCAATAATCATTTAATATACTTTTTTTCATTACGAACATATTAAACATATGTGCAGATGTTCTTTTATGTAGTTTTTCAAACTCTGGTAAATAACTTGGGTATTTTTCCTCTATTATTTTTTTTGTTTCTTCTAATGGTTCAATATACATTGTATGTTCATAATGAGAATATAAATTTTCTATGTAATATTTTCTTTTTTTAGGTAATATAATATCTGTAGTTTCAAGTAATTTTTCAATTTCTTGTTTTTTTGCTACTCCCTCTATTCTATTTTGCTTTGGAGCTTTTTTGCTTGAAGCAAAATATCTTCTGTAATGGCTTAATCCAATATAATTTGCGTCTAAATTTTTCCAAGCCCAATATATACCTGTAAGCTCACAAAAATATGGGTTTTTTTCTGAAATGTTATCACCTGATGAATCTACTTTAAACCCAATATTCTCTTTTCCATAACTACCTACATGAAGTGGCAAATACATAGAGTCGCTAGGCATTTGATATTTCTTATGAGTAGCTACTACAATTTTTATATTATCCATATTTTAAAGTGCTCCTTCTCTTTTTATTACTGTTATGAAGGTTTTGAAAAATATTTTTATGTCTAGCCATAAAGAAAAGTTTTCTGCATAATATCTTTCCATTTGAACTCTTTGCTTATACGTTGTTCCGCTTCTGCCATTTACTGCCCAATAACCTGTTATTCCAGGTCTAACAGAATGAACTATTTTCATGCTGTCTCCAAATAGTGGAACTTCTCTATCTACAATTGGTCTAGGTCCAATTAGGCTCATATCACCTTTTAATATGTTTATAAGCTGTGGTAATTCATCCATACTTGTTTTTCTAAGTATTCTACCTAACTTTGTTATTCTTGGATCATTTGTTAGTTTCTGATTTGCTTCAAATTCCTTTTTTCTTTCAGGATTTTCTTCTAAATATTTTTCTAAAACTCTATCTGCATCTACTATCATTGTTCTATATTTGTATATTTTAAAGTGCTTTCCATCTTTACCTATTCTATCTTGCTTATAAAATACTGGGCCATCTTCTTTTAATATTTTGCCCAAAATATATATAAGACCTGTTATTGGTATTAAAAATATAGAGCCAACAATTCCCACAAAAATATCAAAGGCTCTTTTTATAGCCTTTTGTATGTTTAATAAACTAAAAATCTTTTTAGTTTCTCTTATATTTTCTTGTACTTTTATGATTTTTCGTACATTATCTATAGCTTCTTCAGAAATATTTGAAATACTTTCAGCTGCCATTTTTTCTGTTTGCATTACATATTACCTCTCTTATTTTTTATTTAAATTCTCATATGTATTTTTAATTTTATTCCTTTTCAAATATATCATATATAAATATAAAAATCAACATTTTTCACAAATAATTGACATTATTATAATTTATAATTTTTTTAATTTTACCTTCTATTTTATCTTTTACTAAAATAACAATTTTATGCAAAAACTACTCTCCTTTTGCATTTATTATTTTTACAAAATGTTTTGCTTTTTGTTCTTCTTCTGGTGGAAGTTTCATGTAGTCTCCAAAAGTTTTTGCTAATAAATAATCATAATTTTTTATTCCTTTTAATTTTATATTTTCAAATTCATATTCAGTAACTTCGCTAATTTTACTTTTTTCAAATAATTCTCTATATATTTTGCTAAATTTATGATTTACACACAAATTAGCAATTAGGCTTGTTTCTTCGTTTTTATATTTGCTAATTAAATTATCATATTGTTTTAAAACCTTCGTTTGATTTAAATAATTTTTGAAAATATTTAAACTTAATATTTTTACTGCAATTCTTTTAAATTTATTATTAAATTTTTGATTGTTTTGCTCTGATAAGTATTTAAGCCTTGCTAGTCTTAATTTTATTGCTTTTAAATATATTTGTATTTTAAATATTTGTCTTTTTATTTTGCTTTCAGGAACATTATCAAATGGAAAAATATCAATAAATAAATATTGTTCAGATTCAATATTATCGTACTTTTCAACTATTTTATAATCTATGTTCCTTATTTTTAGCCAATGCATAGAAGTTAAATTTTTATCATAAAAATCGACTTTAAAATTTTCTGGAAGATTTGCATCTATAACTTGCAAAAACCTTTCATAGTCCTTTCTATCCATTGCTATATCAATATCATCATCCCATGGAATAAAGCCTTTATGCCTAACAGCACCTATAAAGGTGCCGCCAAGCATATAGTATTTTATATTTTCTTTTTCACATATTTTATCTATTACTTCCATTGTTTCTAGTAATTTTAATTGTAAATTTCTTAGTTCTTTTCCTTCTAAATTCATAAATTTCTCCCTATGTTTTTTATAGCTTTTATTATTGTAACATAAGTTTTTAAATATTCAAATATTTTTAGGATATTTTCTCATTGTTAATATTAAGTGCCGAAGATATTGCTTGTGCTGATAAACGTTTAGCATTTAAATCTAAATGTGCATATATATTTGCTGTAGTTGAAAAGCTTGCATGTCCTAGCCATTCTTGTATTGCTTTCATTGGAATATTTTTAGATAATAATAAACTTGCACAAGAATGTCTTAAGTCGTGAAAACGAATATGCCTTAGTCCGCTATTTCTTAAAAGTCTTGCAAAATGTTTTGTTACATAATCTGGTTTAATTAAAGTTCCATCAGGTTGCAAGCAAATATATTCTTTGTACTTTGTTGTATACTTTTTCTTTAATCTTTTTTGATATTCTTTTTGCCTTACCTTTTCCCTATTTAGCGCTTCTATTAATTCTTCTGTTAAAGGTAAAACTCTACGACTAGAATTTGTTTTGGTTCTATCTTTTGCTAACACTTGTTGCCTTCCATCTATTTTTACTTCCACAACAGTATGCTTAATCGTAATTGTTTTTGCACCAAAATCAACAGCTGACCACTTTAAACCCAATACCTCACTACGACGTAAACCATAAAAAGCTGTTAGTAAAATAACAAGATGTAATGGATCATTTTTAGATTTTTCAAATAAAATTGAAAATTCATCTTCAGAATAAAATTGACCTATAAATAAATTTTTCTTTGGTGGCTTTACTTTATCTGCTGGATTATTTACTATTAAATCTTGCTGAAATGCATATTCTAATGATTTTCGAACAATTGCATGATAACGTAAAATTGTAGTTGGCTTTAGATTTTTTGATAATAAAAATTCATAAAAGTTTTGAATGTGCCTTGGCTCTAAGTCTAATAGTTTAATTGGATTTTCTGTAAAATATTGTTTTATTCTATAATTTATCATTTGAGTATGTACTGCATAAGTTGTAGGTTCAAGAGTTGGTTTCATTTTTTCAATCCATAAACGTGAAAATTCATAAAATGTAATATTTTCATTATATATATTTTCATAATCTAAACATTTAAGTTTTTCTCTAAATTGTGCATATTTTTTTGTCTGCTCTTCATTTTCCTTGCTTAGCTTTTCTTCTAGACAAAAAAAGTCTGCAAATTGCCTTCGATATTCTTCAGCTTTTTGCAGAGCTTTTCGTTTGTTTCCCTTAACTACTTTCATTTTTGTAGACATCCATTTTTGTTTTCTTTTGTTGTTTTTGTCTTTGTAGTTAATAACTGCTTGATAGACATTATTCTTTTCGTGTAGACTAACTGTAATATTTGACATATTTAGTCCCCCTTCCTTTCATAAAGTATAATAATTATAATATCACATTTTTAGACAAAAATCTACAAATTACGACATTTATGGCGTGAAATACAATACATAAAAAATAGATTTACTTTGGTTAGATTTTGGTTAGATGCGAAATTTTAAAATTCGCCTACTCCCTATGTTATTGCTACATAACGAGTCCTTGTTTAAAAACAGTGCACATGTTAATGCAGCTACTGCAGCATTAGTATCAGTTGACGCACATGTGCAAAAATATGGTTGGAGATCATCAGTTGCAGCATCAAATTCAGTAGAAGGTGCTATTTTTGCTGGAACAACAGGTGAAAGCAAAAGATTAGAAGCTATTAAAATTAACCTTCTAAACGTGCCAGATGGTTTAAATATAAGCTATCGTGCACACGTTCAAAAATATGGATGGCAAGATTGGGTTTCTGAAGGCAAAGTTGCTGGAACAGAGCATCAATCTAAGAGAATTGAAGCTATTCAAATTGCAGTTACAGGAGCCGAAGCAGAAAACTATGTTGTAATGTATCGTGCACACGTACAAAAATATGGTTGGCAAGATTGGGTTACTGCAGGAAGTACACTAACTGTAGGAGATCCAGCTACAGGAAATTTTGCTGGAACTGTTCATGAAAGCAAGAGAATTGAAGCTATTGAAGTTGCAGTTTTAAAAGTTGGAGAAAACGATTTATTAACTTTAAAAGTAAGAGCTATTGCTCAATTAAATAACACATATAATCCAGCAGATTATACAATAGATGCAAAAGCATTTAATAAAGCAATGGAGGCAGCTAAGAAAAAAATCAATGATGCAGATCAAGCTAGTAAAATAACAGGTAGTGCTTTAACTACTATAATTAACGAAGTTGCATCTGCAGCTAGAAAAGATGTAGATTTAATAGCAACAGGAGAGTCTCAAAAAGAAACAGAACTTACAGCATTAGAAACTATGGTTAATGATATGTTAGCAAAAAATTCAGTAAGTGGTACAACTACAAAATATTCTGAATTAACAGGAATTAAAGAAGCTATTGAAAATGCTGAAACAACAATAGAAAATGCAAAAGTTACTACAAATACTCCAGTAAAAGAGATTACAGAAATAGCAAATAAAGAATTTAGAAAAATATTTGATGCAACAAAAGTTGCAGTAAAAGATTTAGTAGAAAAATTATATACTGACGGTCAAGCAGTAACAAAAACTACTGAAAAAGTATTAAAAACAGCTGATTATGAAGATATATTAGAAGCATTAGATAAAATTACAGCTACTGATCCTGTTGATAAAACACAATTAGAGAAATTACTTGTAATTTACAACGGAGGTTCAACTGGTGCTTATGATAAACAAGTTCTATTATCAACAGTTATATCAGAATTAGGAACATCACTAACAGGTACCGACTTCTTAGGAAAAACTTCTGTTGGTTTAGGTGATGCTATTGATACAAACGATCAAGGTGTTGCAGAAAAAACAAGAACTGCAGAACAAACAAAATATGCAGACTTAGTACAAGACTATGTAAATAGTGTAATTGCAGGTCTTTCAGGAAAAACATATGCTAAAATGGAATCTGATGTAGAATCAGCTAAAGTTACTGCATTATCAAAAGTTCAAGAATATATGAGAACAACAATTGAAAGAACAACAAGAACAATAGATGAAGTAGAAGCTAAAATAGATAAATCAGTATTTACTAATGCAAAGGAATTAAATGTATTACTAAATAGTTCTAACCCTGATGATATTCCAGCTTTACTTACTGCATATGTTAACTTCTGCAAAGTTTATGCTGCAGACTAATTATTAAAAATATATTTTATAAAGAGTAGTAATTACCGTAGAAATTGTACCTATGTTTATACATAGGTACAATTTTTAGTTCTTTGCATATAAATTAAATTGTTTGTATATAATACTATAGTCGCACAAAGCATAAATTCAAAAAGTTTTGGTAAGTGTAAAATTAATGTA
>CANQRY010000007.1 GCA_947626335.1 uncultured Clostridia bacterium | reverse complement strand
GGAGCTACTGGGCAGAATCGAACTGCCGACCTACAGGTTACGAATCTGTTGCTCTACCAACTGAGCTACAGTAGCATTTGTAATCTAAAAATAAAAAATTTAAAACAAATGCATTAAATATTAATGTTATAATAAAATAAACAATTAGGCGGAGATATTGTATAAAATATCTTCGCCCTATATTTTAAGTATTTTATACTGAATGTTTGCCTTTTGATTTTTTTGAAGAATCTTTAGCACTTGTAGTATATAAGAAGTCATCATCTTCTAATTTATCTTCCATTCTAGTCCTTGTTGGAATATTGTCGCTATCGCCTTCTATTTCATCATCATCTTCTTCATCATATTCACGTTTTTTAATTACAACAATTCTTACAACCATTGCTACTAAAATAATAGCCAAAACTACGCCTATACAAATTAAAGTAGTTTTTAAAATATTTTGATTTTGAGTAGCTTCTTTAGGCATATTAACTTTTATTTGATAAGTTGCTGTTTTAGTTCCAGAAGCTGATGTTACCATTATAGTAACAAGGTTTTCTCCCTCTTTAAAGCCTTCATTTCCTAGAATTTCAACTCTTGCGTCTTCTTGGTTAGGCTCTGCCGTAATGTTTAAGCTTTCAACAGCTAAATTTAAATTTAATTCATATGAAAATTTATTTGAATCAAATCCATTTTCAAAATCTACACCAGCTATAGATAAGGTTTTTAATTTAATATCACTGTCTTCATCTGCTGGATTAGTAGTTTCTGCTGGGCTCGTTTGATTTGTGTCAGCATTTTTTGTTACAGTTATATTATATGTTTTTGTTTTTCCATCTTCTGCTGTTACAGTAATTTTAATTGTATTTTCTCCATTTGATATACTTTCATTTCCTTCTATTTTTACTGTTGCTTTGCTATCTTTTGCTTTTGCATTTACACTTAAGCTATTTACATCATCTCCAACTGTTGCTTCATATTTTAAAGTATTCTCACTAAAGCTTGGAGATAATACTATTCCTTCTACCTCTAAAGAAGACAAGTTATTATTGCTAGATTTTTCAGGTTCTTCTTCTGGCTTCGTTTCAGTAATTAGTGAGCTTGCTACATATTTAGTAGAACCATTATATGTTACCCTATACCATACATAGCCACCTATTTTTTCTGTAGATGTTCCTGTTAAAGTTAGCTCTGTTCCTTTTGCTACTTGTACAGCACTGCTAGAAGTTGACCAACTAGAACGTAAATTTACTGTTCCAGTAGTATAAACTTTTTTATTGACACTTTTAAAAGTTGGTTTTTGAGTTGTAGTACTTGAACCACTACTTCCACTACTGCTAGAGCCTGAGCTTGAACCACTTGATGGTGAACCAGTGTTTCCAGAAGAAGTACTGCTTCCGCTTGAACTTGCCTGCTTTGCGTTAACTGTAACTGATTTACTTTCATTTATTTCTGTATTTGTTTGATTTACATCAGTAATGTCCCCTGTTAGTTTGAATGTTACTGTACCTTTTTTGCTTGTTTTATAAGAAGCTGTAAAAGTTTTTGATAGATTTTCTTTGTAATTTACTGTTTCTGTCCAAGTATTAAGTGCTTTTCCATCAGCAGTTAATGTTAAATTCCATTGTGCAGCATTTACTTTTACAGTAACAGTAATTGTATCACCCTCTGTAACACTTCCTTTATTTGTAGATAATGTAGAGGTTGCAGCATTTGAATAACTGCCTGTTAATATTAAAAATAAAACGACTAGAATAATTGAAACTAAATTTACATATTTTTTCATTATTTTTTCCTTTTCTAATTTATATTTAGATTTTGCAAAAATCTATAAAATTACTTTATAATTATTTTAACTCAATACTTTTAAAATTTTCTACATGTTGCCTTAATGCAAGAGAATCTCCAGTGTTTACTTTTCCATCTTCGTTAACATCAGCAGATTTTAAATAGTTTGCATTTGTAATTTTTTTAAAAGCTTCTATATGTTGACTCATTGCAAGGGTATCTCCAGTGTTTACTTTTCCATCGCCATTAACATCACCCTTAACTATTATTGTGTACGTTTCGGTTCCACTTGTTATTGTCCAACCTGTTGCAATTTTCCCTGACTTTTGTTCTTTTTTGTCTGCATTTTTTATAACTGCATTATTTAAATGTTTTTTTATTGTTTCAATTGTTGTATCAGGTTTAGTAATTAAATTAGTACTTTCCACTTTATAATCTGAGGTGGTTGTAACAGCATTATTGCCTTCTATAACTTCTTTTTTTATATATCCTGTTCCTACATATCCATATGTTCCATCAGCTGTTTTAACTCTATACCATTCTTCACCATCTACACTTTTATATTTTCCTTTTTCGACAACTGTTATTTTTGTTCCTTTTTTTAATAATTCATATATTGTTGTAGCAGTAACTCCTGGGCCATTTCTAAAGTTAGTATTTGCTGAAACAACATATGCTTCATCACAATTTGTTTGAATAGAAAGTTTAGTTAAATATTCTCTCATAATATAAGCTTTTTTTCCATCTGAAAGAACTACTTTGTCCCAATATTTTCCTTCTGAATCTTTTACTTGGTCTAACTCAATTCTTAAAAGTTTTGTGTCTTTACTTAATGTTGCTATTGTTTTAAAACTAGTTCCCTTTCCTTCTTTTGCCTGTACTTTATCAGTATTTATTTGTACATCTTCTGTAACAAATTTTTCAGAGCCTGGTTTTGTCGAAGCCATTGCTGGCATATTTTCATATACTGGAATTTTAAATACAACCTTAGAGTCTTCTGTAATCATTCCAGATTTTTTATATGCATTATATACTTGCTTTCCTTCTTCTTTTGAAGCTGATACATTTGTCATATACTGAAATGAATAAAGTGTATCACCTACAACATCAAATTTTTCTAAGTATAAAGTATCTTGCCCACCTTTTATATAATTGCTATTTATTACCGAAGCTCCACCTTTAATTGCTTTTTCAGGGTCTGTCCATCCATTATTTTTTGCAGTGGTTAATCCATTTTTTATGATATTTTCTGTTGTACTACCAAAAGCACCAACATTAAAGTAATTGTATAGCCCTTCATAGTCTTTATAAGTTCCTGTAATTAAATATGTACCATTTCCTGAGCCTTGTTCTTGGCGCATTCTAGAAGCTAAATGATATGGACTTACATTATTATCTTTAGCAGCTTCCATAATTACCTGTGAATATGTTTTATCTATATTTTTAACATTACCCTCTGAATCATGGTATGTAATTTTTCCCTGTAAATAATTACAATCTGCAATAATTGCTTCTACTCCTTTTTGAAGTAATGCAAGCTCTTCATCTGTATGATTTCCAAATGTCAATTTTTCAAATTGAAAAACATAGTCTTCACTTAATGAATTTCTAGGATCCATATAATATGCTACTGTAGAAGATGAAGCACAAACCCAACTTGCATCTACTACTTTTCCACAAGTGCATTTCCAACATCCATCCCAACTTTTTGGAACTACATTTCTACCGTGATAACCTGTTGATTCTGCCTTAATTACTGTATTCCAGTCTAAATTTGTTTTTAGTATTTCAAATGTCCAATTTGGATGAGCTTCTTTTAATTTTTTTAGTAAGTCTACATAGCCTGGGTATTTTTCAAATTCACTTAATTCATTATTATCTGCAGTATTATTTGCTATACTATTACTTGCTGTAGCACTTACTTTATTTGGCATAGATGAAATGATTAAAATTAACAGAAGTAAAATAATACAAAATATTCTAATAAATTTATTTATTAAAATGTTTTTAGTTAACATTTTTTCTCTCCTCGTTAGTATTTATATAAATTATAATTCGCAATAAGTTAAATTTCAAAATAAGTATAACATTCTTGTATTTTTGCGTCAATTAAAATCGAAAAAAAAGTGAATTTTGTATCAAAATTTACACAAAATTCACATTTAGGTTAAATGATATGTTTTATTATTCCTATAAGTATTATCTATTGCAACCACAGTTAGTAAATAGTAATAAAAATACTATAATGAAGAATAAAATAGTATTATCACCACCACATAAATTTCCTAAAAAGCCTCCGTTATTACAGCAACAGTTATTATTGTTATTATATCCGCAATCTCTATTTTCTTCTGGCATATTCTTACCTCCTTTTTATTTATATATAATATTAGTATGCAAATTATAAAAAATGTGTTACAATTATTTTAGAAATATTAAAAGGAGGTAATTATGCCTGACATAGAGCTTTTATCGCCTGTTGGAGATTTAAATTGTTTAAAAGCAGCTATTCAAAATGGTGCAAATAGTGTTTACTTTGGTTCAAGTAGATTCAATGCTAGAATTTATGCTAATAATTTTGAACTTGACGATTTAAAAAAAGTAGTTGAGTATTGTAAAATTAGAAATGTTAAAACACATTTAACTTTAAATACTTTAATAAAAAATTCTGAATTTAAAGATGCTGTTTATTTGGCTAAAAATGCCTATGAAGCTGGAATTGATGCAATTATTGTTCAAGATTTAGGATTAGCAAAATTTTTAATTGATAATTTTCCTAAAATGCCAATTCACGCAAGCACTCAAATGAGCATACATAATTTACAAGGTGTATTAGAATTAGAAAAACTTGGTTTTAAAAGAGCTGTACTTGCAAGAGAATTATCAATAGAAGAAATTGAATATATTTGTAATAACTCCAATATAGAAATTGAAGTTTTTATTCATGGTGCTTTATGCATTTCATATTCTGGGCAATGTCTTTTATCTAGTATGGCTGGTGCTAGATCTGCTAATCGTGGTAAATGTGCAGGTCCATGTAGACTTCCCTATGAACTTTTATGTAAAAATAATGAAAATAAAAAAGTGTCATCTTTAGGTAAAGGCTATTTATTAAGCACTAGAGATTTATGTGGTTTAACATATATACCACGTTTAATAAATGCTGGCGTAAAATGTTTTAAAATTGAAGGACGCATGAAAAGCCCTGAATACGTTGCAACTGTTACTAGAATTTATCGTAAATACATAGATATGGCTTTAAAAAATGAAGAATTTATTATAGATAATAATGATGTTAATGATTTAATGCAAGTATTTAATCGTGGCGGTTTTTCTACTGGTCATTTAGATAGCCAAAAACCAAATAATAATCTTATATTTCCAGATAAGCCAAATAACATGGGAATATATTTAGGAAAAATAAACAAATATAATTCAAATAAAGGCCATATTACTTTAAAATTAGAAAATGACCTTCAAATTGGAGATTCTATAGCTCCAGAAAAAGAAGATTCAAGCTATTTTGTTTCAGAACTAATGATTAATGATGAAAATAAAAAGCTAGCAAACAAGCGGTGAAATAGTTAAAATTGGCAGAATGAAAGGTAATATAAAGGCTGGAGATAAAGTATATAAAATTAGTAGTAAAAGATTATCTGATTTAGCAAAAAGTTCTTATGAAAATATTGAAAGTATAAAAATTCCACTTAATTGTACTGTAACAATAAAAAAAGATACACCTATTAAAATGGAAGTATCTACTATTTCAGATGAAATAAATAAAGATTCAATTTATCATAATATTAAACTAGAAGTTGTATCAAATACTATTCCTGTTGGAGCTTTAAAAACACCTATTAGTGTTGAAAGAGTTGTTAAACAAATTTCTAAAACTAATAACACACCATATTATTTTGAAAATGTTACAGTTCTTTTAGATGATGGTTTATATGTTCCAAGTATTAGTGCTTTAAATGATTTGCGAAGAACTGCTTTAGAAAAATTAGAGCAAGAAGCAATAAAAAAATTCACACGTAAGTCTTCTCCTATTACATTTAAAAAGACTGTTACTTCTAATACTTCTTGCATAAAACATCCAAAAATTTCTTTGTCATTAAGAAATTTATATGAAAACTACGATTACTCTAAATTAGATAAAAACAAAATTAGTAGAATTTATATTGCACTAAAATTATTGGTAGACAAAAAATATTCTAACATTATAAATTATCTTGGCGCAAATTATGATATATACATTTATATGCCTACTATTATTAAAGCTAATTACAAAAACATTATTTTAAATTCTCTTGATGAAATAACTAAAAAATTTAATATAAAAGGTTTTGTAATATCAAATTTAGCTGACTTTAACTTTTTAGAGAAGTATAAAAATAAATACGATTTTGTTGGCAATTATTCTTTAAATGTATTCAATAATTATACAATTGATGAATATAAAAAATTAGGTTTAAATACTATTTCTCTTTCAAGAGAATTAAACTCTAAAGATTTATTAGAAATGATTAAATCTAATAATATTGATACTGAGCTAATAGTATATGGAAACCTTCCTGTAATGGCAACAAATTATTGCTTTTTAGGAAAAGCAAATAAATGTAATCCAGAATGTGATGCAAATTGTAATAAAAATGATACATATTACTTAAAAGATAGAATGGGATTTGAATTTAGGGTAATTCCTGATAATCTTCAAACTGTAAGTTTAATTTGTAATAGTAAAACTCTTTCTATAGAAACTACTGACTTGCCCGTTTCTCGTGTTAGAGTAGATATTATTGATGAAACTATTGAAGATATAAATAACATTTTAGAGGTAGCTTACAATAGAAAAAAGCTAGAAGGAAATAATTACACAAATGGCAATTTATATAGAGAAGTTTAAAAAATAATAACCCAAATTATTAAACAAAAAAGTCTAATAATTTGGGTTTTATTTTATGATATTTAGTTTTCTACGGTTAATTTTATTAATAGTTCTTTGTTATCATCTTCTGCAGCCTTGTTTTTTCTAATTGCTCCACATTTTTGGCATTTATAAATAATAACATAACCTTTTTTGCTATCTAGTTCTACTTTAATTGGTTCTAGTAAACCGTTGGCAAGTTTCTTCCCTATCACCTGGGTTTATATCTACATGCTTAGAATACAAGCAATTATTGCAATGATTTCGGCAGGTATACCCAAGTGGTTCTACTTTTTTACCACAGTTTTCACATATAAATTCCTCATCTATTTTAGTAAATTTTCTTCCCATTTTTCTTTCCTTACTTAATATTCAAAAACACTTTCTCCAATAAACTCCCTTATTAAAGAATTTTTTGGAACTAAGCTATCATCAATATCTTCAAAATATTTTAAAAATTCATATAGTCTTTTTGCCTCTGCATATTCTGGATGAGAACTATCAATTTTTTCTAGTTCTGGCAAAGCATATTTTTTAAGAACGCATATTTCATATACCAAAGAACTATTAAACATGCTATCACTTTCTTCTTGGAATGGGAAAATATGACTATTTTCTCCTTTATTAACAGAATCCCATATTTTAAGTGTTTCAAGTGCAGGATAGCCTCTATAATTATTGTCTCTTACAATTCTTCTAATTAACCTAGTATCTGTTGTAGAAATTCTATTATAGTAGTCAATATTCAAAACAGTTAATGCACTAATATATATTTTATATTTTTTGTCTCTTGGAATTGCTGAGGTTAGCTTATCATTTAAGCAGTGTATTCCTTCTATTACAAGAATTTCGTCATCTGCTAACTGCATTGTTTCGCCTTTATATATTTTAGTTCCACGTTTAAAATCAAATGTAGGACACTTAATTTTTCCACCATTTAATAAAGTAGTTAAATGATTATTAAATAGTTTCAAATCAATTGCTTCTAAGCACTCAAAATCATACTCTCCATTTTCATCTACTGGATTATTTTTTCTTTCTACAAAATAATTATCCACTGAAATAGTAACTGGCTTTAATCCATTTAATTTTAGTTGAATTCCTAACCTTTTTGCAAAAGTTGTTTTTCCTGAAGAAGAAGGTCCTGCAATTAAAACTACCTTTACATTTTTTTTACTAATTATATCATCTGCAATTTCTGCTATTTTCTTTTCATGTAGTGATTCTGCAAGCATAACCACTTCTGATGCTTTTCCTTCTTTTATTTTTTTATTCAATTTATATACAGTATTTATATTTAATAATTTATGTATATCTTTGTATTCTTCAAGGGTTTTAAATAATTTTTTACTAGTCGATTTATTTTCTAACTTATTTGGATTTTCTTTTGATGGATATCTAAGTAAAAATCCTTCATTATATTTAATTATTTCAAATACATTTATATATCCTGTGCTTATTGGCATTACACCATAGAAATAATTATAATAGTCTTCGCAAAAGTATAAAGAGACTTCTTCTTTTTGGTTATTATCTAGTTGCAATCTTCCTTTTAAAGTTTTTTCTTTTTTATAAAATTCTTCTGCTTCTTCTTTTGACATTTCTTTTTTTACAATAGATAAGTTTCTTGAAATAATTTCTTTCATTTTTTTACTTACTTTTTGCATCATTTCATCTGTTACTTTCATATTATCAACTTCACAAAACATTGCATTTGTAAGCTGATAATTTACTGTAAGTAATGCTTCTGGATAACATTTAGAAAAAGCCATGCACATTATGTATAAAAGGCCTCTTATATATATTCTTCTACCATCTCGCGAAAGTAAATCTATAAAAGTAATTTTATCATTTTCTTTTGGAATATAATTTAAGCTCTTAACTTCATTATTGCAATTACATGCTATTATTAAATCATTTTTTTCTATTTCATTTTTATATAGTTCTGCTACTGTTTTGTTATAACTTTTTATCTTTGTTTCTTCTTCATTTAATTTCGTATTCACGTTTTTCTCCTTTAATTTGTAAAGTATTGTTAATTATTATTTTATATCTTATGCACTTTTTAGTCAACTAATACATGAATAAAAGTATTTTATTATTATAGGAGAAGCCGGCAGATTAATTAAACAATCTGCCGGCTTTCATATTATTTACTGGCCTTTTTATACAAAGGACACTTCGTGTACTTGCACTGGACCTGCACAGACTCGCCAGAAGCACACTCGTTCCAGAAGGGGCACTTCACTTCCTTGCTCCGTACCTCGCGGTTTCTCTTCTTGCTGTTCGTATTGCTGTCTTTCCGCATAATAAATGATCTCCTTTTTTGTTTTTTGATAGCATTGCTATCTTAAGTTATATTTTACAACATTTTTGCCATTTTGTAAAGGAATTATTTCATTTTTTCTTTCATATTTACTAAAGTATTTAAAGCATCAATAGGTGTTAATTCATTTAAGTCTACTTTATCTAATTCATGGGCAATTTCTGCTAATTTATAGTTATATAGGTCAAGCTGTCCTTCTGCTACTTTTTTATTTTCTTTTTCAGCTGCTTTATTTCCTAAAATACTCTTTCTTTCTAGTGATTTTAATATTTCATTTGCTCTTTTTGTAACTACTTGTGGAACTCCCGCAAGTTTTGCGACATGCACTCCGTAGCTTTCATCAGTACCACCAGATACTATTTTTCTTAAAAAGACAATGTCTTCTCCTTTTTCTTTAACAGCTATAGAATAATTTTTTACACCTTCTAGTTTTTCTTCTAGCGAAGTTAATTCGTGATAGTGTGTTGCAAATAATGTTTTTGCACCGCATTTTTCTTTATCGCAAATATATTCAGCTACTGCCCATGCAATAGAAAGTCCATCATAAGTAGAAGTTCCTCTGCCTATTTCGTCTAAAATAACTAAGCTATTACTTGTTGCTTCTTTTAAAATGCTTGCAACTTCCATCATTTCAACCATAAATGTACTTTGCCCCATACTTAGATCATCTGATGCACCAACTCTTGTATATATTTTATCTACTACTCCTATTCTTGCATAAGATGCTGGTACAAAACTTCCAATTTGAGCCATTAATGTAATTAGAGCAACTTGTCTCATGTATGTAGATTTACCAGCCATGTTAGGTCCTGTAATAATTGCTAGTCTATTGGTGTCTTTATCTAAATATGTGTCATTTTCTACAAAGCTTCCACTAGGTAAAATTTTTTCAATAACAGGATGGCGTCCTTCTTTAATATCTATCATTCCACTATTATCTACTATTGGCATAGTATAATTCATTTCATAAGCTACTGTAGCAAGAGATGCAAGTACGTCTAATACAGATACAATACTAGCTGTTTTTTGAACTCTAGTTATTTGTGATTCTATTTCATCACGTATAGTGCAAAATGCTTCATATTCTAGGTTTACTACTTTTTCTTCTGCACCTAAAATTTCATTTTCAACCTTTTTTAATTCTTCTGTAACATATCTTTCACAATTTGCAAGTGTTTGCTTACGTATATATCTTTCTGGCACTAAAGATAAATTTGATTTTGTTACTTCTATAAAGTAGCCAAATACTTTATTAAAACCTACTTTTAGGCCTTTTATTCCAGTTTGCTCTCTTTCTTTTGTTTCAATATCTAAGACCCAGTTTTTGCCATTTACTGTTGCTTCTTTTAAATGGTCTATTTCCTCATTGAAACCTTTTTTTATAATTTCGCCTTCTTTTACACTAATTGGTGGGTCGTCCGTAATAGATTCTTCTATTGTTTTATATATATCTTCTAATGTGTCTAAATCTTTATACAAGTTATTTAACAAAGGAGATTTTACACCTTCCAAAATCTGCTTTATATCAGGTAATTGTTTGGCTGAATTTTTTAGTGATATTAAGTCTCTTGCATTTGCACTACCATACGAAATTTTGCCTGCTAGCCTTTCTATATCGTAAACCTTTTTTAAAGA
This sequence comes from uncultured Clostridia bacterium, assembly GCA_947626335.1. Lineage (GTDB taxonomy): Bacteria > Bacillota > Clostridia > TANB77 > CAG-508 > CAG-273. The sequence continues at coordinate 30,145 of CANQRY010000007.1, read as the reverse complement.
ATCTACTATATCTCCTCTTAAAATAATATCTTCTTTTAATTCCTTAACAGCCTCTAACCTTTCATTTATTCTAAATACATCAATTAAAGGATCATTAAGCCATCTTCTAAGAAGCCTTCCTCCCATAGAGGTCGAGGTTTTATCTAATACCCAAAGTAGTGTTCCTTTTTTGCTTTTATCTCTTAACTTTTCTGTAATTTCTAAATTTCTTCTTGCATTTATATCTAAATTCATATAGTGAGTTAAGCTATATAGTGTAATTTTGTGAATATAATCTAGGTTGCTTTTTTGAGTTTGCCTTAAATATGAAATTAAGCCATTACTTGCGGTAACGCAAAGCAAGCTATCTTTTGTAGTATCTATTTTTTGCTCATTTTCATCTACTATTTCATATTTAATATCAAAATTCTCATAATTTGAATCAAAGTTTTGTTCTTCTAACATAGAAATATATATAGAAAATCTTTCACGAATTTTGCTAATTTCTTCTAGTGAGTTATACATCATTTCATTTACTACTATTTCTGCTGGAGAATATCTTGAAATTTCATCCATTAAGCTTGCAAAATTATTTTGCTCCTTTATTTGTGTTGTTTTAAAATCTCCTGTTGTTAAGTCACACACAGAAATGCCATAATATATACCATTTTTGTATATTGACATTATATAGTTATTTTTCTTTTCTTCTAGTAAATTAGATTCCATAACAGTTCCGAGGTGTTACTACTCTAATAACATCCCTTTTTACAATTCCTTTTGCAAGTTTAGGATCTTCTAATTGCTCGCAAATGGCAACTTTATAGCCTTTTTCAATTAATCTTGCAATATAGTTTTCTGCAGCATGAAAAGGAATTCCGCACATTGGTGCCCTTTCTTCTTGGCCACAGTCTTTTCCAGTTAAAGTTAATTCTAATTCCCTAGAAGCTGTAATTGCATCATCAAAAAACATTTCATAAAAATCGCCTAAACGATAAAATAAAATGCAATCTTTATATTCTTCCTTTGTTTTTAAATAATGTTGCATCATAGGTGAATATTCTGCCATGTTTAATTACCTCTTTTATTTTTATATTTATAGAATTTTAAACTACTTTTCCTTTTAAATACCACATGTGTTCAGAAACAATTTTTAATTTTACCATTTTTCCAATTAAATCTTCGCTTGCATCTACAACAACAACTTTATTTGAGTCTGTTCTACCTGTTAGCATATTATCATTGTTTTTGCTTTTTCCTTCTATTAAAACAGTTTGAATGCTTCCCACATATTGTTTATTACTTATAGAAATTTCGTCTTCAACTAGTTTTTTTAATTTTTCAAATCTTTCATGCTTTATATCTTCTGGAATTTGGTTTTCCATTTTGTCTCCTGGGGTTCCTACTCTTCTTGAATATATAAACATATATACTTGCTCAAAGTGAACTTTTTTTACTACATCTAAAGTATCGTTAAAGTCTTCCTCTGTTTCTCCAGGAAAACCTACTATAATATCTGTTGAAAATGTTACATTTGGTATTTTTTCTCTCATTTTATCTACCAAATTTAAGTAATCTTCTTTTGAGTATTTTCTATTCATTACTTTTAGTATATTTGTGCTTCCAGATTGAAGTGGAAGATGCACTAGCTTGCATACTTTTTCGCAGTCTCTAATTGCTTCTATTACGTCATCTGTAAAATCTTTTGGATGTGGAGAAATAAAACGTATTCTTTCTATTCCATCTATTTTATTAATTGCTCTTAATAATGTTGCAAATGAATTTACGCCTTCATATTCTTCAAATTTCTTATTTTGCTCACGCTCTACCCTTAGGTATGAATTAACATTTTGTCCAAGTAGAGTTACTTCTTTGTAGCCTTGTTTTGCAAGTTCATTTATTTCATTTAAAATATCTTTTGGAAGTCTACTTCTTTCTCTTCCTCTTACATAAGGCACTATACAATAACTGCAGAAGTTATTGCAACCATTCATAATAGTTACAGAAGCCTTAATATTATCATCTCTTTTTATAGGCAAGCCTTCTATTACTTCTCCATCTATATCTAAAATGTCTTCTATTTTTTTATAATTACTTAAAACTTTATATAAATCTGTTGGAAATTGATGAAGTGTATGTGTTCCAAATACAATATCAAAAAATGGGTAACTCTCTTTTAATTTTTCTACAATATGTTTTTCTTGCATCATGCAACCACCAATTGCAATTATTGTACCTTTTTCTTCTTTATATTTTTTAACTTCTCCTAATTTTCCAAATAATCTATCTTCAGCATTTTCTCTAACACAACAAGTATTAAATACTATTAAATTAGCTTCTGCTAAGTTTTCTGTTTTTGTATAGTTCATTTTTTCTATCATTCCACTTAGCTTTTCTGAGTCATTTTCATTTTGCTGACAACCCATTGTTAAAATGCTATATTTTAGGCCTTTACCATTATTTATTTTAGCTACTTTTTCTATGTCTTCTAATTGTGGTCTTATCACTGTTATTCCTCCAAAATAATTTTTAAAACTTTAAATATTTTATACTAATTTGTCATTTTTTGCAATAGTTTAAATATTCCTTTTAAAGCATAAAAAAATTAGTGCAATTAATTTTACACTAACCTTTTTATACATTTTATTGAATTCCATATTTTTTCTTGAATTTATCTGCTCTACCACCTGTTGTTTCTCTTTTTAAGTTTCCTGTCCAGAATGGATGACATTTTGAGCAAACGTCAACTTTCATATCTGCTTTTGTTGAATTTGTTTTCATAACATTTCCGCAAGCACATGTAATTGTTGCTTCACCATAGTTTGGATGTATTCCTTCCTTCATTTTGTATTCACCTCTCCTTATATTTATTCATAAACACTGTTATTTATTTTAACATAGTTTTATTTTATTTTCAAGTATTTTGCTTTTATTTGTTTTATATTTTAATTTGTTTTTTCTTGGTTATTTAATTGTTCTTGAACATATTGTGCTGAAGCACTTACTTCTTGCTCCATTGACGCTTTATGTACTATTTTATTTACTATATTAAATAAGCAAGCAATAATTAAAACAAATAATAAAACTTTTTTCCAAATTTTTGCTATCATTTGCTATCTCCTTAATATATTATAAATCTATTATACTATATTTTTTTAAAAAGTCAATATTATCATAATTTGATTTTTTTTACAATTTTGAAAAAAATATTAGTAATTTTTTTTATTTTTTTTGAAAATAATATAATATTGAAAATTAATTTAAAATCTTTTAAAACAAAAGAAAAGGAGGCTGTTTTATGAAAAATAAGTGGGTAATTATTATAGCACTAATAATTATTATTGGCATAATTGCATATTTTATTTTTGCAAATACCAATAAAAATGATAATAATGCTCCTTGGTACACGCAAAGGCTGTCAAGCGAGCAAAACATACAAAATTCTGAGCAAAAAAATTTAACAGAAACTGAGCTTTCTCACTTTTCAACTAAAATAATTATAGATGACAATAAAAGAGATAATAATTTAGATATTAGCTGTGAAAAAATAAACGGAACTATACTAAAAAAAGGTGAGGAATTTTCATTTAATAAAGTAGTTCGGAAACCCAACTCCTGATGAAGGTTATGAAAAAGCTGGAATTATTGTAAATGGCAAAAAAGAAAAAGGTTATGGCGGAGGAAATTGCCAAGTTAGTACTACACTATATAATGCCGCATTAAAAGCTAAATTAAAAATAACTGAAAGACACGAGCATGGAAAAGATGTTGGTTATATAGAAGAAGGAAAAGATGCTACTGTAGTTTATGATGAGCTTGACTTAAAATTTAAAAATACAACCGATAATGATATTAAAATATATGCATCAACCACTGAAAAAGAAATTACTATAAAAATAGTAAAATTATCTTATGAGTAATAAATATTTGTTACTATTCATAGTCTTAAAATTAGCCGCCACGCGCCCAAAGTTTTGATATGTTTTTTCTTTGACTAAAGCACGAAAAAACATATACAAAACCTCTGTGGCTACTCTATAATATAATTAGCTATGAATAGTAACATTTTTAAACCTTTAAGTTCTAAGTAACGAAAACCATTTTACATATACATATTTAATCATAGAAAATGCCGTATTTCTTTCAATACTTTTTTCTGCAATAATATTAACATTACCTATTTCTTCATTATTTAATTTATAAGTAATACTTCCTAAAACTTGGCCTTGTTCAATTGGGCTAGATATAACCTCTGGAAGATTTAAAATTTGCTCTATATTTTTATCATCTCCTTTTTTTATTAAAATACCACTATCATCTTGCAAAATACCATTTATAGTTTTTTCTACACCTTTATTAACAGCAATTTCCTTAAAAAAATCTCCTTTGTTTGCTAATTTTTTGTATTCATAATTATTAAATCCATAATCTAATAATTTTTGTGCCTCTGAAAAACGAATAGCTGTTGACGGAGCCTTCATAATAACTGCTATTAAGGATAAATCGTCTCTTGTAGCACTTGCAGATAAGTTATATAGTGCAACAGAAGTTGATCCAGTTTTTAAGCCAGTTGCACCTTTATAATTTCTAATAAGTTTATTTGTATTTACAAGCTGAGATTTTCCGTCTCTCAAAGAATCCATCCAAATAGTAGTGTATTTTGTAATATTGGGATGATTATTTAAAAGTTCTTTTGACATTAAAGCAATATCATATGGAGAAGTTACATGCCCATCTTCATCTATTCCATGACAATTTTTAAAACAAGTATCATTCATTCCAAGTTCTTTTGCTTTTTCGTTCATTTTTTGAACAAATGCTTCTTCTGAGCCTGCCAAATATTCTGCCATAGCTACTGTGCAGTCATTTGCAGAAACAACACATATTGCTTTTAACATTTCATCAACAGTTAATTCTTCTCTTACATCTAGCCAAATTTGTGAACCACCCATACTGCTAGCATTTTCAGAGCAAGGAACTTTATCGGTATATGAAAGCCTACCTGAATCTATTGCTTCCATTATTAGTAAAATTGTCATTACTTTTGTAACACTTGCAGGTCTTAATTTTTCGTGCATATTATGGTCATATAAAACTCTTCCTGAATGTTGCTCTATTAAAACTGCTCCACCACTTTGCAAACTTAAATCTACAGTTTGTGCTGAAGTTGCCATGGTATTTGTTTCATTACTTTTTTCTTGCTCATTTAATGGTGTGCTTTCGCTAGACCAAACATAAATGCTATCTGAGCAAAAGCTAACAGTAGAGAATATAAATAATAGTAAAACTATAATAAAAATTATTCTTGTTTTGTTTTTTGAAAGCATAAAAATACCTCCCAAAATATATGTTGTTACATTATATTTTTGAAGGTTTTGATTTATTACAATTCAATATATCAAATATGTGTATTTTTAAAAGTTATCCGTCATAATCTTCTTGCTCGTCATCATCTTCATCATCTACTTCGTCATATTCATATTCATATTGTTGAGGTGGCGGAGTTTCTCTTTGAATTCTACTTCTTTTTGGTCTTGTTTTTGCAATTATTGTATCATGATTTTGTGCTATGTCTTCTAAAGTTTCGTTCAATTCTCTTCTTGCCTTTTCTTTACTTTTTAATTCTTCTCTTTTTTCTTCTTTTTTGTTCTGCATTGACTTATTTAAAAAGCTGTTTGCTTTATCAATTAAATCTGGTACATAATCTAATAGCTTGTCTAAAGATGAAGGATGGTCTACTGGAAGTAATTTTACATTATTTTGTTGTACTATTAAAAATGCAACTGGCGAAATAGATACCCCTGCTCCACTTCCTCCACCAAATGGAAGGCGGTATTGTATTTCTTCTTCTTTATCTTTTTTGCTGTATTCGTCTATTGTTTCTCCTTTAAACTCACTTCCACCTGCTGCAAAGCCAAAGCCTACTTTTGAAATTGGAATAATTACAATATTATTGCTAGTTTCAATTGGCTCTCCTATAATAGTATTTACATCTACCATGTCTTCAATGCTATTCATAGCTGTAATCATAAGATTCTCTATTGGATGCTGTTCGCTCATTTTTATCACTTTTTCCTTTCTTTATTAAAATATATATTACATTTATAATATGTACCATTTTTAACTCAATTATACAATTTAGACTAATTTTGTATAAATTTTTGTTTTGGTAAATTGGTTTTATTACATATTTATAATTTTTGCTATTTAGCTCATTTGCCAAATGTGGCAGAATAATTGATATAAATGATGATACAAAAGCTACTATAAATGCAGTAATTACAGGGCTTTTTACTCCTAAAATAGCATCTAATTTAAAACTATTTAGTCTTATTTGCAGTTTTTTTAATATTTTAAAGTTATCTAATGTAAAATCTTTTTCCACTGTTTTAATATCTATTTTAGGTATTTTTGAAATTAATTTTTTAACTTTTCTTTCTCCAATAGAAATGCCCATCCATTTTAAAAATCCAAATAAATTAAGAGAAATTTTAATACAATAATTTATATTTTCTTTTTCTTTCATATTGCTCAAGTTTAAATTTTTAATTTCTACTTTTAAGCTAGAGACAAGTATTATGAATAGTATAAATAGTATAAAAATAATAATTCCAAGCAAAATAAAAACTAATACCATATAACCTCCTTTTATACAATTTGAAGTTATTTGATATTAGTTTTTCCATTTTTGGAAATTTTAAACATATTTATTTATAAAGTATTCTTTTTTGCTTTTTCTACTAAAATGTCTCCAAAAAGTTCTTCTTGGTTTGTAGTTACTTTGCTTCTTCTAGATAATTCTAAAAGGCCAGTAAATGCTGTAACTACTTCTTGATTATTACATTTTTTTAGTGAGAAAAGCTTATTAAATATGAACCTTTTTTTACGTATAAGCTCTTTAAACATTACCTTAACTTTGCTTTCTACTGTGTATTTATCTGTAATTGCTATTTTTTCAATGTTTTTAGCGTTTTGATTTATTTTTTGTTCATTTTTTTCTACTAATTCTTTATATGTATTAAAAATTTGCTCCATAGAATAGTTAACTTCTAACTTTTGTTTAGGTAACTCTATAATTTCTGGATTTTTGAAAACTCTATTTTGATTATTTTCTAGGCATTCTTTAAGCTTTTTTGTTATTTCTTTATATTTTTTGTATTCAATAATTCTTGATAAAAGTTCTTCTTCTGTAAGTTCTTTTTCGTCTTCTACTACATTTGGAAGTAGTGTTTTAGATTTTAAATAAAGAAGTGTTGATGCCATTATTAGAAACTCGCTAGCTATTTCTAGGTTTAGACTTTCCATTTCATTTAAGTAGCTTATATATTGGTCTGTTATTTCACTAATTTTTATATCACAAATATCCATTTTATTTTTATCAATTAAATGACATAGTAAATCTAGTGGACCTTCAAAATTATTTATTTTTACATTGTATTTATTTGTTTCTAAAGTTAATACATTTGGCATTTTGTTTTACTTCCTTTATTTATGCTAATTCTTCGAATGCAGTTTTTATGCTCTCTTTGGTATAGCCTTTTTTGTATAAAAAATTTTCTATTTGATCTTTTTCCATTTGAGAGCTCTTTTTTAAAATTATTTTTTTGCTACATTCTATTTCATATTTTTCTAAACGCTCTTTGTTATTTTCAAAATATGTATCTATTATATTTGCTTTTATTCCTTTTGCATATAATTTGTTATACATTTCTTTTATAGAAAGTGTTTTAATTGCGATAAATTCATTAACTGCTCTTTCTATATAAGTTGTATCGCTAATATAGCCATTTTCTTTTAAGTTTTGTATGACTTCATCTAATAAGTTTTCATCTATTTTATTTTCATTGTTATAATTAGAAAACTTTTGCCTTACTTCTTGTTCTGTTCTTTTTTTGTATAGAACATATTTTAAAACCTTAGATTTAATTTTATCAAATTCTTCTAAGTCTTCGTAAGATTTTTCGTTTTTAGTAGGCTTTGTAGGTTCTTGCTTTTTTGTTTGCACAGGTTTTACATTAGGATGGTCTTTTAAAAAATCATCAAAACTTTTCATTACTCTTCTTCTGGCTCACTTTCTTCTGACTCGGTATCGTCATTTTCATCACCTAAGCTTTTTTCAAAGGCTGTAGCATAGTTGTCTCTAATTTTCTTTTCTACTTCTTCTGCTACTTTAGGATTTTGCAATAAATAGTCTTTTGCATTTTCTCTGCCTTGGCCTATTCTTTCACCATTATAGCTAAACCATGAACCACTTTTTTCTATAATATCTAGGTTAACAGCTATATCTAATATATTGCCTTCTTTAGATACACCTTTTCCATATATAATATCAAATTCTGCCTCTCTAAATGGTGGAGCTACTTTGTTTTTAACAACTTTTACTCTAGTGCGGTTACCTATAACTTCTCCATCTTGTTTTATACTTTCAATTCTTCTAATGTCTAGTCTAACTGAAGCATAGAACTTTAATGCTCTACCACCTGGAGTTGTTTCTGGATTTCCAAACATAACTCCAACTTTTTCTCTTAATTGGTTTATGAATACAATAACACATTTTGTTTTGTTAATTACACCTGCTAGTTTTCTTAATGCTTGTGACATAAGTCTTGCTTGTAGACCAACATGGCTATCTCCCATGTCTCCATCTATTTCTGCTTTTGGTGTTAATGCTGCAACTGAGTCTACAACAATTATATCTAAGGCTCCGCTTCTAACTAAAGCCTCTGCAATTTCTAATGCTTGCTCACCTGTATCTGGCTGAGATACTATTAAATTATCAATATCTACTCCTAAATGTTTTGCATATACTGGGTCTAGTGCATGTTCTGCATCTATAAATGCCGCTTCTCCACCTAGTTTTTGTGCTTCTGCTATCATGTGAAGTGCCATAGTTGTTTTTCCAGAAGATTCTGGACCAAATACCTCTATAATTCTTCCTCTAGGAATACCACCTATTCCTAGTGCGATATCTAAACTTAAAGCTCCTGTTGGAATTGACTCAACATTCATTGCTGTATAATCTCCTAATTTCATAACAGAACCTTTACCAAATTGTTTTTCTATTTGTCCAAGTGCTGCTTCTAATGCTTTCATTTTTTCTGAATTTTCATTACTCATTATTTTTTCCTCCTATATTTAAAACGTATGTTTGTATTTATTATATCTTATTAAAAAATATTGTCAAGACTTTTTTTAAAATTTTTTTACTCTCTATACCATGTGGAAAAATTATAGTAAATATTATAATTATTTGGAGATACATCTCCCCTAAAGTTATTGCTATATGCTAGAATTTCTTTATTTCTGTATAAGCCAATATATGGAATATCTTCTAAATAAATTTCTAATATTCTATTATATTTTTCCTTTTTTAAATTTTCATCTGTAATGCTTTTTAGCTCTTCTAATATTGAGCGTATTTCTTCATTTTCATAACTTGCTATATTATTTTCATCAAAAAAAGTAGTTAAATCTGGTGATATAGAAGTATATACTCCTGTTAAAAGAAGTTCAAAATTGTGGTTTTTTAAGTAACTTTGATATTTCGAATCTGATATTTGTTCTATATAAACTTTTATACCTAATGCTTCTATTTCTGACTTTATTTCTTCTGCTACTTTTAGTCTATTTTCGTTTGATTTGCTAACAGATAATGTAATATTTAATGTCCTTGTTGTTCCATCTATTTCTTTTTGCCAAATACCATATTTATATTCCCAGCTGTTATCTTCTAAAACTTTTTTTGCTTCTTCTAAACTATTATAGCTTTCCTTAGAATCTATTAAATAACTTTTTTCTTCTATTGGAAAATCGGCTCTATAAGCTTTATTTTCTAAAATAGCAGATACTATTTTATTTTTATCTAAACATAAATTAATGGCTTTTCTTACTTCATTATATTTTAAAATTGTATTGGTGCAGTTTATAGCTAAATAGTCATATTCTCTACCCGGATATTCTGTTTTTTCATAGCCCATAGTTCCTATATAATCTTGTATATTTTCGTTTGTAGTATGAATGAAGTCAATGTTTTCTAATTTAAATGCATTATATACTTCTCCCATTGTAGAATATAAATTTACTGTTATTGTTTTTATATTTGGGCTCTCCCCATTTTGATAGTTTTCGTTTTTGGTAAGTTCTATTTTGCTATTTGAAATATTATTTACCTTGTATTTTCCGGTGCCTATTAAGTCGCCTTTTACAATTGGAAATATTAAGTTATATTCAAAAAATGGGCTTTCCTTATTTAAGTTTATTTTAATAGTTGATTTATCAATGATTTCTACTAATTTAATGTCTTTTACATTTTCGTAGTAAATTGAAGTTTTTAATGACTGTATTTTTTGAATTGAATTTTTTATATCTTCTACAGTAAAATTAGTTCCATCAGACCATTTTATATTTTCTTTTATTTTTATTATATATGAAGTTTCACTAACTTTTGACCATTCTTTTGCTAAGCAATTTTCTATTTTGTAATCATTAGAAATTGTAAGTAGTGGCTCAAATATTAAAGTATCTAAATATAATATTTCACGATTTTTAGTATTATATGGGTCAATTGTGTCAAAGTCTGAAATTCCAAGTCTTAAATTTGTTATCATGTTTACTACTTCATATTTTATTTCATTAGGGCTTTCCTCTTCCTTAAAGCCTTTTGATATTGTAAAATATACTGCTACTATTATTATTAATATTGCCAATATAATAATTGCTATTTTGGATTTCATTTTAGTTTCTCCTTATAATTTGATATCATATAATATCTTGTTACTTTTTGCAATTATTAATACAATTTTTTTATAATTTTTTATGTAGAAAAGAAAAGAGCACAAAAATAGTTTTTTTCTATTTTATGTGCCCCATATATATAATAATTTTTTAAAAAGCCTTATTTTCTGCTTTCTACAATCAATTTTATACCAGTTCTGTCTTCACCTTCTACTTCAACTTCTGCAAAGGCTGGTATGCATACTAGATCAACCCCTGCCGGTGCGACAAACCCTCTTGCTATTGCAATAGCTTTAACTGCTTGGTTTAATGCTCCTGCTCCAATTGCTTGCATTTCTGCTTTACTTGATTCTTTTACCAAACCAGCAATTGCTCCTGCTACTGAATTTGGATTTGATTTTGATGAGATTTTTAAAACTTCCATTTTTGCCTCCTATTATTTTATTTTTTTGTTTCGCGAACAATATATTTATAATATATATTTTTTATTTTGTCTAGTGTTTTTTGGAAAAAAGTGGAAGTTTTTATCGATTTATTTTTACATTTTTTGTCATTTATCTTGTATAGATACGGCTTATACTCTTAGTTTTACCATTTTCATCATTTATTTCAAAAATACAGCCATTAAATATGCAGTTACCTTTTGCTAATTTGTATCTTTCTGGAAGTGAAGTTAAAAATCTTTTAATTGATGCTTCTATCTCCATTCCTATAACAGAATTTTTAGGGCCTGTCATTCCTAAATCTGTAATGTATGCCGTTCCTTTTTCGGTTATTTCTTCATCTGCTGTTTGCACATGTGTATGTGTACCTACTAAAATATTTACCTTTCCATCTAAAAAGTGTTTCATTGCTATTTTTTCTGCTGTTGCTTCTGCATGAAAATCTAATATTATAATGTCTACTTTATTTTGTATTTCTTTTAGTATTTCTTGTATTACTGTAAAAGGATTTTCTGACAACACATTCATATTTGTTCTTCCTATTAAATTTACAACTGCTACTTTTTTATTATTGCATTCATAAATTCCATAGCCTTTTCCTTGAACCCCTTTTGAATAGTTGGCTGGTCTTATTAACTTTGGGTGATTTATAAATGTAAATATGTCTTTTTTAGCCCATGTATGGTTTCCCATGGTAAAGCAGTCTATTGGAAGTTTTAATAATTCATTCCATGATTTTACGGTAAGCCCCATTCCATCAGAAGTGTTTTCTGCATTTACTAATACAAAATCTATTTGTTCTTCTTCTTTTAATTTTGGAAGTACTTGTTTTAATTTTTCTAATCCGTTTTCTCCTACAATATCGCCTACTGCTAATATTTTCATTTTTATTATCATCCCTTTCTAAGATGCGTTTTTGTTTACTTAATAATACTATAAAAAACACAATTGGTCAATTAAAAATTACTTAATTTGTACTAAAAAAGCAGATAATGTAGTTATCTGCCTAATTTATATTATTTTTCAAATTTTAATCTTAGTATTTCTTACTTTATTTAGTAATTTTCTGCTATCGTTTTTAGTCCAACCAACAGATTTTGCCAAAGCAGAACATTTGCTACATAATTCTTCCCATTCTGGTTTTATATTAGATGCAACTGATTTTCTTTTTAATTTTACATTTGTCATTTTTTTGTACCTCCTAAAAATAAAGTTACTTCTCATATATTTACACCTCTAATAATAATTTATTAGTTATTATGAACAAATATTAGTAAATTATTACAATGTGTAATTTTATTATACTACAAATTTACATAAGAAGCAAACATATTATTTTTATGTATCAATATAATATCATACTTTATTTGTTTGTCAAGTTTTTTCGTACTACAAATTTCGACAAATATTTTTAAGTCTCGTCTATTGCCCTAGAAATTTGTTTATGCTATAATTTTTGTGGAGGAATTAGATTAATATGAAGGAAATAATAAGCGAAATATATAATGAAGTAAAAAATAGGTGTATGCTTGAAACTAATTCTTACGGCATAGGCGCTTGGGATCACCATATAGAATTAGTATATAAAATTGCTATAAATATCTGCAATAGTTATGGTGCTGATTATGATATTGTTGCTTTAGCAGCTCTGCTTCATGATATTGCTTCTGTTACTAATAAAGATTATACCGAAAATCATCATATAATAGGTGCTCAAATTGCCGAAGAATTGCTTAAAAAATATGACAACTTACCTAAAGATAAATTAAATCTAATAAAGAAATGTATTTTAAATCATAGAGGTAGTAAATTAACTGAAAAGACTACTCCGGAAGAAATTTGCGTTGCTGATGCGGATGCTATGGCTCATTTTTTTAGTATACCTTCTTTGCTTAGAATGGTTTATGTAGAAAAGAAAATGCAAATTGACGAAGGAGCAAAATTTGTTTATGATAAATTGGAAAGAAGCTATAACAAGTTATCTACAAGAGGAAAGGGAATAATTAAACCGCAATATGAAGCGGCCAAAGTAATATTAAGTCAAAAAGTGTAGGGGGAAATATTTATGGAAGAAGAATTTTTAGAGTTATTAAATCAAATAAATAGAGATGGTGTTGATAAATTAATTACATATATTGAAAAAACAGACTTTTTTAAAGCTCCTGCTAGCACTCGTTATCATGGAGACTATGAAGGAGGCTTACTTGAACACAGCTTAAATGTATATAATTTATTAAAAGAAAAGTTATCACATAAACCATACTTAGATATTGTTAATGTAAGTGATGAAACAATTATTATAGTTTCACTTTTACATGATCTTTGCAAAGCAAATTACTATAGTGTTGATTATAGAAATAAGAAAAATGAAGATGGTATTTGGGTAAAAGAACCCTACTACACTGTAAATGATACCATTCCTTATGGACATGGCGAAAAATCTGTAATGATGATTAGCAAATTTATTGATTTAAGCTTAGAAGAAATGTATGCTATTCGTTGGCATATGGGATTTACAGAGCCCAAAGAAATGTATAACACTATTAGTAATGCTTATACAAAATACCCTCTTGCTCTTGCTTTACATGAAGCGGATTTAGAAGCTACCTATATATTAGAATCTAGAAAAGGAAAATAAAGGCCTTATGAAGCTAAGTTACAATGTTGTAGACAATACTTATAAAAATATAAAAGAAGTCTTGAAGATAGAATTTAATATGTCTGATAGACTTTTATTAAAACTAAAAAATATGAAAAGAATTACTTTAAATGGTGAAGCTACTTTTGTTCATCATCCTATTAAACAAACAGATTTAGTTGAGTGTGACTTGAATTATGAAGAAGAAAACTCAAATATTGTTTCAAAAGAAATGCCTTTAAATATTATATATGAAGATGAATGTTACTTAATTATTAATAAACCTGCGGGAATTCCTATTCACCCTTCTTGTGAACATTACGAAGATAGCATTTCAAATGGCATTAAATTTTACTTTGATAAAATAGGTCTTAAGAAAAAAATACGACCTGTAAATAGATTAGACAAAAATACTTCTGGAATAGCTATATTTGCTAAAAATGAATATATACAAGAGTGTTTAGTAAAGCAAATGAAAACAAAAGAATTTATAAAAAAATATATTGCTATTGTAAACGGACACCTAGAAAAACATGAAGGTACTATTACAGCACCTATTGCTAGAAAAGAAGGAAGCATTATTGAAAGATGCATAAGCAAAAATGGAGAAGGTGCTATTACACATTATAAGGTTTTAAGCTCTAACTATGAAAAAAACTTTGATATTGTAGAATGCACTTTAGAGACTGGTCGCACCCATCAAATTCGTGTACATTTTTCATATATTGGGCATCCACTTTTAGGAGATACGCTTTATGGAACGCAATCTTCTTTAATTAAAAGGCAGGCTCTACATAGCTATTTTATTAGTTTTATTCACCCAATTACCAAAGATAGAAAATTTTATGAAACCGATTTACCTTCTGATATGAAGTTATTATATTAAAGAAAAAAACACGTAAAAAATTACGTGTTTTTAATTTTAAAATTTAAGTAGCAAATCTGTAAGCCGGGTTCTGTCTAGGATAGTCATTTATCTAGTACTTACATTACTGTAAGCATCATGCCACCAAATTAGGAAAATGGCGAGTAGCCTTAAATTTCCTCGCTCGGTGTTGCTCCAGATGGGGTTTGCACTGCCTAATATGTCACCATATTAGCGGTAGGCTCTTACCCTGCCTTTTCATCCTTACCTAAAATTTAGGCGGTTATTTTCTGTTGCACTTTCCTTAAGGTTGCCCTCACTGGACGTTATCCAGCATCATTACTCTGTGGAGCCCGGACTTTCCTCGTACGCTGCCTTTCGGCCTTGCTATACGCGACTATCTAACTTACTACCTTTTAATTATACTACATTTTAGTTTAAAAATCAATTATGATAATCTTCCAATTTTATCTATTAAATTTTGATATTCTATATAAAAAATATCTTTATCTTTTATATTAACAGCACTTCTTAGGTCATTAACTAAAATATAGCACTGATTTAATGTTGTTTTATCTATTTCATTTTTATTATCTACTGTGTTTATTTTATTAGCCAAACCTTGCTCTGCTTGTGACAAATTAGTTTGTGCATCATCCCATTTTTCGCCTGTTACATTTATATATGAAATAACTACTTTAGATTCTATATCAAGCATTTGCTTTTTTTGTTCATCTGATCTATAACCATTCATGTACTGAACTAATAGCTCATGCATTTTTCCTATTTGTTCCATAGATTTTTCTTTATTTTCATCTTTTATACTTTGTGTTGCAGAATTTAAATAATTACTAAATGATAAAATTGCTCCTCCATCGACATTTAACCCATGTAAATCAAGGCTTACCGAATTCCAAGTAGTATATATTTCTTCTATTTGTGATTTAATTGTATTCCAATTTGTTTCATACTTTCCATTATTAGCTAAAATATTAGACTGCATATTTCCTGCTTCTTCTGTTTTACTACCTTGACTTGATTTGCTTTGCTCATTACCTTTTTGCTGTTCTCCATTATTTTCTCCTGCTTGGCCTGTGCCTGCTTCAGAATTTTGTTTTGAACTATCAGCTGTGTCTGAAGATTGTCTTTCCATTTGAGTTCCTTGTGGACTTGTTTGAAAAGCATCATCTCCTATGCTAAGCCCATTAAAATGCCCAAGCATTGATATTAAATAATTATTTAAGTATTTAATTTCATCAGATACCTTTTCTTCTAGTGTTGACTCATTATTATTACTTTTAGAATACACAAAAAGTGAACCCAAAATTAAAATAATAATTACTATTGAAATTATTATAACAAGATTTTTTTTCATATTTTAATTTCCTTTCGGCTTTAGTATTTCCAAAAAATTACCTTTTATTCTTAAGTATAAATTTTTTGTTTTTTTTAATACTAAATTTAAGAAAAGGAGTTTTTATGTATGAATGCAATAGTTAAATTATATAGTACGAAACAAGGTGAAATAAATAGGTTTTTGAGCCATTTTGAAAATAACATATCTTTTAATACTAAAGATGATTTGGTTTGGCAAAAAGAATATAAAAATCCAATAGAAATTGCAGATATAATAAGTGCCTTAATTGAAAATCAAGACACTTACAAAATAAATATGTGGATTAGTTTAGATGAGAACATGCTTATAAATGTAACTCATCAAAACGCTGATTCTGTAATTAGATATTTATACGAAAGATACCCATATTAGAACTATTTTTCTAAAATTATTGTTACTGGTCCATCATTTTGAAGTGTTACTTGCATATCTGCTCCAAACTTACCAGTTGCTACTTTTTTAATATTTTGTTTTTTGCATTCTTCCACAAAATATTCGTAAAGTTCGTTTGCTTTTTCTGGTTTTGCAGCATTTACAAAACTAGGTCTATTGCCACCTGTTGTATCTGCATATAAAGTAAATTGTGATACAATTAAAAGTTCTCCGTCTATGTCTTTTATAGATAAATTCATTTTCTCATTTTCGTCTTCAAATATTCTTAATTTAATTAGTTTTTGCACTAAAAAATCGGCTGTTTCTTTTGTATCTTCTGGTCCTACTCCCAAAAGTACCATATAGCCTTTAGAAATTTCTCCTATTACTTTTTCGTCTACTACTACATTTGCTTTTTTTACTCTTTGTACTACTAATTTCATAACTACTGCTCCTTTTATATTATTATAGAAGATGATATATTAATTATCATCTTCTTCGTCATTATCTTCTATATCAAAATCTTCTTGCTCATCGTCGTTATTTTCTATATCAAAATCTTTTAAATTCTCTTGCTTTTCGTCATCATTTTGCTTGTGGTTATCTTTCTTTACATCACTATTATCTTTACTGCTATTGCTATCTTCTTTGTTCTCTTTCTCATTTTGCTCGTAGCCACAGTTTGGACAATAATTAAAGCTTGAATCTATCTCATAAAAGCATTTTGGGCATTGTTTTAAATCTTTTAAATTTAAAATTTCCATGCGTATATTTTCTATTTCATCTGACAAAATATCTAGCATTGAAATATCGCCATCTAGATCTATTTCTAAATCTACCTTTTCATCTAATAAATGCTTTTCATATATCTTTTTTCCAATTTCCTCGTATAAATTTCTTACTTTTGCTTTATCATCTGCCATTTGTGCTTTTAATTTTATTTCTCGCGCAAGCTTTCCAGTTGCTTCAGCAGCGCATCTGCAAGTATTTGTTGCTACTCTGCCTAATTTTGACATTATATTTTCCATTTATAAATCATTCCTTCCATTTATTTATGTTTATATTATTATGGTCTAAAAAATGGAAAATATACTTTATATTTATTCAGATTTTTTTTCACGAGTCATTAATTTTATAACTGCTTCTTTTGGTGGTAAATTGTTATATAAAACATCATACACCGTATTTACAATTGGCATTTCAATATTATATTTTTTAGAAAGCTTATATGCAACATCAATATTATCTATACTTTCAATTACCATTCCAATTTCTTTTTTAGTTTCTTCTACACTTAAACCTCTGCCAATGCATCTTCCTGCTCTACGATTTCTGCTATGTTCACTTAAGCATGTTACAATTAAGTCTCCTAAACCTGATAAACCATAAAAAGTATCATGCTCTCCACCCATTGCAACTCCTAGTCTTGAAATTTCTGTTAAACCTCTTGAAATTAAAGCTGCAAAACTGTTATCGCCTAATTTTAGCTCTGCAGCAGCTCCTGCGCAAAAAGCAATAATATTTTTTAGTGCTCCTCCAAGTTCAACTCCTCTTATATCAGTTGTTGTATAAATTCTCATGTTTTCATTCATTAAAGTTTCTTGAACTAAGTTTTGTACATCTTCATGTTCAGAAGCAATAACTATTGCAGTTGGTATTCCCATACATACTTCTTCAGCATGGCTTGGTCCTGAAAATGCTCCTATTTTTACATTTGGAATTTCTTCATTTGCAACGTCGCTAAGTAATGATAATGTAGAAGACTCAAAGCCTTTTGAACAAATTATAACTGGTTGGTTTGTTATGTAGTTCTTATATTTATTTAAAGTTTCTCTGAAAAATTTTGATGGGGTTACATGCAAAATCATATCAGAATTTTTTACTGCTTCTTCTATATTAGTTGTGCAAACAACATTATCTGGCATTTTTGCCATTGGTAAGAACATACATTTTTTTTCGTTATTTATAATATTTGCTTCTTCTTCAGAAAAAGACCATATTTTTACGTTGTTTCCTGTTTTAGCAGCATGAATTGCTAAAGCACAGCCCCAACTTCCACTTCCAATTATACAAATATTTTTCATAAGTCTCCTCTTTCCTAATTTTTAAATAGTGTTTATTTATTTTTTAAAACTAATTCTACTTTCTTCTCCTGAATATATTCTTTTTATATTTGATCTATGGTTAAATATAACAAGTGCTGCAATAATAATACTATAAATTAAATAGCTCCAGTTGTTTGCCTCAACTAAATAATTTTGGTCTATAAACATTACTAAAACAGGAAATAGAATAGCTGCTGTAATTGAGCCAACAGAAACCATTCTTGTTAAAGCAATTAAAATTAGTCCAAATACTAAGCAAATTAGACCTATTTGCCAGTTTGTCATAAGCAAAACTCCAAGTGCTGTTGCAATACCTTTTCCACCTTTAAATTTGAAAAATATTGGGAAAGTATGTCCTAAAATAACAAATATACCTGCTAATTGTACTAATAAGCTGTTGTCTAAACCTTTTACCAATTTTCCTGCTATAAATGCTACTAGAATCGCTACAACACCTTTTAAAATATCGCAAATTAATGTAATAGCTGCTGCACCTTTTCCAACTGTTCTTAATACATTTGTAGTTCCTGCATTTCCACTTCCCTTTTCTCTAACATCAAATCCTGCTACTTTTTTGCTAATAATTACTGAAAAACTAATGCTACCTAATAAATATGCAATAATTGCAACTATAATGTATGTTGCCATAAAAATCACTCTCCTTTTTAATTATTCTTTTTCTCCTTTTTCTCTTACTATTATTCTAACTGGAGTTCCAATTAAGCCTCCAAACTCTTTTCTTATTTGATTTATTAAATAACGCTCATAAGAAAAGTGAAAAAGCTCTTTACTATTTACAAATACCACAAATGTTGGTGGTTTTGTTCCTGCTTGAGTCATATAAAAAATTTTAAGTCTTTTTCCTTTATCTGTAGGTGGCTGAACAATAGTAACTGCTTCGCTTAAAATATCGTTTAAAACTGATGTTGCAACTCTTAAAGCATTTTGATTTGCCACCTCGTTTATTAATTCATAAAGTTTATTTACTCTTTGACCTGTTTTTGCAGATATAAATATTACTGGTGCATAAGATAAATATGATAATTTATTATATATTTCTTTTTTATAATTTTCTGTGGTTTGATTATCTTTTTCTATTTCATCCCATTTATTAACTGCAATTATTATGCCTTTTCCAGCCTCATGTGCTTCTCCTGCTATTTTTGCATCTTGTGCAGTTACACCTTCTTTTGCATCTAACATTAAAACACATACATCTGCTCTTTCTATTGCAAGTAGACTTCTTATAACACTATATTTTTCTAGGTTATCATCTACTTTGCTTTTTCTTCTAATGCCTGCAGTATCTATAAATACATATTTTCCAAATTCATTTTCAAACTCAGAGTCTATTGCATCTCTTGTAGTTCCAGAAATATCACTAACTATTAATCTATTTTCTCCTAATATTTTATTTATAAGAGATGACTTACCTACATTTGGCTTTCCTATCATTGCAACTTTTATAACTGTATCATCTTCATTTTCATCTGTATCAGGTGGCAATTTTTCAAATACGGCATCTAATACATCTCCTATTCCTTTTGCGTTTGCTGCTGATATTTCGTATGGATTTCCTAACCCTAAGTTATAAAATTCATATAATTCATCTGGTACTTTTCCATAGCTGTCTGATTTGTTACATACTAATATTATAGGCTTTTTTGATTTTTTAAGCATAAGTGCAATATCTTTATCTGTTTGTGTTACTCCTTGCTTAATATCTGTTAAAAATATTATAACATCTGCAAGTTCTATTGCCATATCTGCTTGATTTTTCATTTGAACTGTTATTGTGTCTGTACTACCTAGTTCTATTCCTCCTGTATCAATTAAAGTAAAGTTTCTACCTCTCCAAGTTGCATCTGCATATACTCTATCTCTTGTAACACCAGGAGTATTCTCCACTATTGAAATTCTTTTTCCTACAATGTAGTTAAAAAACGTAGATTTTCCTACATTTGGCCTTCCTATAATTGCAACTGATGCTTTTGACATTCTTTCACCTTCTTTTAACTTAATTGTTTCTACTTAATTATTATTACTTAATTATTTTACTATAAGCAAAAAAAAATAGCAAGACAAAACTTGCTATTTGATTATATGTTTTACTACTTTATGGCTGGTTCTTGTTTTTTTAAATTTTTATAACTATCATAATTAAACAAATTTTTTAATACCATTTGGTCAATTATGTTTTCTTTTTGCATTTTTTTAAGTGTTTTCATAAATGGCAAATAATATGCATCATCATTTTCAACATAATCTTCTTCATTTACTTGATAATGGTTTAATAAAATTTTTTCTCTTGTGCTAAAACTAATATCTATGGCTTTTGCTATTTCTTCATCAAATAATAAATTTATATATTCCATTGCTTTTGTATGGCTATGTAATCTACTAATTGCTGCTGAATAATAATATACTGCTCTTACTAAAGTTGTAGTTATATCCTGTGGTATTAAATTGCTTGCAACAAATAAAATGTCTTCTAAAATTTTTTCAGCTTTTTCATAGTCTTTATTCATTATATAGCAAATTGCCAAAAAGTATTTTGCACCATTGTTTATATTTTCACATGGAAGAAGATTTGTATCTTTTACATTCATTAAAAAATATAAAGACTCAAAACCCGCATCATATATTAGTGTTTCTAGCATTTTTATAACTTTAGGTAAATTACTTAAATTTATTCTATTTAAATCTTTTAACAAATATTCTATATCTTCAAATTCGCGATATCTTCCTGCCATTTTAGTTCTTGTTACTTCTGTCATTCCAGGAATAATAACTCTAAAACTTGGAAATCCAAGTGTTGACACATCTCTTATTATAATGTCATCTCCCTCGCTTAAAATTTGCTCTATTAATTTATTTAAAATTTGATTATTACTTAAATTTGAAACATCTTCTGGTTCTGTAAAATTATATGATTTTTCTGATGATAGTAACTGATATGGCATTGTAGCCACATTTGTATCTACAAATTCTCTAATATTTTCAGCACTATCTAAATCTTCGTTTTTAAAATCATATATACAGCCTTTAGCATATGTATAAATATCCATTCCTTGTGCTGCTTCTGTAAAGCATCTTTCCATTGCAATACCATGGTCTGGATGAGCACCTAATTTAAATCCAAATCTTCCTGTATTTTTTTGAAGTATTATAAGTCCTGCCACTGGATACTTTCCGCCCATAGAACAGTCTAATAATTTACATACATATTCATCTGATTTTTTAAGTTTTTCATACATTTCTTTTACTTTAGGAAATTTTCCAATATAATAATCTGGAATTTCAGGTAAAGCTAATTTTTGATAAATTATTTGCATAGAAACATATCTTTCTAATATTTCAGAAATTCCTTCTATTAAAGCTTCCTCTTGGCTATTTCCTGCGCACATTCCGTTTGTTCCTACTAAGTGGCATGAAAGAATATGTGGAATATATACTATTTTTTTATCTCTTACGCTATATTGAGGAAGTGAAATTATTTGTTTTTTTTCTCCAAATATTTTCTTTAAAAATTCTAATTTATCTTTATATTCTTCTTTATTTTCTTCAAAAATTTGATTTATGAAACTATCATTTTGATTTACCAACTCTTCTAAACTTAATTTTTTCTCATCTGCAGAATACAAAAATGGAAGCTCTGCAGTTGGCTTTTCTGTTCTAAATACTAACATTCCGTTTTGATATCTTTCTAAAAATTCTGCATATGCACTTGCCAATGCAAATTCCTTTGTCATTCCTTTTCCGTTTTGGCCAAGGTTAGTTCCCTTTATACATAATCTTAAAGAATATGTGTTAACACTGCTTTTTTTGGTCCAATTTTCTTCAACTTCAACATTATTGCTTTTTAATATTTCTTTTATTCTTTTAACTGTTTTTTCTGGGCTTGTTTCTTTATAACGCATCTTTTGTAAATCACTCATATTTTATTCCTCCATTTCTTTTATTTTTCGACAAAATTTTATCATTTTATTTATATAAAAAAAGAGCTTTTATATATAAAGCTCTTTTTTTAATATAATAACTGCTTAAATTTTTTTATATAATTATTTTATATTTTTATATAATTTAATATGTCATTTTTCCTTGTAAAAGATCATCATTTTCTACCCAATCTTTTACATCTACTATTAAATAATCATCATCTGTTTTTCCTCTTATAATTACTTTTTCAATTCCTGCATTTATAATTAGTTTTCTGCACATCTGACAAGAATTAGCTCCACTATCGTATTCTCCTGTTTCTGGTCTAAATAATACTAAATACAAAGTAGAACCAATCATATCTTTTCTGCTTGCACTAATAATTGCATTTTGTTCTGCATGTACACTTCTGCAAGCATCATATCCACCATGTCTTATATCTGGAAAAAGTTTCTTTTTTGTGCAGTAACCTAAATCTATACAATTTTCTCTTCCACGTGGTGCACCACTATAACCTGTTGAAACAATTTCATCATGATTTACTATTACACAACCTGCCTTTTTTCTTAAACAAGTGCTTCTTTCTGCTACTGATTTTGCTATGTTTAAATAATAATTTATTTTATCAATTCTTTTTTCCATTTAAAATATTTCCTTTCTATGCTCCCATCATTTCTCCAGCTTGATTAAACATTGAAAGAGCCCACAAGAGTCCTATTATAATTGCTAGTATTACTGCACCTTTTCCAATGATATATAATGTTTTTACAATAATACCTAATATTTTTGTCATTTTTTCAACTTTCTTTTTATCTTTTTCTAGTTCTTTAATATCTAACTTTTTAATATCAATTCCAAAAATGTCCTCTTCTTTCATTTCTTTTAAGTTATTCCATTTTTCAAGCTCTTTCCAGTCTAATTCATTTTGTTTAATGTTTTCATTTTTTATTTTGCTTTTTTCTTTTTGATTAGTTATATTTTCATTATTTTCATTAAATTCATTATTGTTTTTATTACTCATAATTTTCCCCTTAATTACTTTTAATATTATAATTTATTGCTTGTTTTGTCAAGGGTAAAATATACACAAAATTCCAGTGATTTCTCACTGGAATTTTTAAGTTTTTAATTATTATTTTTCAGTTTTTTGTGCTACTACTTCTTTTCCATCATAATATCCACAATTTGGGCATACTCTATGTTGCATAACTTTTTCGTGGCAATGTGGGCAATCTACTAAATTTTGATTTTCTAATTTCCATGTTGATCTTTTTAAGTGTGTTCTTGCTTTTGACCATCTTCTTTTTGGTTGTGCCATTGTAAATCCCTCCCTTAACTTCTTTCAGTTTATAAAGATATATATTTTAACTATCTTAAATTTTCTAATTTATAATTTTTATTTTTTGCATACATAAAATTCGTACTATAAAATTATACTAATTTTTACTTTGTTTGTCAACACTTTTGTATTATTTTTATAAATTACATGCAAAACTGCCCTAAAAACTTTTAGGACAGTTAGCATATTTATATATTTTTAAATCTTATCTAGGGTTTTTAATTGCTGCTTGTGCTGCTGCTAGTCTTGCAATTGGAACTCTGTATGGTGAGCAAGATACATAAGTTAATCCTACATTATGACAGAATTCAACTGTAGGTGGGTTTCCACCATGCTCTCCACAAATTCCAAGCTTAATGTCTGGACGTGTAGTTCTTCCCATTTCAGCTGCCATTTTTACTAATTTTCCAACACCTACTTGGTCAAGTTTAGCAAATGGATCTGATTCATAAATTTTCTTTTCATAGTATGAACCTAAGAATTTACCAGCATCATCACGGCTAAATCCAAATGTCATTTGTGTTAAGTCGTTTGTACCAAATGAGAAGAATTCAGCTTCTTTAGCAATTTCGTCTGCTGTTAATGCAGCTCTAGGAATTTCAATCATTGTTCCTACTTTGTATTTCATTTGAACTCCAGCTTTTGCTATTTCTTCATCTGCTGTTTTTGTAATTATATCTTTTACATATTTTAATTCTTTAACTTCTCCTACTAATGGAACCATAATTTCAGGAACTATATGCATTCCTTCTTTATTTACGTTGATAGCTGCTCTAATAATTGCTCTTGTTTGCATTACAGCAATTTCAGGGTAAGTAACGTCTAGACGGCATCCACGATGACCCATCATTGGGTTAAATTCATGTAAACCTTCTACTACATTCTTTAATTCTTCAAAAGTTATTCCCATTTCTTTTGCTAAAGCACTAATGTCTTCGTCAGAATGTGGTACGAACTCATGTAGTGGTGGATCTAGTAAACGAATAGTTACTGGGTAACCTTTCATTTCTCTAAATAATCCTTCAAAGTCTCCTTGTTGCATTGGAAGAATTTTATCTAATGCTTTTTCTCTTTGTTCAGCTGTTTTAGAAACTATCATTTCACGAATAGCTGCAATTCTTTCTGGTGCAAAGAACATGTGCTCTGTACGGCATAGACCAATACCTTGTGCTCCAAAGTTATATGCTACTTTAGCATCTTTTGGAGTATCAGCATTTGTTCTTACTTCCATTTGTCTATATTCATCTGCCCAACCCATAAGTTTAGCAAAATCTCCTGATACAGTTGCATCAACAGTATCAATTTTTTCTCCGTAAACATTACCTGTAGAACCATCTAAAGAAATATAATCTCCTTCATGATATACTCTACCTTGTGGGTCTGTAAATGTTTTTTCTTCTTCATTAACAACTAAATCTCCACAACCTGCAACACAGCATGTTCCCATACCTCTTGCAACAACGGCTGCGTGTGATGTCATACCACCTCTAACTGTTAATACACCATGGCATACATTCATACCATCTATATCTTCTGGAGAAGTTTCTAGTCTAACTAGAACTAGATCTTTTTCTCCTGCTTCATGCATTTCAACTGCTCTATCTGCTGTAAATACAACTTTACCTGTTGCAGCTCCTGGTGATGCAGCTAATCCTTTAGCTACTGGTTTAGCAGCTTTTAATTTTTCTTGGTCAAAGTTTGGATGTAATAGTTGATCTAATTGATTTGGTTCAACTCTTAAAACAGCTTCTTTTTCTGTAATCATTCCTTCATTTACTAAGTCAACTGCAATTTTTAATGCAGCTGTTGCTGTTCTTTTACCATTTCTGGTTTGTAAGAAGAATAACTTTCCTCTTTCAATAGTAAATTCCATATCTTGCATATCTTTGTAGTGTTTTTCTAGTTCGTTTGCATATTTTACAAAATCTTCATATGCTTGTTTGTTAGTTTGCTCAAGTGTAGCAATTGGTTGTGGTGTTCTAATACCTGCAACAACGTCTTCACCTTGTGCATTCATTAAATATTCACCAAATAATTTATTTTCACCTGTAGCTGGGTTACGAGTAAATGCAACACCAGTTCCACAGTCGTCTCCCATGTTTCCGAAAACCATTTCTTGAACATTAACTGCTGTTCCCCAACTTCCTGGAATATCATTTAATCTTCTATAAGTAATAGCTCTTGGATTGTTCCATGAACGGAATACTGCTTTTACAGCTTCTCTTAATTGTTCTGTTGGATTTGTTGGGAACTCGCTTCCGTGTTCTTTTAAGTAAATTTCTTTAAAGGTTGCTACTAATTCTTTTAAATCAGCTGCTGTTAATTCAGTGTCTAATTTAACACCTCTTTTTTCCTTCATTTCATCAATTGCTTTTTCAAATAGTGGTTTTGGTATTTCCATAACAACATCACTAAACATTTGAATAAATCTTCTGTAGCTATCATAAGCAAATCTTTCATTTTTAGATGCCATTGACTCTACAACATCTGGATTTAAACCTAGGTTTAAAATAGTATCCATCATACCTGGCATAGAAGCTCTTGCTCCTGAACGTACAGATACTAATAATGGATTTTCTTTATCACCAAATTTTTTACCTGTCATTTCTTCTAGTTTAGATAATGCTGCAAAAATTTCATCTTCAATTTCTTTAGCAATTGTTTCACCATCTTCATAATATCTTGTACAAGCTTCTGTTGTTACAGTGAAACCTTGTGGAATTGGTAATCCTAAGTTAGTCATTTCTGCTAAGTTAGCACCTTTTCCTCCTAACAATTCTCTCATGTTAGCATTTCCTTCTTTAAATAAGTATACATACTTTTGACTCATAAAAGAACCTCCTTTAAATTTTATATATTACTTTTAGAAAGTAATTTACTTATTCTATGTGAGTTTAGTTAAACTCAGCGTTACTATTATATATATAAATTGTTAAATTGTAAAGAGCTTTTTAAAATAAAATTCATTTTATGTAGATTTTATAAACTTATATTAAAAAAGCACCAGTCAAAGATCGACTGGTGCCGGAGAGGTTGTTTCTACATACCATTCGGCATAGACCACTTTTTATTGAAGGCGGTCCTTCTTCATGGTCCTAACTCTTAAGCAAATACCTAGTTATTAGCAGTGATCTGCCTTAGAACATATCTTTCTGAATAGGTTTCGGCCTTTCGCTCGCCACTACTTGACCATTTGCTTAGAACCAGTAGAACAATTACTCTCCTATAACTACCCTTTTGGGAGTAGTGTATGAATTATATAATATTTTTTAAAATTATTCAATAGTTTTATATAATTTATTACTAATTCTCTTCTACACTTTCTTCTTTATTGTATAGGAAAAATCGAAGATTTTTGCTATACAACAAGGTTAAGTTACCTTGGGCTGTGCGGTTTGCGAAGCAAACCTGTACATTTGGCGAAGTCAACTTTTCTTATAAATTCCTAGTTTTACTAAAATAGCATATAACTTTGTTCCAAAAGGAATCATCATAATTTCTTCTTTAGTTAAAATTCTAAGTACTAATATAGTTACTGCATAAATTACAGCCCCTAAAATAATTGATATAATTGTGCTAATTGCTCCTCCTATAAAGTTATTTAATCCCATATTTATAAAGTAAGTACATACTCCCATAAATGTTGCTGCAAATATAGGTGCTATAATCATTCTTCCTACTTTGAATTTTATTTTTATATGTTTTTTAAGCGTAATAAATGTAATTAAAAATGCTACTACTTGACATACTATAGAACTTATTCCTGCACCCATAATTTCAATTTTAGGATTGCTTATTAAAATAATGTTTAAAACAAATTTTATTATAGCTCCCACAGCAAGTGCTATTGCTGGGATATATGTTTTATTTAGTCCATATAATCCTCCATTTATTGTTTGATTTAAAGCAATAAATATCATAGGTATTGAGAAAATCATTAACACTTCTGCTCCATTATTTGCTGATGGATATATTAAATTTAATATTGGCTGTGCAAGCGAAATGAAGCCTGCTGCACAAGGAAGTATTATTAAAAGCGATGCAAATAATGAAAATGTCATTCTTTTTGATGCTGTTTCACTATCTTTTTTTGCAATAGCTGCAGAAATTGCTGGTACTAGTGCTGTTGAAAATGCCACATTTATTGCAGTAGGTAAATTAACTAAAGTATCTACTTTTGATAGTATTCCAGTTTTGCTCATTGCAAACGCCTCAAGCTGTTCTTTTATTGGATATATATTAGCAAATGCTGATTGAATACACCTACTTACTGTAGCGCTATCTATAAGTGGGTTTACAACTGATATTATAGAACTAATAGTTACTGGTATAGAAATTACTAATATTTTCTTTAGTAATTGAGTAGCCTTCAAATTTTGCTCTGGTGATACAGCATCTTTATTTACTTTTATTTTTTTCTTTTTATAATAAATTATTAAATAAACAAATGTTAATAAAATAGCAAGAGTTGTTGATAAGTTTCCACCTGCTGCCATAATATATGGCTCTTTTCCAAGTAATGCATATACAAATGTAATAGATAGCACGCAATTAAAAAATTGTTCTATAATTTGTGAATAACTGGTTGGCTTCATATCATTTAGCCCTGCAAAATAGCCTCTAAATACGGCAGAAGCTGAAACAAATGCTATTGCTGGAGCAAGTACTTGCATAACATATTTTGTATCTGGCACATTAAATACTGCTGTTGCTATATATTCTGCTCCAAAAAATAGACCAAATGATAAAATAATTCCTATGCCAACAAAAAAGGTCATTCCTATTTTAAATATTCTTTGAGCTCCTTTTTCATCTCCTGTAGCTGTTCTTTCTGATACTAATTTTGAAATTACACTTGGAATTCCAATAGAAGATAGTGCTAATAACACAGAATAAATTTGATAACCTGCTGAATAATATCCAAGTCCTGTATCTCCAAAGCCTTCAAAATTAGTAATTACAAATTTATATACTAAGCCTAATATTTTTACCATAATGTGTGAAAACATTAAAATTAGAACATTACCCATAAATGAGTTGGTTTTTGGCTTTTTATTAACTTGTTCTTGATTACTCAAATTATCTCGCTTCCTTTCTAATTATTTTTTGTAAAATCAAATTTAGGCATCATACCAATTTTGTTAGGAGTATGAACTGGCAATTGATAAATATCATGTCCTGGAAATTCATTGCCCTCAACAAAAAGTGGCCCATTTGGAGTAAATGCTACGTCCCATCCGGCATATCCCATTTCTGGAATTTCCATACATGCTTTTTTGCAAAGTTCTATTGCTTCATTCCAAAATGGAAACTTAAATCCTTTTATTTTTTCTCCTGTTTGTGGATGGTTTTCGTAAACATTTTTCTGCTTATCTATTGCAAGTTGAGATACTATTCCTGTTCTTTCATCTATTGGAGCTGTCATTCCACCACTATTAAAATTATCTACAAATCTTCCGCCATTTCCAATTCTAAAATATGCACAAATAATATGTGGTTCTAGCTTTGCATTTTTTCTTTCATCTTCTGGAATACTAATATATGGTTTTCCACCATTTGCAGTTACAATAGTTACAATACGAACTGTATTTATGCTATTAGGGTAAATTTTAGATACATCTGGGTGCTGAATAATTACTTCTTCTAACTCGAAATTACTTCCTTCTTTAGTTAAATAATTATATAGTTCATCTAAACTTTCATAATTTTTAATGTCTATTTTTTCTATTCCTTTACCACATCCGCCATCAATTGGCTTTGCCATAAATTCATTGTGTTTATTAAAAAATTCTAGTACTTTTTCTTTTGGTGTACCATTTACTTTTATCCAGTCTCTTTTAATATAATCATTAAATTTTGTGTTAAATTCA
Source organism: uncultured Clostridia bacterium (assembly GCA_947626335.1). Taxonomy (GTDB): domain Bacteria; phylum Bacillota; class Clostridia; order TANB77; family CAG-508; genus CAG-273. The sequence continues at coordinate 468 of CANQRY010000007.1, read as the reverse complement.
TCTTTATTTACAAAATAATGCAAAAAGCTTTTATCACAATATTTAATAACTAGGTCATTATTTCTACCTCTTGTTAAATATGTATCTCTTTGTTCATCTGTTAAATTATACATTTCAAACAAATCATAGTCCATATAACCTGCGCCATAACGCCTTGCACATTTTTGCATATCCATAAAAATTGCAAATTTAGACATGTTTGTTTTTTCATGAATACTATTTATTTTTTCTTTCATCGCTTTTGTGTCCATTGTTCTTAATCTTTTTAAGATATATTTTATATTTCCCATAATACTATCATCCTTTTTTATAGTATAGTTGTTATTATTTTTTTATATTACTTTTAAAATTATATACTAATTACTATTTTTAATGCAAGTGTTTTTTTAAAGTGTAAATTGTCAAGCAAAAATTAACAAAAATTCTCATATTAAATTGAGCAGTTATTCTCAAGTAAAAGAATAAATT
>CANQRY010000006.1 GCA_947626335.1 uncultured Clostridia bacterium | reverse complement strand
CACAGTATCTAAGATAAGTATATCATAAGTCTTATATAGTAGACTTTAAATACTATAAATATATAATACGAGGGTGAGAGAAAAGATGAAAAAGAATAAAGAATTAAAAGAAGCAGGAACAAAATTAAAAACAATGAGTAGAGCAGAGTATAGGGAAAGAATGGAATGGTTTAGAGAGAAAGCAAGATTAGACTATAATACAGGAATATCATGTGCAGAAAGACGAGGTCGAGAAGAAGGAGAAAGAAAAGGAAAATTAGAAACTGCTAAAAAAATGTTAGCAGAAGGAATAGAATTGGAAAGAGTATTGAAAATAACAGGACTAGAAAAAGAAGAAATATTAAGCAATAAATAAAATAAAAAATATATAAAAAAGAGAGTGTAAAAAATTTTGCACAATTTCCAACACTTTTTATGTTAATAAATTTAATATATTTTAGACAATTTCAGACCAAAAGGAGACGTTCATATATCTTTTTGGTCTGAAATTTGTTATACCTATATAATTGTTAGCCTAAAAATTGCACCAATTTGTTTAAAATATTTTTAGCAATATTTTCAGTTTGGTTATTTTTATCAAATACTGGGTTAAACTCTACTAAATCAGCAGATTTTATAACATTTGCATATTTTACAATTTCATCTACTAATTCATAAGTTGTATTTAAATCAATTCCGTTTTCAGCAGGAACAGAAACACCAGGAGCGACTTTTGGGTCTATTAAATCTAAATCAAAACTAATGTGTACGCCATTAGTACCATTTGATGCAATTTCAAAAGCCTTTTTTAAAACAGTTTCTACTCTTAAATTTTGAATATCTTTAGTAGAAAATACAGTAACACCTGCATCTATAATATTTCCCCATTCCCATGGATCAATATCTCTACCACCAACAATAACAGCATTTTTAGGGTTATAAAATGGACCATCATGAAAAGGTGATAAAATACTTTTTTCATAATGTGTAGCAACTGCTAGTGGCAAGCCATGCAAATTACCTGTAACAGAGGTAGGGTAAGTATTAAAGTCTGCATGTGAATCAAACCAAATAATACCTAAGTTTTTATTAGCCTTAATAGAAGCTAAGCTAGAAGCTATAGCTACAATATGGTCTCCACCAACGGTTAAAGGAAACTCATTTTGCTCTAGTACAGTACTAACAGTATTATAAAGCTTACTATTGAATTCATCTATAGATTCCATATTTCTTTTTTCACATCTTGAATCCAATGATTTTATAGCAAGCACTAGTTTTTGCATTTTTTCATTATAGGCTTTAATTTCATCATTATTCATATCATTTTCAAAATGAAGTTCATGCATTTTAAGTAAAAGAGAGTCAAATTCTTTTACAAAATCATCAATAGTTTTCATATCTGTATTTGGTAATTTAGGGTCTATAGCTTCTTTGTTATTCTCACCAATTACAGTGTATTTGTTACAATTATTTAAACTTTCTGTTAAAATTTTTGCACCTAATTTAGCACCATTTACATTTACACCTAAATCTGTGCAAGCATTTATTATTGATATTTTTTTCATATGATTAACCCCTTAAAAATAAAATCATAATTCAACAACAGTTACCCCCATTTCACCTTCGCCAAAAGTTCCTAGCCTAAAAGACTTCACATTTGGGTTTGTTTTTAAATATTTATGAATACCCTCACGAAGTTTGCCAGTGCCTTTTCCGTGCACAATTCTAATAGGTGAAATATTGGCAAGAACGCAGTCATCTATATATTTATCTATAACGTAAATTGCATCTTCAACATTTTGGCCAATAACATTTATTTCAGTAGATACATTTTGTGACTTAGAGCTTGAAACCTTATGAACACTGCCAACATTAGAATTATACGTGTTAGAAGATGCACTATTTGGCATTTTGCTAAGCTGACTTAAATTTAAATTCATTTTAGCAAGACCTACCATAAGCATAACTTCATTTGATTTATTAACATTAGAACTTAAAACTATGCCAGAAGTATCTAAAGAAGGAATCCAAACTGAAATACCCTTTTTAATATCTTCTTTATTTAAAGGTTTATAAGAATCAGATAAAATAGGTGTGTCATTTGATAATTCTTTTATTTTTTTATTTAATTTGTATCTATTTAAATTTGCCTTTTTTAAATCTATGTTTTTACTATTTAACTCCTGAATAATGCTATTTACCTCGTCTTTAGCATCAAGCAAAATTTCCCTTGCTTCTAATTTTGCTTTTTCTGTAAGCTCTTTTTTCTTTTCTAAAAGCTCGTTATTTTCTTTTTCTAAAGATTGCCTTAAAGAAGTAATTTGATTTAAGTTTTTATTTATTTCGTCTTTTTCTTTTTCAATTTTTAATTTATCATCATAAATATTTTTTAATAATTCTTCAATAGAAATCTTATTATCTTCTAAAAGAGAGGAAGCATTTTCTAAAATTTTGCTATTTAAGCCAAGCTTTTTACTTATTTCAAAGGCATTGCTTTTACCAGGAATGCCCATAAGCAAATGATATGTTGGCTTTAAATTTTCTAGGTCAAATTCAAAACTTGCATTTTTAAATCCATTTGTTACTAATGCAAATTCTTTTAGTTCTGGAAAGTGAGTAGTTGAAATTATAAACGCACCATGATTCTTTAAATAGCTTAAAATACTAATTGCAAGGCTAGAACCCTCTTTAGGATCTGTTCCAGAGCCAAGCTCATCTAAAAGCACTAAACTATTGCTATTTATATTATTAGTAATATTTATAATATTCATCATATGAGCAGAAAAGGTACTTAAAGACTGCTCAATACTTTGTTCATCTCCAATATCTACAAAAATATTAGAAAACACACAAATACTGCTTTTTTCATTACAAGGAATAGGTATACCAGAATATGCCATTAAAAGTAAAAGCCCAACAGTTTTTAATGCAACTGTTTTACCACCAGTATTTGGACCTGTAATTAAAAGGCAAGGTGCATCTTTTTCTAAATAAATATCAATAGGTACAGCCACTTTTTTATCTAATAAAGGGTGTTTCGCTTTATAAAAATAAAAGCCTTTTTCATTATTTAAAATAGGAATATTAGCATTTTCATCTTTTCCATAACTTGCTTTTGCAAATATTAAATCAAGGTTTCCAATATATTCTAAGTTGTTAAAAAGTTCAATAGTGTATGGATAAAGCAAGCTAGAAAGCTCACTTAAAATTTTTTGAATTTCTAAATCTTCTTCAATTTTAAGATTTGCAATTTCATTATTAAGCTCAAAAATTGAAGTTGGTTCAATATATAAAGTAGAGCCGCTACTTGAGGTATCATGAATAAAACCTTTAATCATACTTTTATATTCTTCTTTAACAGGTATAACATAGCGATTATTACGAATAGTTACAATTGGCTCCATAATATATTTAGAGTATTTAGAAGAATGAATATATGAATTTAATTTATCTTTTATATTTTGCTCTAAAGTTTGTTTAGATTTACGCAAAGAATTAAGCTTGCTTGAAGCGTTATCAGCAATAGTATTTTCATCTAAAATTTTATCAGTTATATTTTTTTGAATATTGTTATTTGTATAAATATTAGAAAAATATTCTTCTAATAAAGGAAAACGTGATAAATCAAAGCTAGTATCACCATAAAAATAATGCTTTAGCTCAGAAGACATTTTTAAGAAAATAGCAATATTAATTAAGTTACTAGCAGACAAAACTTGCTTGCTTTCTAATAATTTAATGCTCATTTCTAACTCATTTATTTCATACAAAGGTAAACTACCCTTTTGGTAGCTAAGTAAAACAGCCTCATTTGTTTGCATTAACAAATTTGAAACTTCTTCAAAATTAAAGCTAGGAACTAAAGAGTTACAAAGCCTTTTACCAAGGTATGTTCTGCAGCGTTTTTTTAATATTTGTATAATTTGATTATATTCTAGCTTTTCTAAAAGTGAGTTCATTTTAAAAGCCCTTTCAAAAAAATAACTTTGCCCATATTATTACACAAAATCAAAGAAAATACAAGAACTTTTAGAACTTTTGGGAAATAAGAAAAAAGTTTACTTAAAAGTTGAAAATAAAGCTATAAATTTTTTAAAAAATACTTGCAATTATTGGAAAAGTAGGGTATAATTCTATATAGCATAAAAAATTACTTAGAAGAGTGGGAACAAATCCCACTCTTCTATCGTAATTAAACTAAAAACAAGGAGAAAAGGTAAAAACCTTAAATATTTTTATGGAAGAAAAAATTGAAAAATTACTTAAAGAATTAATTGAAAATTTAGGCTATGAGCTCTATGACGTAATATATGAAAAAGAAGCTAAAGATTATTACTTACGTATTTTTATAGATAAGCCAGAAGGCATTAGCCTAGAAGACTGCGAAAAAGTAAATGATGCAATTTCAGATCTATTAGATGAAGCAAACTATATTAAAGACCAATACTTTTTAGAGGTTTCATCACCAGGGATAGAAAGACTTTTAAGAAAAGATAAGCATTTACAAGCAAATTTAGAAAACGAAGTTACAGTAAGTCTTTTTAAACCAATCAAATTAGAAAACAGTAATGAGGAAAAACCAAATAAAAAATCTAAAAGCCAAAAAAAGAAACCTCAAAAGCAATTAGAAGGAATACTAAAACAATTTGATGAAAATAAAATAACATTACAATTAAAAAACGAAGAAATACAAATACCAAGAAAAAATATTTCAAATATAAAATTAAAATATAATTGGTAGTCAAGGGAGGAAAATAAAAAATGAAAAAGACCGCAAAAACAAGTATGCTAGCAATTGACAATACGGAGTTAATATTAGCACTACAAGAATTAGAAAAAGAAAGAGGAATTAAAAAAGAATACTTATTAGAGGCAATTGAAACTGCATTAGTTACAGCATATAAAAGAAACTTTGATTCTGAAGAAAATGTAAAAATAACTATGGACAAAGAAACAGGCGAAGTTCATATATATGCTTTAAAAGACGTAGTAGATACAGTAGAAAATGCAAACCTAGAAATCAGTCTAGATGATGCTAAAAAAATAAATAAAAAACTAGAAATAGGAGACAAAGCAGAAATAGAGCTTGCACCAAAGAACTTTGGTAGAATTGCAGCACAAACAGCAAAACAAGTTATAGTACAAAAAATAAGAGAAGAATCAAGAAATGTTTTGTTTGATGAATTTTACAATAGAAAAGGCGAAATCGTTTCAGGTATTGTACAAAAAGCAGATGGAAACATTGTAGTATTAGACCTAGGCAAATTAGAAGCTGTTATGCCAGCAAAAGAGCAAATTCCTACAGAACACTATCATGTAAATGATAAAATAAGAGCATATGTGCTTCAAGTAGAAAAAGGCTTAAAAGGCTCTCCACAAGTTACAGTTTCAAGATCATGTGCAGATTTTGTAAGAAAACTATTTGAATTAGAAATACCAGAAATTTATGAAGGTGTTATTGAAATAAAAAGTGTTTCAAGAGATGCCGGAAGCAGAAGTAAAGTAGCAGTATATTCTCCAAACGAAAATATTGACCCAGTTGGCTCTTGCGTAGGGCAAAAAGGTATTCGTATTCAAAATATTATAAATGAATTAAACGGAGAAAAAATAGATGTAATTGAATGGAACGAAGACCCTTCAATATTTATTTCAGCAGCATTACTTCCAGCACAAGTAATGGCAGTTGATATTCACGAAGAAGAAAAATTTGCACAAGTAATTGTACCAGACGACCAATTATCATTAGCAATAGGAAAATCTGGACAAAATGCAAGACTATCAGCAAGATTAACAGGCTGGAAAATAGATATTAAGAGTGAATCACAATTTAGAGAAATGATTGAAAAATCTGCAGAAGAACCAGAAACAGATGAACAACTAGAAGAACAGCCAGAAAGCGAAGAATAAAGCAGTAGGAATAATGCATAAAATTTGGAAATACATTTAAAATAAAGGAAGTGGACATTTTGAAAAAAATACCTAATCGTACTTGTATAGGTTGTAATACTCAAAAACCAAAAAAAGAGTTAATTCGTATTGTAAAAAATAGCGAAGGACAAATAAGTATAGATAGAACTGGAAAAATGCCAGGTAGAGGCGCATATATTTGTGATAGTTCAGAATGTCTAAAAAAAGCTATTCGCTCTAAAAGACTAGAAAAATGCTTTGAAACAAAAATAGAAGAAAGCATTTACGATGAATTACAAAATACAATAAAACAAGAGGTGTAATATTGATAAATTATCAAAAATTATATGGAATAATAGGACTAGCAACAAAAGCGGGAAAGCTTGTAGCTGGAACAGATGCATGCTTAGAAGGAATAAACAAAAAAAGTATTAAATTAGTTTTAATTGCAGAAGATGCATCAAATAGAACAAAAAAACAATTTAATGAAATTTGTTTGCTTAATGGCATACCAATATATGAAACTTGCAAAATAGAAAATTTAAGTAAAGCAATAGGCAAAACAAATAAAGCTGTAATAGGCATAAAAGAAAAAGGATTTGCAGAATCGGTTAAAAAAATCATAAATGGGGGTGAAATGATTGGCTAAGCTAAAAATTCATGAAATCGCAAAAGAACTGGGAATAGAAAGCAAAGAAATAATAGAAAAAGCAAAGACTATAGGAATTGATATAACAAGTCATTTAAGTTCAGTAGATGAAAACATAGCACAAAAAATAAAACAAAGTTTTAAAAAAACAGAAAAAAAGGAAGAGAAAGAGCAAAAAAATATGAAACAAGAAAAGAAAAAAGAAGCGACACCAGTCATTATTAGAAGAGAAGTTATTTTATCAGACGAAGTAAAGGAAAACAAAAAAACAGAAAAAGAACCTAGAAAAGACGTTGGTTTTGTAGAAAGAAATAGAAATCAAGATTTTAACATTGTATACAGAAAACAACCTGTAAAACCAATGACTGTTAGTGAACTTTTTGGAATTAAAAATAAGGCAAAAGATGAAAAGCTTGTAGAAAAAGGAAAAACAGTAGAAAACAAAGAAAACCCTGCTACTGTTATTAATGATGAAAAAAATGAAGAAGTGTCAACAAATTCAGAAAAGCCTAACACAGAACAAAAACCATATAATAAAAATAATTTTGAGAATAAACAAAATTATGATGGACAAAATAAACCTAAGAAAGATTTTTCACAAAATAAAAACCATCAAAGTGATAATCAAAACAAATTTGCAAATCGTAAAAATGGAAATAATCAAAATAGATTCCAAGGTGACTATAATAAAAATCGTAGAGACGATAGACAAGGTCATTTTAATAATCGTCAAGATGGAGAAAAACCATTTAATAGAAATGCGGGTAGACTGCTAGATAGTCGTGGCTTAGACCGCAATATTAAAGATATTATGGCATCAGACATAGTGGAAAAAGAAGATAAAAGAGATATTAGTACAAGAGCAATAGACAAAGAAAAAGCAAATCGTTATGAAGATAATAAAGCTAAAAAAGGTACTAAAGTAAAGAAAAATGACCGCTTTAACGAAAACTTTAATGAAGGCAAGTTAAGAGATCTAAAACAATCTGATAGATTATCTCATATGTTTAATGAGCAAGATGGCGGAATGCTAGACTACTACGATTTAACTACTGAAAGAGGAAAGAAAAATAAGAGAAAACCACAAAAAGACGAAGAAAGAACAAAACAAAAAATATTTGAGCTAAAAGAAATTACAATCCCAGAAATGATTACTGTAAAAGATTTAGCACAAGAAATGAAAAAAACAAGTGGAGAAGTTATTAAAAAGCTATTTAATTATGGAATAATGGCTACAATAAACAACACAATTGACTTTGACACAGCATTTTTAGTAGCAGAGGAATTTGGAATTACAGCTAATAAAAAAGAAGAAATCAAAGAAGAAGATATTTTATTTGATGAAACAGAAGATAAAGAAGAAGAATTAAAGCCAAGACCACCAGTTGTAGTTGTTATGGGACACGTAGATCATGGTAAAACTTCGCTTTTAGATGCAATTCGTAGTACAAATGTAATAGAAGGCGAAGCAGGTGGAATTACACAACATATTGGTGCATATAAAGTAAATATAAATGGTAGAGAAATCACCTTCTTAGATACACCAGGTCATGAAGCATTTACAGCAATGAGAGCAAGAGGTGCACAAATTACTGATATTGCTATTTTAATAGTAGCAGCAGATGATGGTGTTATGCCACAAACAATAGAGGCAATAAACCATGCAAAAGCAGCCGAAATTCCAATAATTGTAGCTGTAAATAAAATTGATTTACCAGGCGCAAATGTAGAAAAAATAAAGCAAGAATTAATGGAATATGAGTTAGTTCCAGAGGAATGGGGAGGCGACACCATTTATGTTCCAATTTCTGCTAAAAAGAAAATAAACATTGATAACTTGCTTGAAATGGTGCTATTAGTAGCAGATATGAAGGAACTAAAAGCAAACCCTAATAAACAAGCAAAAGGAACAGTTATTGAAGCAAGACTTGATAAAGCAAAAGGACCAATTGCATCTATTTTAGTACAAAGAGGAACACTTGATGAAGGAGATACAATTGTTGTTGGTAAGTCTATTGGTAGAATTCGTGCAATGAGAAATGATAAAGGACAAAAAGTAAAAAAAGCCGGACCATCTACACCAGTAGAAATTATGGGATTAACAGAAGTACCAGAAGCAGGCGATACTTTCTATGAAGTAAAAGACGAAAAAATGGCTAAACACCTAATAGAAAGAAGAAAACGTCAAGAAAGAGAACAATCTATAAATGAAAACAACAAAGTAACATTAAGTAATCTATTTGAAAAAATGGAAAGCGAAAACTTAAAACAATTAAATATAATTGTAAAAGCAGATGTTCAAGGTACTGCACAAGCATTAAAACAATCTCTAGAAAAATTGTCAAATGATGAAGTAAAAGTAAAAGTTATTCATGCAGTAGCTGGTGCTGTTACTGAGTCAGACGTACAGCTTGCAAAAGCAGGAAACTGCATAATAATTGCATTTAATGTAAGACCAGTAAACACTGCAAAAGACATGGCAGAAAAAGAAAATGTAGAAATCAAACAATACTCAGTTATATATCAGGCAATAGAAGACGTAGAAGCAGCAATGAAAGGAATGCTAGACCCTGTTTATACCGAAAAAGTAATAGGTAATGCAGTAGTAAGACAAACATTTAAAGTTTCTAATGTTGGAACTATTGCAGGTGCTTATGTACTAGATGGAAAAATTGAAAGAAATGCTGGAGTAAGAGTAATTCGTGAAAATGTTGTTATACATGATGGAAAACTAATTTCTTTAAAACGTTTCAAAGATGATGCAAAAGAAGTATCAAAAGGATTTGAATGTGGTCTTCAAATTGAAGGTTATAATGACGTAAAAGAAGATGACGTATTAGAATTTTACATTATGGAAGAAGTACAAAGATAAAACTTAAAAATTGAAAGGAAGATAAATAAATGCCAAAAAATGAGGCAAGACTTAATAGAGTTAATGAAGAACTTAAAAAAGAAATAAGCAGAATACTTACTTTTGAACTTAAAAATTCAAAAGTAACAGGTTTAATAAGTGTAACAAAAGCAAAAATTACACCTGATTTTAAATATGCAAAAATTTATGTAAGTATTTTAAATTCAAAAAGCATAGGTAAAACAATGGAAGGCTTAAAAGAGTCTTCAGGGTTTATTCGTAGCCAAATAGCTAAAAATATTAACTTAAGAATAACACCAGAGTTAACCTTTGAAATAGACGATTCTTTTGAATATGGTGCAAGAATTGACAATATTTTAAAAGAATTAAATCATAAAGAAGAAAAATAGTTTATATAAATTTATAAAATGTATTTGAAAACTTCAAAATTATTTAGTAAAATATAAGAAAAGTGGCTTCGCCAGATGTACAGGATGCTTTGCATCCGCACAGCCCAAGGTAACTTAACCTTGTTATATAGGCAAAATCTTCGATTTTTCCTATATAATATTAAAAAATGAGAATAAGGGGTATTTTAAATGACTTTAGATGAAATTTTAGAGCAAATAAATAAAGCCAAAAGCATTGTTATTTTAACACACGAAAATCCAGATGGAGACGCTATTCGGAAGCAGTTTAGCAATGTATAATGCATTAAAAGCATATGGCAAAAATCCAGATATAATAGTTCCGGAACATTCTAGAATATTTGACTTTTTACCAGGAATAAATGAAATAAAAACAAGTAGCAATGTTGAGCATTACGATTTAGCAATATCACTAGACTGTGCCACAATAAAAATGTTAAATGGATTTTCAAATTATTTTGAATCAGCAAAAGTAAAAGTTTGTATAGATCATCATGGTACAAATACTATGTTTGGAGACTATAACTATGTAAATCCAGATGCACCAGCATGTAGCCAAATTTTATTAGTTGTTTTAGAATATTTTGGAATAGAAATTACCAAAGATATTGGCACATGTATTTTAGCAGGAATCATTACAGATACAGGTGGTTTTAAATATCAAGGAGTTACTGCAGAAACATTTGAATTTGTAGCATGGCTTTTAAATAAAGGTGTAAATGTATCAAGCATTTATCGTCAAGTTTTGCAAATAAAAACAAGAGCAAATTTTGAACTTCATCGCATAGCAAACAATAGAATAGAGTTTTTAGAAGATGGAAAAATAGCATATACATATATAACAAATGAAGATGAAAAAAGTGTTAATGCAGAAAATGGAGATTACGAAGGAATTGTAGAAAATGGTAGAGATGTTGAAGGAGTAGAAGTATCTATTTTTATTCGTGAAACCGAAAAAGGAAATAAAATATCACTTCGCTCAAACGACTACGTAAATGTTTCAGATGCTTGTGCTGTATTTGGTGGTGGCGGACACCCTAAAGCAGCAGGTTGTACAATTCCAGGAACTATAGACCAAGCAAAAGAAATGATAGTAAAAGAAATAAGTAGGTTACTAAAATAATGAATGGAATTTTAATTATAAATAAACCAAGTAATTATACTTCACATGACGTTGTTTCAAAAGTAAAAAAAATACTTAAAGTAAAAGTGGGGCACACAGGTACATTAGATCCAATGGCGACAGGTGTGCTTCCACTTTTATTAGGCGAAGGAACTAAACTTTCTGAATATTTAACAAATCATGATAAAGTATATGAGGCTATGCTCAAGCTAGGAACAAAAACAGATACCGCAGATACTGAAGGTAATATAATAGAAGAAAAAGAAGTTAATTTAAATAATTTAGAATCTAAAAATGTATTAAAGGTTTTAAATTCATTTGTAGGCAAGCAAATGCAAATACCACCTATATATTCTGCAATTAAAGTAAATGGAAAAAAACTATATGAATATGCAAGAAGCGGTGAGCAGGTTCAAATACCCCAAAGAGAAATTGAAATATATAGTATGGAATTATTGAAAATAGATAAAAAAGAAAAAACAATTGAATTTAAGGTGCATTGTTCTAAAGGAACATATATTAGAACATTGTGTGAGCAAATTGCTGAAAAGCTAGAAACTGTTGGCTATATGCAAAACTTAAAAAGATTTAAAGTAGGAAGCTTTAGCATAGATAATTCAGTAACTATAGAAGAAGTGGAAAAAAATAAAGATAGCAAAGAATTTTTAGAAAAACATATAATTACAGTAAAAAAATTTTTTGAAGATTACCCAGTTATTAAACTAAATAATGAAGAATTAACATTATTTTTAAATGGAGTAAAATTAAAAAAAGATGCCTTACAAGACGGCATTTATCAAATAAAACTAGAAAATGAAAAGTGGATTGGAACAGGAATAGTTACTAATAATTTATTAAAAAGAAAGTTAATAATAAGTTAAATTTCCAATATAAGTTATAATAGCATAAAACAAGAAAAAAAGCAAATTTAAAAAATGTATATAAACTACGATTAAAAAAGCAAAACAAAGGAAACAGCAAAATTTAAGCATAAAAGTAGTAAATTTGGGGTAAAATAAATTTGCAAAACAAAGTAGCAAATGGTATTATAATAATACAAATAAATAATAACTTTTCCCTGCATAGTGCGTGTAGACTGGAATTTTAGAACCAACAAACGTTAAAAGGGAGTCCGCCTTTGAATGTGGCGTGTATGCTTATATTATAATATAAGAAACCCAGGAGCATTCAACAAGACACCCACCTGTGAAAGCAGGTCCTTAAAATTTCATTCACCTTACGGCTAAGGCGGGGTATTTTTTATGTTTTTTTAGATATTAAAAATAGATAAATTCGGAATTTTACTCCAAATTTATCTATTTTTTAAAAAAGTATTGCAATATCTCTTCACTAGAGATAAAATATAATAGAAAATGTAAAGTAATATTTTAAAAATATATAAACTTACACTTTAGTATTAAAAATATCAGCAGAAACATTAAATATTTTAGCAAAAGCAAATAACTCGAAATCTTGTACTAATCTATCATCATTTTCAATTTTAGATATTTCTTTAGAAGTTAGTTCAATACCTAATAGTTGTAACTTTTCTGCTAAATTTTGTTGAGATAAATTTGCTTTTTGCCTAAGATCACGTATTACTGCTCCTGAAATATTTTTAAAATCATTATACTTATTTATTTTCATTATAATCACCTATTCGCTTTATTATAGATATAATTCTATAATTATTTTTTGAAATACATATCTCTAATGAAGAGAATATACTGCTCTTAATAATCATTTTTATTATTTATATAGGAGGAACAAAAGAAATGAAAGAAAAAAGAAAAATTACAAAAAATGAAAAAGGAATAACCTTAATTGCTCTTGTAGTAACTATCGTAGTTTTGCTAATACTAGCAGGTGTAACAATAACCATGGTACTAGGTGAAGGTGGCATTCTAGATATGGCAAAACAAGCAGCAGACAAAACAAACCAAGCAACAGCAAATGAACAAGGAGATGTTGCAAATTTAGTAGGAGAAATATCAGATATATTGGAAGGAAAAGATCCAGTAAAACTTCAAGATGCAGTAGAGAGTCAAAAAGTATTTTCATATACAACAGGATATGATAAAGACGGAAATAAAATAGATGGAAGTAGTGAAGAAGGAAAGACACCTGCAATAACAATACCAGCAGGCTTTAAAATAGTAGAAGGAGATTTAACTAAAATAAATGAAGGAATTGTAATATCAGACAAAGATGGAAATGAATTTGTATGGGTACCATGTACAGAAGCTGAATATGTAAAACATACTTACAACAATAGTAACACAAATGATACCGAAAAGAACATTCAAGATACAGCAGGAGGCTGGGATACAACTTATTATAGAGCATATAGCGACTGGAAAGAAGATGACGAAGCAAAGAATAAAGAAAGTGTAAAAAAATATGGAGGCTTTTATATAGCAAGATATGAAGCAGGAGTGCCAAGTAACGCACCATTTTATGTAAGTAAAGATGAAGTAGATACTAAGGAATATGCTACAGATAAAGGAATATATAATGGATTAGACGTATCAAATTTAAAACCAGTAAGTAAAAAAGAAATGCAAGCATGGAATTTTATAACACAAGAAAATGCAAAAACAGTATCAGAAAATATGTATAAAGGTAGTGGTTCAGTAAATAGCAAATTAGTAGATGGAATAGCATGGGATAGAACAGTAGCATGGATTTCAACTAACTCTAAATTTTCAAGTGTAGCAATTAATAGTACTAACTATGGAAATTATGCTAATAATGGAGAAGATATTGGAGATAAGAATGGTTCAACCAAAAAAATAAAATATAAAGGTTTTGAAGTATCAAATACCCTATGGGCAGAGCATTTATATAAAGCAGAAGACAGTACAATTATTGATTGGTGTATAGGGACAAAATATAGATATGGAAAATTCACTTCAGGTTATGCAGATCCATGGGAAGGCAGTACAGATGGATACACAAATTATGATGAAGATTCTAAGTATCATTATAGACATTATGTAGAAATGGCAACAGGAGCATCAGAAAATACAAAAATGAATAATATATATGATATGGCAGGAAATATGTATGAATGGACCACAGAATATGGCTTTCACGAACAAGTTGGCGGTACAAAGTACGCTCTTCTCCGTGGAGGTGGGTTTATGGACAAAAGCGCTCCAGTCTCTTTCCGCAAGGGAGATGGTCTGGCTTCGATGATGGCCTCTGTCGACCGTGGCTTCCGCGTTGTTCTTTATGTAAAATAGCAAGGTGCGTAAATAATTTGAGATTGTAATAAATTTTGTGTAATTTGAAAAAAATTAAAGAAAACCTTTTTATAACATAAAAGTTATAAGAAGGTTTTTTTCTCTTGTACTTTTAAATTACACATGATATAATTTTGACATAAATAAGAAAAAGAAAAGGAATGAAAAATGAACCAAAAAGACCTTCTTATTTTAGGTGAAAACACTTTAAAAAAATCTAATGTAGATGATGCACACATTAAAGCCAAAATATTACTAGAGTTTGTTTTAAAGCAAAATGATAGTGAACTTTTAAAAAACGAATTAGAAGAAGTAAATTCCTTAAAAAAGCAACAATACGAAGAAACCTTAAAAGAAATAATAAATGGAAAGCCACTTCAATATATTACAAACTCTCAAGAATTTATGGCCTTAAATTTTTTTGTTAATGAAAATGTTTTAATACCACAGCCAGATACCGAAATTTTAGTAGAAACAGCCATTAAAATTATAGAAAAATGCACAGTAAATTCAAAATGTGAAAGTATAAGAAAAGAAGGCATAAAAGAATATAATACAGAAAATAGACCAGTTGAAGTTTTAGATTTATGCACAGGAAGTGGCTGTATAGGAATATCTATTGCAAAATATTCTACAAATACTAAAGTAACAGCATCTGATATAAGTAAAGAAGCAATACAAGTAGCAAAAAAGAATGCTATTTTAAATAAAGTAGAAGAAAAAATAGAATTTATAGTTTCTAATTTATTTGAAAATATAAAAAATAAAAAGTTTAAAATTATAGTATCAAACCCTCCATACATAGAAACAAGTGTAATAAAAACTCTTTCTAAAGAAGTACAAAATGAGCCTAAACTAGCATTAGATGGCGGAGAAGATGGCCTTTTATTTTATAAAAAAATTTTAAATGAAGCACATAAATATTTAGAGTATGATGGTTATTTGTTATTAGAAATTGGCTATAATCAAGCTGAAAAAATAATAAATTTTTATAAGAAAAACTGTCAAAACTTTTGGAATTTAGAAACACAAAAGCCAATTAAAGATTTAGCAGGGAATGATAGAGTGCTTATTTTTAAAAATAAATATTAAAAAGTTGGTGAAAAAATGTCTTTTTCAAGTGAAGTAAAAGAAGAAACAAGTAAATTAAATAATTTAGCTAATAAAGAAGCGGTAAAGTATGAACTTTTAGGCTATTTAGCAACAAATCATGTTGTATTAGAAAAAAATAAACTTAAGTTTTCAACAGAAAATGAGTATAATATTAACCGCTTTGGAAAGTTAATTAGTAATATTGGTTATTCAAATTATGAAATTGAAATAAGTGGCAAAAACTTTTGCATTACAGCAAAGCCTTTTGTATTGCCAGAAATTAAATATATAGAGGGTAAAATAATTTTACAAAAAGATTCAATAGAAAAAAATTTAAATAATGAACTACTTTCTAAAGCATTTGTAAGAGGAGCGTTTTTAGGAGGAGGTTCAATAAATAACCCTAAAAATACATATCATTTAGAAATACTTTTTGCAGAAAAGCAAAATGCAGAAATTGTGTGTAAAGTTTTAGAAGAATATCAAATTTTATTTAAAACCTTAAAAAAGAAAAATGATTATTCATTATATACAAAGGATGGAGACGAAATTTCAAGTTTTTTAGCACTTATTGGAGCAAATAAATCAGTGCTAAAATTTGAAGAAATACGAGTTTTTAGAGATATTAGAAACAATGTAAATAGAAAAGTAAATTGTGAAACAGCAAATTTAAACAAAACAGTTAATGCAGCATTTAAGCAAATAGAAGATATTAAATTTTTGCAGAAAACAGGAGAACTGAAAAAATTATCAAGTTCTTTACAAGAAATAGCAAATTTAAGGCTAGAAAATCCAGAAGCATCACTTGTAGAACTTGGAAAAATGCTAAAAGCACCTATTGGAAAATCAGGAGTAAACCATAGATTTCAAGCAATTCAAAAAAAAGCACAAGAAAAAAGAAGTAATTAATTCTTTTCCAACCAGATTTGTGCATAATGGAGGAATGAGATTAAATATGAAACCAAAAGAGTTAGGAATATATGTACATATTCCATTTTGCAAACAAAAATGCATATATTGTGACTTTTTTTCAGAAGCTAATAAACATGAATGGGTACCAAGATATGTTAAAAGTTTAATAACTGAAATTAAGCAAAAAAACAAGGAAGAAGAATTTAAATGTTTATCAGTTGTTAAAACAATTTATATAGGTGGTGGAACTCCTTCATATATAGAAAGTAGCTATATTACAGAAATTTTAAATGCAATATATGAAACATATAATGTAGATGAAAATGCAGAAATAACAGTAGAAGTAAACCCTGGAACTGTAGATTTTGAAAAGTTAGAAGAATACAAAAAAGCAGGAGTAAATAGGCTAAGCATAGGACTTCAATCTACACATAATCATTTGTTACAAGAAATAGGAAGAATTCATAATTATTATGATTTCGTAGATGCCTACCATTTAGCTAGAGAAGTAGGATTTAACAATATAAATGTAGACTTAATGATAGGACTTCCAGACCAAAGATTAATTGAAGTAGAACAGTCGCTTGATGAAATAATTTCACTAGAACCAGAGCATATTTCTGTATATTCACTAATTGTAGAAGGAGGAACTTTGCTAGAAAAAAAGCTAAATGAAAATGAAATTAAACTTCCTTCAGAAGACGAAGAAAGAAAAATGTACTGGAAAGTAAAAGAAACATTAGAAAATAGTGGCTATATACATTATGAAATATCTAACTTTGCTAAAAGGGGTTATGAGTCAAGACATAATATGGACTGTTGGAGTCAAAAAGAATACATTGGCTTTGGAGCTGGTGCACACTCATATATAGACTTAAGCAGAATTTCAAATATTACTTCAATAGAAAAATATATTCAAAATATTGAAGAAAGAAAATCACGAGAAAATTTAATTTTTAATGAAAAGCAAACCATAGAACAAAAACAAAATGAATATATGTTATTAGGCTTAAGAAAACTAGAAGGAATTAGTGTGCAAGAGTTTAAGCTTAAATTTGTAGCAAATCCAATATACATATATCATGATAAATTAGAAAAGTTAGTAAATCAAGACTTAATTGAAATAGATGGAGATAGAATAAGACTTTCTAAAAAGGGATTAGATTTTGCAAATATTGTATGGGAAGAATTTGTGTAACTCACTAAATACTAAGAGTTGTAATTTAAAAATAAAATTACAACTCTTTTTTTAGCAATACATATTGACATTTGCTAAAATTGGTTATAATATATATAAAGTTTTAGCAATCAAAACCAAAGACTGCTAAAATAATAATAGCCTACATAAAAGAAGGTGAAAATGTGTTAGATGAAAGAAAAAAGAGAATATTACAAGCAATTATAGATGAATATATTAACACAGCAGAGCCGGTTAGTTCAGGAATTATCGAAAAAAAATATAATTTAGGTTGTAGTAGTGCTACTATTAGAAACGAAATGGTAGAGCTAGAAAAAAGTGGTTATTTAGATAAACTTCACACTTCAAGTGGCAGAGTACCATCAGCACAAGGTTACAGATTCTACGTAGATGAACTTCTTAAAGATGATGATATAAGCCTTCAAGAAATTAAATATATTCAATCTAAATTAGAAACAAAAGTTAATGAAATAGAAGAATTAACTCAAATTGCAACAAGCACACTATCAGAAGTAACTCATTATACTTCAGTATCAATAGGACCCAAAACACATCTTCAAAATATAGAAGAAGTAAAATTTGTTTTATTAGGTAGCAGAATGTTAATGGCAGTTATTCTTACGGATACTGGCATTGTAAAAGAAACTATTATTAAATTTGACGAAGATATTACAGAAGAACAAGTTAATACTTTAAATCACATATTTAATAATAAGCTAAAAGGAAAGCCGTTAGACGAAATAGATAAACCTCTTGAAGAATACATTTTCTCAGAAATGAATTATAGCTTAAAAGTAATAAAGCCAATTATGGAGCAATTAGAAAGAGTAATAAACGAAGAATCAAAAATGTATTTAGAAGGTGCAAATAGAGTATTTGATTTGCCAGAGTTTAAAAGTCTAGAAGTTGCAAAAAACTTTATAAATTTAATAGATAAAAAAGAAATTATGCTAGACCTATTAAATACTGGGTTTGCAAAAGACATAAATGTATATATAGGTGATGAAAACGAAAACGAAAGCTTAAAAGATTTTAGCATAATTACATTTAAACACCGTTTTCAAGATAAGGACTTAGGAACTATTGGAATTATAGGGCCAAAAAGAATGGATTATTCTAAAGTAATTTCAGTAATGAAATATATTAGCAAAAAATTAAATGGAAATTAAAAATAAGGAGTGTGATAAAATGCAAAAAGAAAACGAAAATACAGAAGAAGTAAAAGAAGAAGCAACTATTGATAAAGCAGATGAAATTATTAATGCAAAAAAAGAAACTCAAAGCTTAAAAATAAAACTTGAAGAAACAGAAGATAGATTAAAAAGAATAGCTGCAGAATTTGATAATTACAAAAAAAGAAGTAACAAAGAAAGAGAAGAACTATATAATTCTATTATGGCAGATATAGTATCTAGCTTTTTACCAGTAATTGATAATTTAGAAAAAGCAGTAGAAAGCAAAACAGAAGATGAAGGCTATAAACAAGGTGTAGAACTTGTACTAAAACAATTTAAGGACGTACTTATAGCAAATGGAGTAAAAGAAATAGAAGCTATCGGAAAAACCTTTGACCCAGAACTACATGAGGCAGTAAGCCTTGTTGCAGATGAAGCTTTAGGTGAAAAAGAAATAAAAGAAGAATTTAGAAAAGGTTATATGATAGGAAACAAAGTAATACGCCATTCAATGGTGGTAGTTGCAAATTAGATTTTAATTTTAAAATATATAAATTTAAGGGCTGACCTTAAAAAATACTTGAAAATAAATAAAAAAGCTTATTTACTTCTAGTAAAAATAAAAAAAGGTCTGTCAAAACAAAAACAAGGAGGAATTTTAAAATGGGAAAAATTATAGGAATTGACTTAGGAACAACTAACTCATGTGTAGCAGTTATGGAAGGAGGAGAGCCAGTTGTTATTCCTAACGCAGAAGGAAACAGAACAACACCATCTGTTGTTGCTTTTTCAAAAAATGGAGAAAGACTAGTTGGACAAATTGCAAAACGTCAAGCAGTTACAAATCCAGAAAACACAGTTATATCTATTAAAAGAGAAATGGGCTCAAACAAAAAAGTAAAAATTGAGGGTGATGAATTTTCACCACAAGAAATATCTGCAATGATTTTACAAAAATTAAAATCAGATGCTGAAAATTATTTAGGTTCACCTGTAACTCAAGCAGTTATAACAGTTCCAGCTTATTTTAGTGATAGCCAAAGACAAGCAACAAAAGATGCTGGTAAAATAGCAGGCTTAGAGGTATTAAGAATTATAAACGAACCAACAGCAGCAGCATTAGCTTTTGGTATGGACAAAGAAGACCAAGACCAAAAAATTATGGTATATGACCTAGGTGGAGGAACATTTGATGTATCTATTCTAGATATTGGAGATGGTGTATTTGAAGTATTAGCAACAAATGGTAATACAAGACTAGGTGGAGACGACTTTGACCAAAGAATTATAGATTATTTAGTAGCAGAATTCAAAAAATCAAATGGTATTGATTTAAGTACAGATAAAATGGCAATGCAACGTTTAAAAGAAGCTGCAGAAAAGGCAAAAATTGAACTTTCTGGAATGCAACAAACACAAATTAATTTACCATTTATTACAGCAGATGCTACCGGACCAAAACACATGGACATTACTTTAACAAGAGCAAAATTTGAAGAACTAATTAGTGATTTAATTGAAGCAACAAAAGTACCAGTAGAAAAAGCTATGAAAGATGCAGGAGTTACAGCAAATGATTTACACAAAGTATTATTAGTAGGTGGTTCTACAAGAGTACCAGCTGTTCAAGAAGCTGTAAAGAAAATTACAGGAAAAGAACCAGACAAAGGAATTAACCCAGATGAATGTGTTGCAATAGGTGCAGCAATTCAAGGTGGTGTATTGTCAGGAGACGTAAAAGACTTAGTATTATTAGATGTAACACCATTATCACTTGGTATTGAAACATTAGGTGGAGTATTTACAAAATTAATTGAAAGAAATACAACAATTCCAACTAAAAAATCACAAATATTCTCAACTGCAGCAGATGGTCAAACCAGCGTAGAAATTCACGTATTACAAGGTGAACGTGAAATGGCTGCAGACAACAAAACTTTAGGAAGATTTCAATTAACAGGAATTCCTGCAGCACCACGTGGAGTACCACAAATTGAAGTAACATTTGATATAGATGCAAATGGTATAGTACACGTATCTGCAAAAGATATGGCTACAGGAAATAGTCAACAAGTAGCAATTACAGCAAGTACAAATCTTTCTGATGAAGACATTGAAAAAGCAGTAAAAGAAGCTGAAGCACATGCTGCAGAAGATAAAAAGAGAAAAGAAAATATTGAAGTTAGAAATAATGCAGAAAGCTTAGTATATAATTGCCAAAAAACAATTGAAGAATTAGGAGACAAAATAAGCGGAGAAGAAAAAGCAAAGGCCGAAACAGAAATAGATAATGTTAAAAAAGCTCTAGAAGGAAACGATACAGAAACAATTAAATCTGCAACAGAAAAATTAACAACAGTATTTTATTCAATTACAGAACAACTATATAAACAAACCCAGGCAAATGCAGGTGCAAATGCTGGAGCTGAAGAAGTTAATGGTGCAAATGCAAATGCTGAAGGACCACATGCAGATGAAAATGGAAACGTATATGATGCAGATTACAAAGTAGAAGATGACGACAAAAAATAATTTTATAATATAATGAAACTGTAGGCATTTTACAGCTTACAGTTTCATAAAAATTTTTATAAAAGGAAAGTAATAAAATGGCAAAAAGAGATTATTACGAAGTATTAGGTGTAAATAAAAATGCTACAGATGAAGAACTAAAAAAAGCATATAGAAGGCTTGCAAAACAATATCACCCAGATGCTAATCCAAATAATAAGGCAGAAGCAGAGGCTAAATTTAAAGAAGTAAACGAAGCTTATGAAACTTTATCTAATCCTCAAAAAAGACAAATGTATGATCAATTTGGACCAGATGGACCTCAAGCTAGTGGATTTGGCACGGCAGGAGGACCATTTGGAAATGGTACTTATACATATAGTACAGGATTTGATGGTTTTGGAGATTTTAGTGATTTAGGAGATATATTCTCATCATTTTTTGGTGGAGGTTTTGGTTCTTCAAGAGGAGCAAACCGTCAAAATGGACCAAGAAAAGGTGCAGACTTACAATATGATTTAGAAATTAGTTTTGAAGAATCATTTTTAGGAACAGAAAGATATGTAACAATAAATCGTAAAGAAACATGCCCTACTTGCCATGGAAATGGTGCAAAACCAGGAACTAAGCCAGAAACATGTACAGTTTGCCATGGTACAGGTCAAATAAAACAAGTACAAACTACAATATTAGGACAAATGCAAACAATGAGAACCTGTTCA
Organism: uncultured Clostridia bacterium; assembly: GCA_947626335.1. GTDB lineage: Bacteria > Bacillota > Clostridia > TANB77 > CAG-508 > CAG-273. Next base: position 20,368 of record CANQRY010000006.1, on the reverse strand, counting down.
AACTGTCATGGAACAGGAAAAGTTATAAAAGAACCTTGTGAAACTTGCAAGGGAAGAGGCACAGTTAAAAATGGAGTACGATTATCTGTAAAAATTCCAGCAGGTGTAGCAGACAATCAAACTATTGTATTAAGAGGAGAAGGAGAACCAGGCGAAAATGGTGGACCTAAAGGAGACCTATATATTGCAGTACATGTAAAAACACATAGACTTTACTCTAGAAAAGGCAATAATGTATTTTGCGAAATACCAATTACATTTACGCAAGCAACACTTGGCGCACAAATTAGAGTTCCAATGGTAGATGGAACAGATGAAATTTACACTATACCAGATGGTACTCGGAACAGGAACAAAATTTGTTATTAGAAATAAAGGCTTCAAAAACTTAAATGGTAATGGCACAGGAGATTTTATATTTACTGTGCAAGTTCAAGTACCAAAAAAGTTAACACCAGAGCAAAGAAATCTTTTAACCCAGCTTGCTAAAACAATGAATGAACAACCTCCTGTTAAGAAAAAAGGCTTATTTGGCTAAAATTTAAATATAGAATTAAATATAGAAAAATTAACAAATACAAAAGGAACGGAGTTTTTAAAACAAAAGCTCCGTTCCTTTTGTATTTGTTAATAAAAACATTAAAAATTTATTAAAACACTTTTCATTTTCCATAATATATTATATAATAAATGTGTTAAAATTTAGCCAAGGGGGAAAACCTATGGGAAATAATACAAATAATAGCCAAACAAAGCAGTATAAAATAAAAACAAGCAAAAAAGCAAACAAAGCAAAAAATAGAGAAAGCTCTAACGAAAATAAAAAACGAAAAAATAATAAAAAGTCAAAGGTAATAAAAAAAATAATTTTAACCATATTCATATTAATAATATTATTAGGTTTAGCTGCGATAGGAGCATTTGCAGCTATATTCTTTAGTGATGACTGGGCAGTAACAGCAGAAGATTTAATTGCAAATGGAAATACAGAAATACTTGACTCAAAAGAAAAAAGCATGGGATTTGCTAAGAACTTAAATGGTGAAGGTCAAGAAAATAGAAAAGTAATTACACTTGATGAAATGGGAAGATTTACGGCAAATGCTTATGTAGCAATAGAAGATAAAAGATTTTATGAACATTCAGGAATAGATATTTTAAGAACTGCAAAAGCAACAGTAAGCTATATTTTAAATCGTACTGAAGACTCTAGTGTTGGTGGAGGAAGTACAATTACTCAGCAATTAGTAAAAAACTTAATGAAAGATAGTGCGGACTCTGGAACAGAAGGTATAGAAAGAAAAATACGTGAAATGTCAAGAGCATATCAAATAGAAAAAATGCTTTCAAAACCACAAATTATTGAAAAATATTTAAATGTCATTTTTGTTGGAGGACCTGAGCTATATGGTGTAGAATATGGAGCAAAATACTATTTTGCAAAATCTGCAAAAGATTTGGATTTAGCAGAATCAGCATTTTTAGCTGGAATAAATAACGCACCAAATATGTATAACCCTTATGACACAGAAAATGATCATTCAGAGCTTATTAAAAATAGAACTAAATTAGTATTAAATTTCATGAAAGAGCAAAATAGAATTAGCAATGACCCAGAAGAAGCAGAAAAACTATATAATGAGGCAGTTGCAAAAGTAGAAGAAGGATTAAAATTTAAAAAAGGTAAATTTAATATTGGAACAGAATCATATTTCCAAAGAATGGCAATAGCAGAAGCTTCTGAAGATTTAGCAGCTGTAAAAGATATTAGTGTTGATGCAGCAGAAGATATGATTAGGTCAGGTGGATACATATTAGTTACAACACAGGACTCAAAAATTCAAGAACAAGTAATTAAAGAAATGGCAAAAGAATCTTTAGTACAATATAAAACAATACAAGTTAAAGATGAAAAAGGAAAAACAGTTAATAAAAAAATTAGAACAAATGCAGGTATGACAATTATAGACCATACTACAGGCAAAGTAGTTGCAATGGGTGGAGATTTATTACAAGATAATGGAATATCATATGCAAATTATGCTACTTCTGAAAGACAAACAGGTTCATCTATAAAGCCACTTGCAAATATAGCACCAGGACTAGAAGAAAAAATTATTACTGCTTCAACTGTTTATGATGATACACCAACAAAGTTTGGAAATTGGGATCCACACAACGTTGGACTTAGCTACTGTGGTTTATGTACAGTTAGAAGAGCAATAGAAAGATCATCAAACATAGTAAACATAAAAATAATGTCAAATATTGGTGTAAATAAATCTATAGATTATTTACATGAATTTGGCTTAGATAGTTATGTAAAAGGTGTAGATGAATTAGGTTTAGCTATTGGTGGAGCAACAAATGGCTCTAGTACATTACAAATGGCAGCAGCTTATGCAGCACTTGCAAATAAAGGTGTATATATTGAGCCAACATTCTATACAGAGCTAAGAGATTCTAATGGAAATGTAGTAGTAAAATCATCACAAGAAACCAGAAGAGTAATTTCAGAAGCTAATGCATACATTGTATCAAATATTTTACTAGACGTTGTAAAAGGCTCAGAAGGTACAGCATGGCGCTGTGCTATATCAGGAATGGATGTAGCAGCAAAAACAGGTACTACAGATGGAAAAGCAGATAAATGGCTTTGCGGATATACGCCATATTACGCAGCAGCTGTGTGGTATGGATTTGGAGAAGGTTCTGCTTATAAAGTAAGTGATAGTTATGCAAATAGTGCAATATATATATGGTCAAATGTTATGAAAGCTGTTCATAAAAATCTAAAAAGTGCAAAATTTACAAAACCAAATAATGTAGTAACTGCTAGAGTATGTAAGCAATCAGGAAAATTAGCAACAAGTGGATGTTCAAGTACATATACAGAATATTTTGTACAAGGAACTGTTCCAACAGCTTGTACTGGACACGAAAAGGTAAAAATATGTAAAGAAACTGGTAAAGTAGCAACTGAGTTTTGCCCAGAAACAGAGGAAAAATCATATACAGCAAAACCAGAAAAAGAATTAAATGCTAGTTGGAAAACTATAGGAAAAAGTAGCAGTTCAGCAGTTCCAACAGAACAATGTGATAAACATACAGCAGAAAATAGCAGAATAATAATTCCTAATGTGCTAGGAAAAACAGAAGCAGAAGCAAGAGAGGCTCTACTTGGCCTTGTTGTTCAAGTAATAGAAGGCACAGATTCAAATATAGCAGATGGATTAGTTTTAAGACAAAGCTTAGCAGAAGGAACAGAGGTAGATAAAGGAGTTACAATTACGCTAACAATAAATAAAAAATCAGCAAGCTCTGGAACAACTGGAAGTGAAGGAAATACCGGAAGTAGTAGTACGCCTGGAAATAACCAGGCGCCAGGAACTACTGGAGGTAGTGGCACTTCAGAACCATCACCAACTACTACCCCTACACCTAGTACTGATACACCTAGTGGAGAGGTGCAAGGTAATACAACCACATAAAATTTTTGTCAGGAGGATTTATGGATATACAATTTTATAATACATTAACAAGAACAAAACAAAACTTTAAGCCAATTGATGGCAGTAATCAAGTTCGTATATATTCTTGTGGACCTACAGTATACAGTTATGCTCATATTGGAAACTTTAGAGCCTATATTTTCATGGATACATTAAGAAGAGTTTTAAAATATAACGGTTATGAGCTAAAACATGTAATGAATATTACAGACGTAGGACACTTGGAATCAGATGCAGATGATGGTGAAGACAAAATGGAAAAAGCAGCTAAAAAAGAAAATAAAGACCCTTATGAAATTGCAAAATTCTATACAGATATTTTCTTTGAAGATATGGCAAAGCTAAACATTGAAAAACCAGAAATAATTGCAAAAGCTACGGACCATATTAATGAAATGCTAGAATTTGTACAAGGATTAGTAAAAAATGGTTATGCTTATGAAACAAGCAAAGGAATTTATTTTGATATTTCAAAATTAGATAAATATCCAGTTTTGTCTAACAGAAAAGTAGATGAACAAATAGCAGGTGCTAGAGTAGATGTTGACGAAGAAAAGAAAAATCCATATGATTTTGCTTTATGGATTAAGGCACCAGAAAATCATATTATGAAGTGGGAAAGTCCATGGGGATTATCTTACCCAGGTTGGCATATTGAATGTTCTGCAATGGGTAGAAAATATTTAGGAGACGAGTTTGATATACATACTGGAGGAATTGATCATATTCCAACACACCACGAGAATGAAATTGCACAAAGTAAAGGTTTAACAGGAAAAGTGCCAGCAAAATTTTGGATGCATGTAGAATTTTTACAAGTAGATGGCGGAAAAATGTCAAAATCTTTAGGTAATACTTATACATTAGCAGATTTGCAAAAAAAAGGAATTGAGCCACTAGCATATAAATTATTTTGCTTTACAGCACATTATCGTACAAAATTAAACTTTACTTTTGACACAGCTTTAGCAAATCAAAAATCACTTACAAGGTTAAGAGAAGGTTTTATTAAACAGCTAAAAGGAAAAGAAAAAATAGAAGACGATGAAATTAAAGAATACGAAAATAAATTTTTGGAAACAATAAATGATGACTTAAATATGCCAGCAACCATGGGAATTGTGTGGGAAATTATTCGTAATTCAAAACAATCAAAACAATTTGCAGAGCTTTTATTAAAATTTGATAATGTACTTGGTCTAGATTTAAAAAACAGTGAAAAATATTTAGAAGCAAGTAAAAATTTAGAATTGCCACAAGATATTAAAGAATTATTAGAAAAAAGAAAGCAAGCAAGAATAGAAAAAGACTGGGCTTTATCAGATAAATTACGAGATGAGCTTAATAAAAAAGGCTATAGCGTTAAAGATACTAAAGATGGAATGACAGTAGAAAAGCTTTAGGTTTTATATAATTAAAATTTAGGGCTTAATTGTTATTAGGAAAAGAGGTAAATAAATTGGAAGAAGAAAGCAAAATACCATTTTTTAAAAAATGGAAATTAAGTATATTTAATTTAGAAGAATATCAAAAACTAGCAGTACAGAAAATAAGAACAACAATAGGATATCTAGTAATACTTATGCTTATTTTTGCTTTCTTTTCTGCAACAAGCGTAACTATTAAGTTTCACCAAACACTTCAAAATATTGCAAATTATATAGATACAAATATTGATACTATAAATTTTAAAGATGGGAAGCTAATAGTTAAGGCAAAAAATAATCCAGATGAACCAATTATAATAGATGAAAATCAAAATTTTAACGGAAAAATAGTTATAAATACAAAAGATATTTCACAAGATGAAATAAATAATTATGAACAGGAATTAAATGAGTATTATAATGGTATAATAATTTTAAAAGATAGGATAATTATAAAAACAGAAGTAACACCAAACTTAACTACAATTTCCTTAAAAGATATTTCAGAGCCAGTTCATTTAGTAAATGTAGAAAAAGAAGATGTTTTATCTTTGATAAATGGAAACGCAAAATATAGACTATATGCAATATTTTTCATAGCATGGTTTATAGCACTATTTATTAACAATTTTGCACTTGTACTATTAGATGTACTTCTTTATTCTTTAATAGGATATTTTGTAGGAATTTTTACAAGAATAAGATTGAAATACAGTGCAGTATATAATATAGCAGCATATAGTTTAACACTTCCAATAATGTTAAACTTAGTTTATACAGTTATAAATATATTAACAGGATATACAATTACATATTTCTCAGTAATGTATATGGCAATTACCTGTATTTATATATTTACAGCTATTCTTCTTATAAAATCAGATATAATAAAAAAACAAATTGAACTTTCTAAAATAATACAAGAACAAGAAAGAATAAAGCAAGAATTAGAGCAAAAAGAACAACAAAGAAGAGAAGAAGAGGAAAGAGAAAAAGTTAGAAAAAAGGACGAGAAAAAGCGTAAAGAAGAAAAGCAAAATAAAGATGAAAATGAAAAAAATAAGCAAAATGGTGGACCAGAGCCACAGGCTAATATAAAACCAAGTAATTAAAGGAGTTAAAAAAATGAGTGAAGAAGAGCATAACAAAAATAAGCAAAACAAATATACAGTTTACTATATAGTATTAGCAGCAGCTTTAATAGCTGTTATAGCAATTTTTGCAGTTCTTTTAATAAATAAAAATAAGAACAAAGACGACAAAATAATTGCATATACAGACTTAATTGAACAAGTAGATAAAAACAATATAGAAAAAATAGAAATGAAGGTTGGAAGTACAACTGTAAAAGTAAAACTAAAAGGCGAAGAAGAAGAAAAAACTTCAATTGTGCCAAATACACAAGCCTTTGTAGAGTTAATTCAAGAAAAAAAATTAGCAGGAAATGAGTTTGAGTTAATTCAAAAAGAACAAAGCATATTTACAACCATATTCCAATATCTATTTTCATTATTGCCTACAATTTTAATTGTAATTCTATTTGTATTCCTTCTAAAAATGCAAGGGCTTGGCGATAAAGGAAAAGTATATGATGCAGAAACTACTAAATCAAAAATAAAGTTTGATGATGTAGCAGGCTTAGAAGAAGAAAAAAATGAAATGATAGAAATAGTAGATTTCTTGAAAAAGCCTAAAAAGTTCTATGATATGGGTGCAAAAATTCCTAGAGGAGTTTTGCTTTGTGGTAAGCCAGGTACAGGTAAAACTTTAATTGCAAAAGCAATAGCAGGAGAAGCTAATGTACCATTTATTTCTATGAGTGGTTCCGAATTTATTGAAATGTTTGCAGGTCTTGGAGCATCTAGAGTAAGAAAATTATTTGAAAAGGCTAAAAAAATTGCTCCTTGTATTGTATTTATAGATGAAATTGATGCAATAGGTTCAAGAAGGACAAGTGGAAGCGGAGCAGAAACAGAAAACAATCAAACATTAAATCAATTATTAGTTGAAATGGATGGATTTGATACAGAAGAAACTATTATAGTTCTAGCTGCAACCAATAGACCTGAAATGCTAGATAAAGCCTTATTAAGACCAGGCAGATTTGATAGGCAAATAAATATTGCACTTCCAGATATGCATGGTAGAGAAGAAATTTTAAAAATTCATGCTAAAGATAAAAAGTTAGAATCAAATGTTGATTTAAAAGATATCGCAGGAGATACAGCAGGATTTTCAGGTGCAGAACTTGCTAACATTTTAAATGAAGCTGCTATTATTGCTACAATTCAAAAACACGAAAAAATCACACAAGACGATATTGAAGATGCAATAAAAAAGGTTACAGTAGGTCTAGAAAGACAAAGTAGAGTAGTATCAGATAAAGATAAAAGGTTAACAGCTTTTCATGAAGCAGGACATGCTATTGTAAGTAGCCAGCTTGAAACTCAAAAAGATATTAAAGAAGTTTCAATTATTCCACGTGGTATAGCAGGTGGATATACAATGTACAAAACAAACGAAGATAAATACTATATTTCTAAAACAGAAATGGAAGAAAAACTAATAGCACTACTTGGTGGTAGGGCAGCAGAAAAAATAGCATTAAACGATATTTCAACAGGTGCAAGTAATGATATAGAAGTTGCAACACAAATTGCAAAAGATATGATTACTAAATATGGAATGAGTGACAATTTAGGACCTATTTCAATAGATACAGAGAAAGACCCATATGAATTACAACTATTAGGGGAAAAATTTGGAGATGCAGTAGGTGCAGAAATTAAAATTATGCTAGATAACGCATATTTAAAAGCACAAACAATACTTGCTAACAACATGGACAAACTAAATAAGTTAGCTGAAGTTTTAATAGAAAAAGAAGTTATTTCAGCAGAAGAATTTGAAGAAGTTATTAAGTAAAAAATAATTTTTAAAGGCGGCTTATAACCGCCTTTTTCTTTTACACAAATTTTATTTTAAAACTATTTTTTTTTTATTTAAATAATCTAAAATGCCTGCAGAAGCTGTAAATTTAAATTCAATAGAATAGCTTGTAAGCTCTTGCACTTTTGCCTTAAATTTTTTATTTATCTCATTATTTCCATATTTTCCGGTCGCCAACAATAGGAAGACCAATATGTGCTAAATGTGCTCTTATTTGGTGAGTTTTGCCTGTATGTAAAGTAATATCTAAAATACTTGTATTTGTTTCTTTAATACTACTAATTACTTTATAAGAAGTTTCAATTTTTTCATAGCCTTTTTTAGGAGTATCTGAAATATATACTAAAGATTTTTTAGCATCTTTAAATAAATATGCAGTTAAATCTGCATGTTTTTCTTTAGGTATTCCATATACAGTAGCATTATAGTGCTTTTCAATTTCTCTATTTTTAAATTTATCAAGTAAAATATCTAAACTTTCTTGAGATTTTGCAAATAGCACAAGACCAGTAGTATTTCTGTCTAATCTGTGACAAGGCTTAACAAAAGCTCCTTCTTTAGATTTACATTTTTCTATTAAAAGCTTATTTAAAATAGAAGTCAAACAAACCTTGTTATTTTCTATTACTTCTAAGCCCGCAGGTTTATTTACAGCAATAATATTATCATCTTCATAAATTATTTCTACATTAAAATTTTGCTTATATAATTTTTCATCAGAAATAAAAACCTTAATATTATCTCCTTTATGAACTACTACATTTTCAGAAACTTTTACGTCATTTATTCTAATATCTTTTTTTCTAAGTGATTTATATAGTTCATTTTTGCTAAGACCATCAAAGGTGTTAAGTAAAAAATTATTTAATTTTTTTCCATCATATTTAGAATTTACAATTACTTCTTTCATAGTAATTTAAGTATATACTAAAATTACAAAAGTGTCAAAAAATCATGATTTTTATACAAATATATACCCTTGCAAAATTAAAAAAGTATGATATAATAAAATCGTTAAAAAGCTAAACTTAGGAGTAACATAATGCCAAAATTTTTTGTAAAATCAAATCAAATTAGTAATAACCAAATACAAATATTAGGAGAAGACGTAAAACATATAACTCAGGTTTTAAGGGCAAAACCGCGGGGAAGAGCTTGTTATATGTGACATGCAAAGTAACAAAAACTATTTAACAAATATTTACGCTATAAATAAAGAAAATATATTATGCAATATATTTAAAGAAATAAATGAATCAAACGAGTTAGATGCAAGAGTTACAATATTTCAGGGTTTGCCAAAATCAGATAAAATGGAATATATAATACAAAAAAATATAGAGCTTGGAGCATATGGTATTACACCTGTAATAATGAAAAGGTGCGTAGTAAAGCTTGAAAACAATAAAGATATATTAAAAAAAATAGAGCGTTGGCAAAAAATTGCAGAATCGGCAGCAAAACAAAGTAATAGAGATATAGTTCCGGAAATAAGTATGCCAATTACAATGGAAAATTTATATAAAAAATTAAATGAATTTGATCTTACAATTTTAGCTTATGAGCAAGAAAATAAAAACACACTAAAAAAAGAGTTACAAAACATAAAAAATCTCAAGAACGCAAAAATAGCCGTCATTATTGGACCAGAAGGAGGTATTGATAATATGGAGGCGAACTCTTTAATAAACCAAGGTGCGAAGCCTGTAACTTTAGGAAAAAGAATTTTAAGAACAGAAACGGCAGCAATAATGGTAATGAGTAATATAATTTATGAATATGAAATGTAAGGAGGAAATAAATGGCTACAAAAAAACAAGTAGAAAAAGATGAAGAAGAAACAGAGCAAAAAACGAAAACCACTAAAAAAATAGCAACAGGAAATACAAAAAAAGCAGTACAAAAAAGAAGTTCATCTGTTGCAGCAAAAAATACCACAGCAAAAAATACCACAGAAAAAAATGCACAAGAAAAACCAAAAGCATCAAGAACTAAAAAAGCAGAAACTAAAGTAAGTAAAACTAAAACAACTAATAAAAGTACAAGTAAACCTAAAGCAAAAAAAGAAAAAGAAGAAAGCAAAGAACCTAAAGCCATAGAAGTTATGTCTAAAATAGAAAATATTGATGCAAATCAAAAGAAAACTAAAAAAGAGGCTGTAAGCCAAAAACCTAAACATAAAGCAGAAACAAAGAATATAGAAGTTAAAGAAAGTAAAAAATCAAAAACAAAAAAAACATCAGCAAAAGAAGAAGCTAAAGTTATTAAATCAGAAAAAATAAAAGATGAAGAAATTTCAAAAGAAGATAATGAAGATATTAAAGAACAAAAAGCTGTAAAAGAACTTGGAGCAAAAGAGTTAGAAGAAATCAAAAAAATAGCTAAAGCAGAAAGAAGAGCAAATAAAAAAATATCATCAGAAGGTGAAAAAAAGTTATCAAGCAAGCTATTTCAAAACATTATTATTGCAGTTATGATAATGGTTTATTTTAATTTCATTATTTTAGGTTTTATAAATATTGATGATGCAAAATTTACAACGGACCTAAAAGTATTTAGTTTAGCTGTGCTTATTATATCAATTATTGTATTTGAAATTGCATATAAAAAAGATAACGGAAATTTTGCTATAGTGCGGAATTGAGGTCTTAGTACTGGCCTTTGTTACAATGGGACTATTATATGTTAATTTAATGTGGTCAAATAAATTCATACCATTAACAGTTTTAGTAACATATATGTTCTCAATTTACTATATAGCAAAGGCAATTTATATTTATATAAAATTAAGAAAAAAATATTCAACAAACTCTATTAAAGAAATTGTGAAAAACGAGAAAAGGGGAGCAGAAAATGAATAGTATGACGGGATTTGGCAGAGCTAAATTAGAAAAAGATTCAAGAGAATATTTAGTAGAAATTCGCTCTGTAAATCATAAATATGCAGATATTACTGTGAAAACTCCACGTAATTTACTGTACCTAGAAGATAAAGTTAGAAAAGCTGTATTAAATAGGGTATCTAGGGGAAAAATAGAAGTATTTATTAGTTATGCAAATTACGGTATAGAAGGAAAAAATGTTGTTATTAACAAAGAGCTTGCTAAAAAATATATTGAAGAACTAACAAATTTAGCAGAAGAAACTGAAATTCCTAGTGGATTACGTGCAACCGAAATTTCTAAAATGCCAGATGTTTTAAATGTAAATATTGAAGAAGAAGGTTTAGAACTTATTTGGAATGAACTTTCAGAATGTTTAGAAAAAGCATTAGATAATTTTATAGAAATGCGAAAAGTAGAAGGAAACAAAATAAAGCAAGATATTGAAGTAAGATTAGAAAATATAGCAAAAAATGTCGACAAAATTTCAGAACTTTCTACTGGACTTATAGAAGAATATGTAGTAAAATTAGAAGAAAGAATAAAAGAAATTCTAAAAGTAGATGTAGTAGATCAAACAAGACTTTCACAAGAAATTGTAATATACTCTGACAAATTTTCAACTGAAGAAGAACTAACTAGGTTAAAAAGCCATATCGCACAATTTAAAGGTTTATTAGAAACAAAGGATGCCTCATGCGGTAAAAAAATAGATTTTTTAGTTCAAGAAATGAATCGTGAGATAAACACAATTGGTTCTAAGTCAGGAAAGTTAGAAATAACAAATTTAGTAATTGATTTAAAAACTGAGCTTGAAGATATAAGAGAACAAATCCAAAATATTGAATAAAATTTATAAAGGAGGACTTTATGAAGTTAGTTAACATTGGCTATGGAAATGTTATAGCAGCAAATAGAATTGTAGCAATAATAAGCCCAGAATCTGCACCAATAAAAAGACTTATACAAGAAGCAAAAGATAATGGTAGAGTAATTGATGCTACATGTGGTAGAAAAACTAGAGCAGTAATAATTACAGATTCAGAACATATTGTATTATCATCTGTTCAACCAGAAACAGTAGCAGGAAGATATGAGGAAGAACCAAATAAAAAAGAAGAATTATAAAATAAAGGAGAGTAAAAAATTATGTTAGTAAAACCAACAGTAATAGATTTGTTAAAAAAGGTAGATAATCGTTTTCAATTAGTAACAGTTACTTCAAAAAGAGCAAGACAAATATCAGCTGGAAGTACACCACTTACTAAATGTGAGGAGCCATCAGCTGTGTCACTTGCAGCAGATGAAATAGCAGAAGGTAAGGTGACTATATGCTAGTATTACTATCTGGAGTATCAGGAGCTGGAAAAGATACAATAAAACATGAATTAATTAAAAGAATGGAAAATGTAGAATCTCTTCCATCATACACAGATAGGCCACAAAGAGAAGGCGACATACCAGGTAAAACTTACAACTTTGTTACTAAAGAAGAGTTTGAAAGTATGATAAAAAGAGGAGAACTTTACGAATATTCTATTCATCATGACCATTATTATGGAACTTCTAAAAAATTATTAAACGAAAAAATACAAAGCGGCAAAATAATTGTAAAAGATATAGAAGTTAATGGAGTAGAAAATCTAACTAAAATATTAGGAAATGAAATAAAAATAGTTACCATATTTTTAAGAGTGCCAAAAGAAGAGCTAAGAAAACGTCTAGAAGAAAGAATAGATAACCCAAGTGAAGAAGAAATTAACCTAAGACTTGCTAGATTCGACTTTGAAGAATCTAAAATTTTAATGTATGATTATGTTTTAAAAAATAACAACTTAGAAAAAACCGTAAATATTATCATGAATATCATAAAAAATGAATATGACTTAAACAAAACAGAAGCCGAATTTTAAAATGGCTTCTTTTAGTTTGATTTTTTTATATAATTTTGATATGATATATCTAAATTAAAACCAAAGGAAAGTTATGATAGCAGAAGTAATATTAAATAGTAATGCAAAACAATTAAATAAAGTATTTGATTATAAAATACCAGTAAATTTATCTTCCAAAGTAAAAATTGGAAGTAGAGTTTTGGTGCCATTTGGAAATCGTAAAACACTAGATGAAGGCTTTGTTGTAAATATTAAAGAAACTTCTGAGTTTGAAGTAAAAGAAATACAAACAGTAGATGAGACAGAATACATTTTTAAAGAAAATATTAAACTTGCAAAATGGATGGCAAATAGGTATTTTTGCAATGTTTCAGACTGTATAAAACTAATGCTTCCACCAGGGACTACTACAAAAATAATAGAAAATAGAGTAAAAGAAAAAACAGTATCTTTTGTATATTTAAAAAAAGATGCAGAAGAAATAAATGAAGAAATAGAAAACAAAAAAATAAAATCAGAAAAACAAATTAGGCTTCTTAAGTTTTTAATTCAAAATGATGGAGCACTATTTTCAGATTTAGAAATTTTTGCAGATGTAAGCAGAGCTGTTGTTAATACAGCCTGCAAAAATGGCTATGTAGAAATTGTAGAAAAGCAAGTTGAAAGAAATCCGCTTGCAAATAAAGTGGTTCAAAAAACCAATAATTTAAACTTAAACAAAGAACAAGAAAATGCCTTTAAAGTTATAAGTGATGCAATAGATGATAGCCTATATTCAGAATTTCTATTATTTGGAGTAACTCGGCTCACGGAAAAACAGAAGTATATTTACAGTTAATTGAAAAAGTATTAAAAAATGGTAAAACTAGCATTATGTTAGTACCAGAAATATCTTTAACCCCACAGACTATAGAAAGGTTTATTTCTCGTTTTGGAGAAGAAAAAATAGCAGTTCTTCATAGTAAATTATCTGTTGGTGAACGTTATGACCAATGGAACAAAATAAGAAAAAATGAAGCAAAAATTATAATAGGTGCTAGGTCTGCTATATTTGCACCAGTTAGCAATTTAGGGTTAATTATTATTGATGAGGAGCATGATCAATCATATAAGTCTGAAATGGTACCAAGATACCATACAAAAGAAATTGCAACATATTTAGCTAAAGAAAAAAATATTCCAGTAGTTTTAGGTAGCGCTACACCTGATTTGGGCTCATATTATAAAGCACAAAAAGGAGAAATTACTTTATTAGAATTACCTAAAAGAGTAAATGAAGGAAAGCTACCCAATGTAGAAATTGTAGACTTAAAAAATGAACTAGCTCAAGGTAATAAATCTATGATTAGTAAAAGTCTATATAATGCAATAAGGGAAAACTTAAATAATAAAAAGCAAACAATATTATTTTTAAATCATAGAGGCTTTTCAAGTTTTATAATGTGCCATGATTGTGGTGAAACTGTAAAATGCAAAAATTGTAATATTACTTTAACATATCATGCAAAAGGAAATAAACTAAAATGCCATTATTGTGGATTTGAAACACCAATGATTACTACCTGCCCTAATTGCGGTAGCAAAAATATAAAGCACTTTGGAGCAGGAACCCAAAAACTAGAAGAACAAATACATATGCTATTCCCAGAAGCAAGTACAATTAGAATGGATGTTGATACAGTTAATAAAAAGAACTCACATGAGGAAATTTTAAACAAATTTAAAAATGATAAAATAGATATCTTAATCGGAACACAAATGGTAGTTAAGGGACACCATTTTCCAAATGTTACATTAGTTGGGGTTATAGCAGCAGATAGTAGTTTAAATGTAGATGATTTTAAGGCAAATGAAATAACTTTTCAGTTATTAACACAAGTTGCACGGAAGAGCTGGTAGAGAAAAAGATGAAGGCAAAGTTATAATACAAACATTTAACCCAGATAACTTTAGTATAGAATGTAGCAAAAAACAAGACTATAAATTATTTTATGCTGCAGAAATTAAAATGAGAAAACAATTGAAATATCCGCCATTTTGCGATATAATAGTAATTGGAATTACCTCTAAATGCGAAAATGAGGCAATTCAAATTACTAAAAAATTACATCAATATTTAAAAAATAGAGTATTAACAGAAAACTTGAAGATAATATTATATCAAGGAATGCCAGCACCAATAGATAAAATAAAAAACAGGTATCGTTATAGAATTATTATAAAATGCAAATATAATAATGAAATTATAAGTTTAATGAATGATTTAACTAGCAAATATAATGAGCAAAAAGAAAGCAAAACTGGTAATACTAGAATGATTATTGATTTGAATCCTACTAATTGGTATTAATAGAAAAAGAGTGGAAATACAAATATTTTTCAATCTTGTTTGTGTTTAGGAAAGGGATGAAGCAAAAATGGCAATTAGAATTGTAAGAGAAGATGGAGACGAAATCTTAAGAAAAAAATCAAGAGAAGTAGAAGTAGTAGATGAAAAAATTAAACAAATACTAGATGATATGGTGGAAACCTTACATCATTATAATGGAGTAGGCCTAGCAGGACCTCAAATTGGACTCTTAAAAAGATTAGTTGTTATAGATCTTTATGATGATAAAGGACCAATTAAATTAGTAAATCCTGTAATCATTAAAGAAAAAGGCGAGCAAGAAGTAGAAGAAGGATGCCTTAGCTTTCCAAATCAATTTGCTAAAATTGTAAGACCAATGGAAGTTACAATTGAAGCATTAAATGAAGATGGAAAGAAAATAAAAATAAAAGGTGAAGGCCTTTTAGCACAAGCAATTTCACATGAAATAGACCATTTAAATGGAATTTTATTTGTAGATAAAATTATTCCAGGTACATTAGAATATGTAACTCCAGAAGATCAAAAGAAAGGAAAGAATAAATAATGCTTAATATTGTATTTATGGGAACTCCAGACTTTGCAAAAGAGTCTTTAGAGAGCATAAGTAATGCTGGACATAATATTTTGGCTGTTGTAACAAATCCAGATAAACCAAAAGGAAGAGGAATGAAAATGATAGCATCTCCTGTAAAAGAATATGCTATTCAAAAAGGTTATAATGTTTATCAGCCAGAAAAAATAAGAAATAACGAAGAATTTTTAAATGAAATAAAATCATTAAATCCAGATGTAATATGTGTTGTTGCATATGGAAAAATTTTACCAAAAGAATTATTAGAAATACCCAAATTAGGTTCAATAAATGTTCATGGTTCACTTTTACCTAAATACAGAGGAGCTGCACCAATTCAATGGGCAGTACTAAATGGTGATAGCATAACAGGAATTACTACTATGTATATGGATGAAGGAATGGACACAGGAGATATTATTTTAACTAAACAAGTAGAAATTGGAGAAAACGAAACAACTGGAGAACTTTGGGAGCGACTAAGCAAAATAGGTGGAAGTTTATTAGTAGATACATTAAAATTAGTGGAAGAAAAAAAAGCACCAAGACAAAAACAGCCAGAAAACTTTACAATGGCACCAATGCTTTCTAAAGAAATGGCTAAAATAAACTGGCAAGAAAAAACATCATTAGAAATTAAAAACCTAGTAAGAGGGCTAAATCCAATTATGGGTGCATATACATTTTTAAATGATAAAAAAATAAAATTTTGGAGGGTCCAAAATTTAAGTGATAAAGATTTTTTAAGTATACATGAACCTATGAGAGAATATGATTATAAGCTTCCTCAAATAATTGCAGGTACTATTTTGCTAGCAGATGAAAAGCAAGGTTTATATGTTAAAACAAGAGATGGAATTATAGAAGTATTAGAGCTTCAAGCAGAAAATTCTAAAAAAATGAATGCAAAAGACTTTTTAAGAGGAAACAAACTTAATGCAGGTAGCGTGTTTGAATAACTTGCTATTCAAGCTAAAATATGGTATAATATAAGGTATGTAAGGCTAATATGTCTTACAAATAAATTAAGAAAGAGAGTGCAAAAAATGCCAGGTTACATTTTAGGAGAAACACTGAACACGTCCATGAACGAGAAAAAAGTCATTCGGATTTTTATGCGGAACGGCTTCCAACTGAGCGGCGTGGTCATCAATTATGATGAATACTACGTCTCTGTTCAGAAGACCAGAGATGGGGAAAGCAGCAAATTCTCCGCTTCGTATGCGGATATTCCGTATTCCGCAATTCTCACGATTGAGCATACGTGGAAGACGGAGTATCCTGACAGTGTTCATGATTAGAGCACAAGAGCAATACTCTCAAAAGAGGTGTCTTATTTTTAAGACACCTTTTTATTATATATATCTCTCTGTATAGCATAAAAGTTTAAAAACTTTTCTAAAACAAATGTAATTTATATGGAAAAATAAAACTAAATTTCAAAAAATAGTTGTAAATTTTTGATAGAATTGATATACTTATACTATCATAAGAAAAGGAGGAATTTTTTATGGGAGAAAACAATGAAAATAAAGTAGAAGAAGTTGTAGAAAATCAAGGAGAAGTTGCATTAGAAAGCAATACAAATATAAGAATAGCTGATGATGTTATTGCTGTTATAGCAGGCGTTGCAGTAGCAGAGGTACCAGGAGTTGCAGAAATGTCAGGAGGATTTGCAGGAGGAATTTCTGAAGTACTTAGTGGAAAAAAGAATTTATCAAAAGGTATTAAAGTAGATTCAGGAGAAAAAGAAACAAAAATAGATGTAAATATTATTGTTGAATATGGTACAAGAATTCCTGATGTTGCATTTGAAATTCAAAACAGAGTTAAAAAAGCTGTTGAAAATATGACAGGTTTAAAAGTCGTAGAAGTTAATGTACATATTCAAGGCGTTAGCACAGAGAATATGGAAAATAAGTCAAATTCAGAAAGTAATGAATAAAATATTAAAAGTATGAGGCACGGAAATGGTACTTATTATTGCCGTGCCTATATTTTATTGTATAGGAAAAATCGAAGATTTTTGCTGTACAACAAGGTTAAGTTACCTTGGGCTGTGCGGTTTACAAAGCAAACCTGTACATGTGGCGAAGCCACTTTTCTTATATTAAAAAATATAAAATTAAAAACGGAGGATAAATTATGAAAATTTTAGATAAAATTGGACTAGCTTTATTTTCAACTTTAATACTAATAATTTCAATAATTTCATGTCTTATGATTTTTGGTTGGATAAATTTAGACTTTGCATATGATCTTGTAAAAACAATGATAAATAATCAAGTATGTTGCAATATTATGATAACATTAGATGTTATATTTATTTTATTAGCAATAAAATGCATATTTTTTTCAGGAGAATCAAAAGATACTATAGATTATAAAAATGGAATTTTATTAGAAAATTCAGATGGAAAATTGCTTATTACAAAAGACACATTAGAAAATTTAGTAAATAATGTAGTAAGGGGCTTTGATAGTGCAGAAAATGTTACTACAAAAGTAGAATTAGATAAAGAAAATAATGTTAAAGTATATTTAAATTTAAGTGTAAAAGAAAATGCTATTATAAAAGAATTATCTACAAATTTACAAACTAAAATTAAAACAGCAATTAAAAGAACCTCAGACTTAGAGGTAAAAGAGGTAAATATAAAAATAAAAGATATAGAACCTGTAAAAAATATAGTACAAGAATAATACATTTTCGGGGAAAGGAAATGAATAATATGGAGGATTTTAAAACGTTTTTTGGAAAATACTTAGGTGCAATAGTTGGATTTATAGTAGGACTGTTACTTGCAATTATACTTTTATGTACAAACTTATATAAATTCATTATTGGTATTGCACTAGTTATTGTTTGTGTTTATTTTGGAAACTACATTCAACAAAATAAAGAAAATGTAAAAGAAAAAACTAAAAACTTTATAGATAAATTATAAATAATTTAATCTAGACTTTAAAATTTGCTTAAATATACTAGCAAATTTAAAGCTAGTATTACTTAATAATAAAAAGGGAAAATATAAAGGAGTAACAAAAATGACAAGAAGTGAAAGTAGAGGCCTTGCCTTTGAATTATTATATAGCCTAGAAATTCAAAAAACCTCTAAAGATGAACAAAAAGAACAAATAAATATGTTTTTAGAATCTCAAGAAATTAAAGAGCAAAAAGTAAAAGAATATATAGATAGTACAATAAATGGCATAGAAAAAAATAAAGAAGAAATTTTAAAATATATCTCACAAAATCTAAAAGAAAAATGGGATATTAGTAGAATTTCAAAAGTAAATCTTGCATTATTAGAACTTGCAATTTATGAAATGATATATACAGAAGTGCCATATAAAGTAGTTGTTAATGAAGCGGTTGAGCTTGCTAAAAAATACGGCGAAGAAACCTCACCCAGCTTTATTAATGGAATTTTAGCAAACATAATTAAACAATTAGGAATTGCAAATAAGGAGTAATAAATGACATATAACCCAATTAGTGTAAGTGAGTTAAATAGTTATATAAAAGAAAAATTTGAAGAAGATGAATATTTTGCAAATGTACTAGTAGAAGGCGAAATATCTAACTGTAAATATCATTATACTGGGCATATTTATTTTACATTAAAAGATGAAAAGTCTTTAATAAAAAGTATTATGTTTAAAACATATACTTCACATTTAGACTTTACTCTGCAAGATGGCATGAAGGTAATTATATTAGGCAGTGTTTCTGTTTTTGAAAGAGACGGAACTTATCAATTATATGCAAAAGCAGTAAAACAAGTAGATAAAGTAGGAGACCTAAGAGCAAAATATGAGGCCTTAAAAGAAAAACTAGAAAAAGAAGGACTTTTTAAACAAGAACATAAATTAAAAATTCCATTTATGCCACAAGTAATAGGAGTTTTAACTTCAAATACTGGGGCTGTAATTAAAGATATAATAAATGTATCTACTAGAAGAAATCCAAATGTATATATTAAACTTTTTCCAGTACCTGTTCAAGGAGAAGGAGCTGCGCAAAAAATAGCAGAAGGAATTGAAATAATGAACAAAAATAATTTGGCAGATGTTTTAATTGTAGCAAGAGGAGGAGGTTCACTTGAAGATTTATGGCCTTTTAACGAAGAAATTGTAGCAAGAGCAATATATAATTCAAAATTGCCAGTTATTTCAGCAGTAGGACATGAAACTGATTTTACAATATCTGACTTTGTAGCTGATTTAAGAGCACCAACACCATCTGCAGCTGCAGAACTTGCCGTACCAAACATTCAAAATGTTAAAGAAAACTTAAATCTATATCAAAGTAGATATAAACAAGCATTGCTTAGAAAAATAGAACTAATGAAATTACATTATGAAAAATGTATGACAAGAAGAGCATTTAGAGAGCCTTTACAAAAAATTCATGAACAATATTTAGAAATAGACAAAATAGAAAAAAACTTAGAACATTTAATAGATAAAAAAATTGAAAAAGAAAAATCAAATGCACAAAACTTAATTTTAAAATTAGATGCTTTAAGCCCGCTAAAGACCTTAGCAAGAGGATATAGTATTGTTTCAGTAAATGGAAAAAATATAAAAAGTGTAAAAGATTTAAAAGTAGAACAAAACATTCAAATTCGTTTGCAAGATGGCAAAGCAAAAGCAAAAATTATAGAATAATGAACAAATGGAAAGTCTAACTATTAATTGTCAATAGAAATATTAAAATTTTTAATATTTTTAAATCATAAAAATTTTTCCATGACA